>DWYL01000080.1 GCA_019118685.1 Candidatus Blautia merdipullorum
AAAGATATTTAAGTTAATTAAAACGGATATTAATTATTTAATCTTGGAGGTAATTCGAAAAAACTGTGTTAAATCTATATAAAAAAATACCTTTAAAACTGTTTAAATGGTAGAAATGACGACAAAACAGAATTAAATATTGAAATTAAAAAAGATTAATGATAAGATTAAAATAACTTAAAAAGGAGGAAAAAAGAATGAAAAAACAAACTTTAAAACGTGGAGTATCACTGGCTCTGGCATCAGCAATGGTATTTTCACTGACAGCCTGCGGCGATGGAGGCGGTAACAACACAGAAAGCTCTTCCAGCGGCGAGGAGATCCCTACTATTGACCAGATTACAGTAGGTGAGGATTATCAGGATATCGAGGCATCCATTAAGGTGCTGACCAATAGGACAGATATCGTGGACACTGTGTATGCAGGATATGCAGAAGAGTTTATGGAACTGTATCCAAACATCAAAGTAGAGTATGAAGCCGTTACAGATTATGAAGAATCTTTAACACTGCGTCTGACCACCGGAGATTGGGGAGATCTGTGTTTTATTCCTACAGGTGTGGACAAAAGCGAACTTGGTGATTACTTTACTCCTCTTGGAGACTTTGACACACTGGATCCTATTTACAATTTTGTTTCTGAGAAAACTTATGACGGAACGGTTTATGGAATCGCTAACGGCGGTACAGCAAATGGAGTAGTATATAACAAGAAAGTCTGGGCAGATGCAGGAATTACAGAGCTGCCCAAGACACCGGATGAGTTTTTGGATGATCTTCAGCTCATTAAAGACAATACAGATGCGATTCCTCTTTACACCAATTTTTCGGCAGGATGGCCAATGGGAGCATGGGATGCTTACATTGGAATTGCTGCAACTGGCAATCCGGATTTTATGAACCATGACATTGTACACATGAAAGATCCTTTTGCGAAACAGGAAGATATGACAGGCCCTTATGCTGTTTATTACACCTGCTATGAGTCAGTGGCCAGAAAACTTGTTGAAGAAGATCCGGCCAGCAGCGATTGGGAATCGTCTAAGACCAGGATCAATAACGGAGAGATAGCCACAATGGTACTTGGCTCCTGGGCGGTTCAGCAGTGTAAAGACGCAGGTGATACACCGGAGGATGTAGGATATATGCCTTTCCCAATTACAGTGGATGGAAAACAGTATGCCGGGGCAGGCGGGAATTACTCATTTGGCATTAATAATCAGGCCGACAGTGATAATCAGATCGCAGCAATGGTCTATCTGAAATGGCTTATTGAAGAATCTTCTATATATGAGGATGAAGGAAGCATCCCGGCGCTTAAGGGAGAAGACCTTCCGGAAGCTCTGGCTGATTTCGAAGGAGTAGAACTGTTGTCAGATAATCCGCCTGCAGAAGGAGAAGAAACATTATTTAACGATGTAAATAATCAAAGTGAAGTGGGAATCAACAATGACGATTATCCAAACTGCTACCTTCTGGAGTGCGCACTGTATGGCAGCAAAACATTAGACGAAGTAATTGACGAGTGGAACTCTCAATGGTCCGCTGCTCAGGAAGCGTTAGGTGTGGACGTCAACATGTAAGGCGTACAGGAAAGGGCGGTCTTGCGGCCGCCTTTTCTTAATCAAGAGAGGAGAATATTATGAGTAAACAGGAAGCAGTAGTTCCGAAGAAAAAGAGGAGTTTAATGGAACTGATGAAAAGGAGAGAAGGACAGAAAGCTTTAGTGATCATTCTGTTCATGTTTATTCCGCTGCTCCTTTTGATTGTTTTTACTTATGTACCCTTTATAAAAATGGTACAGTTCAGTTTTTACGATATGAAATATATCGGGGAAAGAACGTTTGTAGGCATTAAGAACTATATAGATGTATTCCAGAGAGACGATATTTTTGGTTCCCTGTTTGTCAGCCTTTACTATATGGGAGGCGCGGTAGTGCAGCTGGCATTGGCGCTGTTTTTTGCGTCCCTGATGGTGTTCAAAGTAAAAGGGGCCAGCTTTTTTAAAGGCGCGATGTTCTTTCCCTATCTGATCTGCGGTATCGCAGTGGGATTTATTTTTAAATTTTTCTATGCAAGAGGTTTTGTCCTTGATTCTCTGCTTCAGATGTTAGGGATGAATCTGGAGGATATCCCTATGTGGCTTCAGGATCAAAAGATCAACAATATCGCTCTTGCGGCAACTTCTGTATGGAGATATACAGGCCAGAATATGGTTTTGTTTTTGGGTGCTATGATGTCAGTGGATTCTGATCTGTATGAGGCTGCATCTCTGGATGGCGCAAATAAATGGCATCAGTTCCGCTATATCATCCTCCCCAGTATTAAATCTATTGTAGTGCTGAATCTGATTCTTTCCATCAGCGGTTCTCTGAGTGCATTTGAGCCTCCATATGTTATTACGAACGGTACAATGGGGACTGGCACCTATTTTGTGATCATGAACCGTATTGCCCATGAAAATCAGAAGGTAGGACTTGCCTGCGCAATGGCTATTGTGCTGCTGGCTATTATTATCGTCTGCACTGTAGCCCAGAAACTGTTTTTCAAATACGCCTTTGATGACGGGACTTCTGATGAATCTAAGGCAGCAGTGAGAAAAAGAAAAAGGGCAGAAAAAGCGGCGAAAAAAATGGTCCAGAATGGGAAAGGAGGAGAGACAGCATGAAACGGCAGATGAAAATAGGATCTATCTTTTTTACAGTGTTTAAATATGTGATGCTTATCGGAGCGGCAATTATTTCTCTGCTGCCGGTTATCGTGTGTGTATTCACTGCCTTTAAGACGACAGATGAATATAATGCTACATCAGTTTTAGATCTTCCTACCCAGTGGATGTTTGAAAATTTTTCTATTGCTTTTAACCAGGCAAATATGCTTCGGGGATTTGCGAATACAGCAATCGTTCTTGTAGTGGTTCTGACATGTTCTATCTTTATCAGCGCTATGCTGGCATATGTGTTGAACCGGTTTAAGTTCCCAGGCAATGGCCTGATCCAGAATCTGTTTATGTTTGCATCACTGATTCCGGGAATCGCTACACAGGTAACTGTTTATCAGATTATGTATTCCTTAGGATTTATCAACCATTTGTATGGCTATATGATCGTGCTGATGGGTACGGATATTATTTCTATCTATATTTTTCTGCAGTTTTTCGAGAATCTTCCGGTATCCCTTGATGAATCTGCAATTATGGATGGCTGCACTTATTTTGGTGTATTTTTCAAGATACTGTTTCCTCTTTTGAAACCTGCTATTGTGACATCATTAGTATTAAAGGGCGTAAGTGTGTACAACGAGTATTACATGTCCAACTTGTATTTACAGACAAAAGAATTAAGAACTATATCCACAGCCCTGTATGCGTTTACAGGACCTTATGGAAACCAGTATAACTATATTTGCGCCGGCGTGCTGATCACCATTATTCCTATTTTTATCCTGTTCCTGATCTTCCAGAAACAGGTGTATGGAGGAATGGCAGCAGGAGCGGTAAAAGGCTAGAGCACAGAAACTTACTATATGGAGGTTATTATGAGCAATGTGAAAATTATTGGCAGCAATGTACCCAATATGCCTTGGCAGGAACGCCCTGCACACGCAAAGACATGGATGCCTCTGTGGAGATACAGTGAAAACCCGGTAATCGGACGTAATCCGGTAGAAGGAGTGGCGCGTATCTTTAACAGTGCGGTAATCCCCTATGAGGATGGATTTATCGGAGTCTTCAGAGGAGAGCAGATTAACGGGATCCCATATATTTATCTTGGGAGAAGCGCTGATGGTATCCACTGGGATTTTGAAAAAAATAAGATTCCGTTTAAAGACGAAGAAGGCAGGGATTTCATGCCTGTATATGCATATGATCCCAGACTTGTAGAAGTGGAGGGCATTTATTATATTATGTGGTGCCAGGACTTCTATGGGGCATCCATCGGCATGGCTAAGACAACCGATTTTAAGACCTTTACAAGATTGGAGAATCCATTCCTTCCATTTAACAGAAATGCGGTTCTTTTTCCAAGAAAAATAAATGGAAATTTTGTACTCCTCTCGAGACCAAGTGACAGTGGACATACACCTTTTGGAGATATCTTTCTTTCAGAGAGTCCGGATATGATCTATTGGGGAAAACACCGCCATGTTATGGGAAAAAGCCCGGAATGGTGGGAGTCTGTAAAGATCGGGGGAGGCGCTGCGCCTATTGAGACAAGTGAAGGATGGCTTCTTTTCTATCATGGTGTGACCGGCACATGTAATGGTTATGTATACAGTATTGGAGGCGCTATTCTTGATATTGACAATCCTTCTGCAGTGAAATACCGCTGTGAGAATTTTCTGCTCACACCTGAGGAATGGTATGAGGAAAGAGGCTTTGTACCGAATGTAACTTTTCCATGTGCTACCATTCACGACGGAGCTACTGGAAGAATTGCTATCTACTATGGCGCGGCAGACTCTTATGTAGGACTTGCGTTTACCACAGCAGATGAGGTGGTTTCTTATATTAAAGAGCATTCTGTGGTAAGGGAAAGTGATTCAGAGATAGGAAGACGATAATTATGCAGGACATCAGAACATTTGCATCAGATGTAAAAAGTCATCTGACAGGAAGGATCATCCCATTCTGGAAAAACTTAAGGGACGAGGAATACGGCGGATATTACGGATGGCTTGGCTATGACCTGAAACTGGATAAAAAGGCTGTCAAAGGCTGCATCCTGAACAGCCGGATCCTGTGGTTTTTTTCTAACGCCTACCTGCTCCTGGAGGAGGAAAGCCTCCTCCAGGAGGCAGAACATGGATGGGAATTTTTAAAAGACAGATGTGTGGACCATGAAAACGGAGGTATTTACTGGTCTCTTACCTATGAAGGAAAGCCAGAAGACACAACTAAGCATACCTATAACCAGGCCTTTGCCATCTATGCCCTGTCCTCTTATTACGATGCATCAGGAAATGAGGAAGCACTGAAACTGGCATGGGAGCTGTATCATCTGATTGAGACTAGATGTAAGGATGACTATGGATATCTGGAAGCCTTTAACATCCGGTTTGAACCGGAGGAGAATGACAAGCTTTCAGAAAACGGAGTTATGGCAGAAAAAACTATGAATACCCTCCTCCATGTTTTTGAGGCTTATACAGAGCTTTACCGTGTGACAAAAGCTCCGGAAGTAGGAGAAAGTATAAAATTTATGCTGGATCTGGTGGAAAAGAAAATTTATAACCGGGATCTGGGAAGACAGGAAGTGTTTTTTGACAGAACATGGAATAGTCTTATTGATCTATATTCTTACGGACATGATATTGAAACAGCATGGCTGGTAGACCGGGGACTGGATATCTTAGAAGATACGGCATACAAGGAACGGCTGCACCCTATTACAAAAGAGATTACCCAAAATATCTATGAGCGTGCATACATCGGCAATTCCCTTGTAAACGAAGCAGAAAATGGCATTGTAGATACTACGAGAGTCTGGTGGGTTCAGGCAGAAGCAGTGGTAGGCTTTCTTAATGGATGGCAGAGAACTCCGGATCATAAAGAATATCTGGAGGCTGCAGAAGATATCTGGGGATATATCAAAGAGAGAATAGTGGACCACAGAGCCGGATCCGAATGGTTCTGGGCAGTGAATCAGGAAGGAAAGCCTCTTGAAAAACCTTTGGTAGAACCATGGAAATGCCCGTATCACAATGGAAGGATGTGTATGGAAGTTATCAGGAGGATAGAAAATGTTACATGAACAGTATTATGTAGAAAAGGCTAAGGTAGACCGGCTGATAGAAAGAAAAAACTGTAAGACGGACTTCTATAACGGGATTTATGACAGATATGAATTCCCTGTGCTGACAAGAGACTTTGCTCCGGTTCATTGGAGATACGATCTGAATAAAGAGACAAATCCTTGTTTTATGGAGCGTCTTGGTATCAATGCGGTAATGAATTCAGGAGCCATAGAATTGAACGGGAAATACTATCTTGTCGTCCGTGTGGAAGGGAATGATAGAAAATCCTTTTTTGCAGTGGCAGAAAGCGACAGCGGAATTGATGGTTTTCATTTTTGGGATTATCCTGTCGTGCTTCCGGATACCTGTCCGGAGGAGACGAATGTTTATGATATGAGGCTTACAAAACATGAGGATGGCTGGATCTATGGTGTATTCTGTTCCGAAAGCAAGGATCAGGAAAACCCGGATCTTTCGGCGGCAGTGGCAGCGGCAGGAATCGTTCGTACAAAGGACCTGAAAACATGGGAGCGTTTGGATAATTTAAAGACACTTCGTTCTCCTCAGCAGAGAAATGTAGCCCTTCATCCGGAATTTGTGGACGGAAAATATGCTTTTTACACACGGCCTATGGATGGCTTTATTGAAACCGGATCAGGCGGAGGAATCGGATTTGGCCTTTGTGATGACATTGAGCATGCTGTGATTGATGAAGAAAAGATTATCAGCAGACGAATTTATCATACATTAACCGAGGCTAAGAACGGCGCAGGAGCTGTACCCATTAAAGGAAAACGGTGCTGGATCCACATTGCCCACGGGGTACGGAATACAGCGGCGGGACTGCGGTATGTGCTCTATGCATTCGGTACGGATCTTGAAGATCCGGATCAGGTGATCGCAGAACCTTCTGGTGTATTTCTTGTACCTCTTGGATCTGAACGGGTAGGCGATGTTTCCAACGTCGTGTTTACAAATGGAGCCATTGCGCGAGAAAATGGAGATATCTATATTTATTATGCATCCTGTGACACAAGGATGCATGTGGCAACCACTACCATAGACAAGATGGAAGATTATCTGTTCCATACACCGAAGGATCCGTTAAGATCCTCAGATTGTGTAAAACAGAGATGTAGATTGATTGATAGAAATATGGAGCTGCTTAAAGCTGAGAAAAATCAGTAGGGCTTTTAATGCAGGAGCAAGGCAGCGGCCAGGAAAGCACCAGTTCAAGACCGCTGCTCTTTTAAAAACAGACAAATATAAAATAGAAATCTAAAAAAGGATCAGGAGAGGCTGATGACTATGAAACATTATATCCGGGAAATCAGAGAACACACTGCTGGAATGGACTGGCGGGAAAGAGCGGAATATATTCTGACATATTACTGGTATCACATACTGGGAATGGCCGCAGCTGTATGCCTGATTCTTTTTCTTATTATACATTTTGGATTCAGGGAAGAACCTCCTCTTTTTACATGTGCTTTGGTGAACCAGGAAATAAATTTTACTAGAGATGAAGAGATAGAAAAAGACTTTTCTGCAGATTCAGGAATTGACGAGGGACGGATGGAGATCAATTCAGATTTCAATATAGCCTATGGAAATCTGGAACTGGAAGGAATTAATGAAAGCTCTTATGAAAAGTTTTTCTTTAAATGGCAGAATGGAGAGTTGGATGCAGTGGTTCTGCCTGAAAGCTTTTATAAATACTGCAGAGATCTGGGAGGAGTTTTCAGAAACCTTAAAAATTGGAACACAGAAGGCTTTACTTTATATGAGGAGAAAGGAGCTATTACAGCGGTAGATGTGGAAAATACAATACTTTCAGGGTATCTGGAGAATAAGACAGGAGAAACTCTTCTCCTTGCTTTCCCGGATACCGGACAGCATGAGGAAGAATGCCGGGCTTTTCTTGACTTTATCCGAAAATAAAAAATTTATATTTTAGTATTAAATGAAAACGAAAATCATTAGGAGATGAAAAAATGAAAAGATTTGGAATTGACAATCCTTTTTTCGGATTTATGGGAAGAGTTGGAGATATCCTTATATTGAATGTGTTGTTTATTATAACCAGTATCCCAGTGGCGACTATGGGGATGTCCCTTTCTGCTATGTATCGGGTGACACTGCGGATGGAGAGAAAAGAGTGCATTTACATAGTAAAAGAATATTTCTCTGCGTGGAAAGACGAATGGAAAAAAAGCACAGAAATCTGGGTGATCATGCTTGCTTCAGGCATTTTGCTCACTTTCGACCTGATGGTGGCAAAAGATATGTGGAGCCTGCTTAATGTAGCGATAGGTGCACTGACTCTCATATGGGGAATGTTGTTTGCCTACGTGTTTGCTGTGCAGGCCCGTTTCGAAAATACCGTGAAAAATATATTTAAGAATGCCGGATATATGGCTGTCAGACATTTTCCGTTTACAGTTATAATGCTGGCTCTTAACGGGATTCCAGTGGCCTGCATTGCCTTTGGAAGCGTAACCATGGCTCTTGCCGTGCCTGTTTATGTAGCTGTTGGATTTTCTCTTACAGCAAGGATCAATTCTGTTTTTTTGAACAGAATCTTCCGGAAATATATTTCTGAGGAGATAGAAAATAAAAAAGACTATGAGACTGGATTTCCCGGAGAAAAGGAGGCAAGAAATGCTGATCACGCCAGAGCATGAGAAACTTCAGTACAGCGGAAGGATTGACTGGAGTGACCGGAATGCTCCTGTGTTCGTATTCCCCTGCACCTCGGTGGGGATGTGGTTTACAGGAGACACACTGAAAGTATATGTGAGAAATAAAAAAGTATACTGGGACAATTATCTCGGATGCATCCTGGACGGGGAGCAGACAAAGCTGCGCCTGCCGGATGAGGGGGAAGCTGTTATTGAAATCCCCGTAAATCAGACGACAGAAGACGGTTCTCATGAGGTGCTTCTGTTTAAGCGGCAGGATTCCTGTCACGAGGCGGCATTCCTGGGATTTGAGATAGAAGACGGGGCAGAGATTCTTGATCCGCCAAAAAGACCCCGGCGCAGGATCGAAGTGTACGGCGATTCGGTTTCGGCAGGCGAGGTGTCGGAGGCTGTGGATTATGTGGGAAAACCGGACCCGGAGCATAACGGACAGTATTCCAACAGCTGGTATTCTTACGCGTGGATGACAGCCCGGAAACTGGGTGCGGAAATCCATGACATAGCCCAGGGCGGCATTGCTCTTCTTGACGGTACGGGCTGGTTCAACGAACCGGACTATATAGGGATGGAGACCGCATGGAACAAGATACATTATAATCCGGCATTCGGCCCGGCGGCAGACTGGGATTTCACACAGTATACGCCTCAGGTGGTGATCGTTGCCATCGGCCAGAATGACAATCACCCGGAAGATTATATGAAAGAAGACTACAACTGTCCACGTTCTGTGCGCTGGAGAAGAGAATACGGTGAACTGCTGAAAAAGATACGAGGCCAGTACCCGGATGCATGGATCCTGTGTATTACCACTCTGCTGGAGCACGATCCGTCCTGGGATCGGTCTATTGATGAAGTGTGCGGCAGGCTGCAGGATGAGAAGATCCGGCACTTTATGTTCCGCAGAAACGGAAGGGGAACGCCGGGGCATCTGAGGATTCCAGAGGCTGAAGAGATGGCGGAAGAGCTGAGCGCGTATATTGAGGAGCTGGATATCCAGTGGTAATAAATCGAAAAATACTGGTGCTTCAGGAAAAAGGCGCCGGAGAAAGGCAGGAAATACAGATGAACAGACCAGATCTTACCAGACTGAAATCATGCATGAGACGGGCGGAGGCAGGTGAAGAACTGACAATCGGATTTTTCGGCGGTTCTATTACCCAGGACAGCCTTGCCACAAAGCACGAGAATTGTTATGCCTACAGAGTGTTCCGGTGGTGGGAAGAGACCTTCCCGAAAGCTGTGTTCCTTTATGTAAACGGAGGGATCGGCGGAACCACCTCTCACTATGGAGTTTCCCGTGTGGTGACGGATATGCTGATGTATCAGCCGGATTTTGTGGCGGTGGATTTTTCCGTAAACGACGATCCGGATGAATTTTTCCAGGAAACCTATGAGGGACTGATCCGAAAGCTGCTGACATGGAGTTCAAAACCGGCCCTCCTGCTTCTTAACAATGTATTTTACGATACAGGAAAAAATGCCCAGGAGTATCACAATCATGTGGGAGACTGGTATCATCTGCCTCATGTGAGTATAAGAGATACAGTATGGAAGAGGATGAAAGCCGGAGAGTTTACCAGAGAAGAGATCACCCCTGACGGGCTTCACCCCAATGATAAGGGACACGGACTTGTGGCGGCGGAGATCACGGCATATCTGGAACAGGTGAAAGAGCACATATGGGAGGATGGGGCGGAACAGCCTGTCCCTTCAGCTATGACGGACAACGCCTATGAGGACGCCCGCAGGCTTACGATCCGGGAGATCTGTCCAAAGCTTGACGGATTCCGGGCTGATACAGAAGAAAAGACAGGGCATCTCGACCACTTTAAGAACGGCTGGATCGGGAACAAGGCAGGCGACCGGATCTTATTTGAAATCCAGGCGTCCTGTATCGCGGTGCAGTACCGAAAGACGATCCGTCATCCTGCAAGAAAAGCGGAACTGATCCTGGACGGCGACATGGAACATCCTGTGCTGCTGGACGGAAATTTCGATGAAGACTGGGGAGACTGCCTGTATCTGGAACCGGTGCTCCACCACGGAAAAAGGGGAAGACATACAGTGGAGATCAGAGTGCTTGAGGATGAGTATGAGACTGCAGAGCCCTTTTATCTGATGGCTCTGATTACAGCATAAAAGAATAAGACGGCAGGAACGGCCGAAAATATATCGTCAGCGCTGCCGGAAAAGGAGGAAAAGTAAAATGGATGCAAAGAAAAGATATGAGGAGTGGCTTGAAAATCCATACTTTGATGAAGCCACCAAATCCGAATTAAAAAATATAGCAGAGGATGAAAAAGAGATTGAGGAAAGATTTTACCGTGACCTGGAATTTGGAACAGGAGGTCTCCGGGGGATCATCGGCGCAGGCACCAACCGGATGAATATTTATACCGTAAGGAAGGCGACCCAGGGGCTTTCCAACTTTATCCTGAAAGAAAAAGCAGAGAAAAAGGGAGTGGCTATTGCGTTTGACTCGAGAAATATGTCCCCTGAGTTTGCTGAAGAAGCGGCCCTCTGCCTGGCTGCAAACGGGATCAAAGCCTATATCTTCCCGTCTCTCCGTCCTACTCCCATGCTCTCCTTTGCACTCAGAGAGCTGGGATGTACAGCCGGAATCGTGGTGACTGCCAGCCACAATCCGCCGGAGTATAACGGATACAAAGTATACTGGGAGGACGGCGCCCAGATCACATACCCGAAGGATGAGCAGATCATTGGAGAGGTCAATGGGGTGACAGACTATGCAAAGGTGAAGACGATGAGCCGGGAAGAGGCTGAGAAAGCCGGACTGTATCAGGTGATCGGATCAGAGATCGACGATAAATATATCGAGGCGCTGAAATCTCTTGCCATCCATCCGGAGATCATCCGCCAGGAGGCACAGAACTTAAAAATCGTCTACACACCCCTTCACGGAACAGGAAATATTCCGGTGAGGAGAATCCTGAAAGAGCTGGGATTTGAAAAAGTTTATGTTGTCAAAGAGCAGGAGCTCCCGGACGGGAATTTCCCCACAGTATCTTACCCGAACCCGGAGGACAAAAACGCGTTCAGGCTGGCGCTGGAACTTGCGAAAGAAGTGGATGCGGATATAGTTCTCGCCACAGATCCGGATGCGGACCGTCTCGGTGTATATGCAAAGGATACGAAGACAGGGGAATACATGAGCTTCACCGGAAATATGTCCGGCATGCTCATTCTGGAATATATTCTTTCCCAGAGAAAGGCTCTTGGAACCCTTCCGGAGAACGGAGCAGTGGTCACCACTATTGTATCCGGAAAGATGTCAAAGGAGATCACAAAAGAGTACGGCATGACGCTTATCGAGACTCTTACCGGATTCAAATACATCGGGGAGCAGATCAAATTCTTCGAGCAGTCCGGCAGCCATGAGTATGTGTTCGGCTATGAGGAAAGCTACGGCTGCCTCGTGGGAACCCATGCAAGAGACAAGGATGCAGTGGTTGCAGTAATGGCCCTCTGCGAAGTGGCGGCATACTGCAGACATCAGGGCATCACTCTGTGCGGTCAGATGGAAATGCTCTTTAAGAAATACGGATATTACAAGGAAGGACTCTGCACCGTGACCCTGAAAGGACAGGAGGGGGCGAAAAAGATCCAGTCCATGATGGAACAGATCCGCAGAAACGTACCGGATACTGTGGGAGAACTGAAGGTTCTGCGCTTCCGGGATTACAGAGAAAATATTATAAGAGACTGTGGGACAGGGAAAGAGAAGGCCACAGGACTTCCGAAGTCAAACGTGCTCTACTTTGAGCTGGAGAATGACGCATGGTGCTGCATCCGTCCGTCAGGGACAGAGCCCAAGATCAAGTTTTACATCGGTGTAAAGGGTTCAGATGACGCGGACGCACAGGAGAAGCTGGATGCGCTGACAAAAGCTGTGGAAGGGCTGGCAGAGTGATTTCTTGATCTGGCAGGAAAGCCAGAAGGTCAGGCGCCTGCGTGGACAGGATAGATTAGTCAGGAGATTTTTTGACATACAGGAGGAATTGCCATGGGATTTTCTAAGGATTTTGTATGGGGAGCTGCCACCAGTTCTTATCAGATTGAGGGTGGCGTCAGCGGCACCGGCAAGGGGATGCATATCTGGGATGTGTACACAAAGGAGCCGGGAAGAGTGTACGGAGGACATACAGGCGATACAGCCTGTGACCACTATCACCGCTTTCGCGAAGACGTGAAGATCATGAAAGAGATCGGGCTGAAAGCATACCGCTTTTCTATTGACTGGTCACGGGTGCTTCCCGAAGGTACCGGAAGAGTCAACGAAGAGGGGATACAGTTCTACAGTGATCTGATCGACGCACTTCTGGAGAACGGGATTGAACCTTACATCACGCTGTATCACTGGGAGCTTCCCTATGAGCTGTACAAGAAAGGCGGCTGGATGAACAGGGATATCGCAGAGTGGTTCGGGGAATATGCCCGTCTTATCGGGGAGAGGTTCAGCGACAGGGTAACTCATTTCTTTACGCTGAATGAACCTCAGTGTTTTGTGGGACTTGGATTTCTGACAGGGGTTCACGCGCCGGGGCTCAAATGCCCCTTGAGGGATACTTTTGAAATGGCCCACAATGCCCTTCGCGCTCACGGCAGGGCAGTACAGATGTTAAGACAGTATGTAAAGCAGCCGCTGACCATCGGCTATGCGCCTACAAGCGGCATCATCTATCCGGCGTCTGACCGGCCGGAGGATGTAGAGGCGGCGCGGCAGAAATATTTTTCTATGCAGGATGATGATTCCAACTGGACATGGAATGTGGCATGGTGGTCAGATCCGGTCCTGCTGGGACACTACCCTGAAGAGGGACTTGTAAGATATGAAAAATACCTTCCCAGGATCACCGAGGAGGACATGAGGCTTATCTCTGAACCTATCGATGTATACGGGCAGAATATCTACAACGGCAGGGCGTTCCGTATGGGAGCGGACGGAAGACCGGAGGAAACAGACCGCGCGCCGGGATATGCAAAACTGCAGTGAACTGGCCGGTGACGCCGGAGTGCCTGTACTGGGGACCGAAGTTCCTTTATGAGCGGTATCACAAGCCGATCTATATTACGGAGAACGGTATGGCATGCCATGATACTGTCTCACTGGACGGCAAGGTTCATGACCCTAACCGGATCGATTTCCTGGCAAGATATCTCCATGAGCTGAAGCGGGCGGCAGATGAGATCGACCTGCGGGGATATTTCCAGTGGTCTCTGATGGATAACTTTGAATGGGAGAAAGGATATGCAGAGCGGTTCGGCATTGTCTATGTGGATTTTGAGACCCAGGAGCGCATCCTGAAAGATTCGGCGTACTGGTACAGGGATGTGATCCGGTCCAACGGTTCTGGAATTTAGACGTAAAAGAAAAGCATAAAAATGAAAAACAGGAGGGAGATTATGAGTGTTTATAAACTGAAACCAAGCTGTAAGGACTATCTCTGGGGAGGCCGCCGGCTGGCGGACGAGTACGGGAAAGAATATGACGGCGACGTGCTTGCAGAGACATGGGAACTGTCCTGCCATCCGGACGGACCGTCCACTATTGTAAACGGCAGATATGCGGGGAAGACTCTGGAGCAATATATAGAGGAGGCGGGAAAAGAAGTTCTTGGAACCAACTGCAGAAGGTTCCGTGATTTCCCGATCCTGATCAAATTCATCGACGCAAAGCAGAATCTGTCCATCCAGGTCCATCCGGATAACCGATATGCCCTTAAAAATGAAGGCCAGTATGGAAAAACCGAGATGTGGTATGTGATGGATGCGGAGAAAGACGCATTTCTTTACTATGGTTTTAAGACAGAGATCAGCAAGGAAGAATTTGCCAGAAGAATCCAGGAGGATACACTTCTGGAGGTGCTTAATGCGGTGCCGGTGCAGAAAGGGGACGTTCTCTTCATTGAGTCCGGCACGATCCATGCCATCGGAGCAGGTATCCTGATCGCGGAGATCCAGCAGAATTCCAATGTGACTTACCGGGTCTATGATTACGGAAGAGTGGGAAAGGACGGGAAAAAGCGCGACCTCCATATCGAGAAAGCCCTTGCCGTTACCAACCGTGTTCCCCTGATCAAGAGCAAGAGCAGCTATCCCCATGTGGCGGACTGCGATTATTTTACTGTGGATAAACTGAATCTGGATGGACGGATGATGCGCAGGATGGAAGGAAATGTTTCAGACGAGTCCTTTGTCAGTATCCTGATCCTTGACGGAGAGGGAACCGTTTCCTGCGGCGGGCAGGATGAAGCTTCAGATGACGACACACAGGTATCCTATAAGAAAGGCGACAGCCTGTTCCTTCCTGCAGGGAGCGGCGCCTATGTGATCGAAGGAAGCTGCGATGCCCTGATCACCACGATCCGTGAGAAAGCGGCGCCTGTCAGAATTGGTATTGATATCGGAGGAACGGACACGAAGATCGGCCTTGTAGACGTGCACCAGAAGCTGATCGACTCTGTGTGTATCCCAACGGCAGCAGAGCGTCCGGCCCAGGAAGTGATCCGGACCATCGGAGAGACAGCGCTTGCTCTTCTGGAAAAGAATGGAATCGCCATGGATCAGTGTGTGGGGGCGGGGATCGGCGTCCCGGGTACCGTGGACCGTAAAAACGGCGTTGTCCGCTATTCCAACAATATCCGGTGGGAGGAAGTGCCTCTGGCACAGGAAATCGGGAAATATCTTCCCATCCCGGTGGAGATCGCAAATGACGCGGACTGTGCGGCTCTTGGCGAAGCAGTGGCGGGAGCGGGAAAGGACTGCAGCGATGTGGTTATGCTGACTCTG
Source organism: Candidatus Blautia merdipullorum (assembly GCA_019118685.1). Lineage (GTDB taxonomy): Bacteria > Bacillota > Clostridia > Lachnospirales > Lachnospiraceae > Blautia > Blautia merdipullorum. Next base: position 15,249 of record DWYL01000080.1, read on the forward strand.
GGAACCGGTGTCGGCGGCGGGATCATTCTGGACGGCGAAATCTATGAGGGAAGAGGAATCGGCGGAAGCGAGCTGGGACATATGGTTATCGTGGAGAACGGGGAACCCTGCACCTGCGGAAGGCGGGGATGCCTGGAGGCCTATGCTTCTGCGACTGCCTTAAAGAGAGATGCACGCCGTGCTGCCGGAAAGGAATTGGAGCCGGGAGAAATCTTTGCTCTGGCAGCAGAAGGAGATCCGGTCATGAAGGAAGTGGTGGATGTGTATATCCGCAGGCTTGGGCTTGGCATCGTGAATATCGTGAATATCTTCCGGCCCCAGCTTGTGCTGCTGGGAGGCGGCATTTCCAGACAAGGCGAGATCCTTCTTGCCCCCCTTCGCGAGATCGTGAAAAAAGAGTGCTTTGGCGGAGAAAAAGGAGATATGCCGGAGATCGAGGAGGCAGTGCTGGGCAATGACGCGGGAATGATCGGCGCGGCAGGACTTTTATAAAAGATACGGATAATGTTTGAAATCGGGGGCAGCCCCTTTGCTTAGAGGGACCGGCCCCTTATTGTATTTTAGGAGGGCTTGAAATGGAGAAAAAAATACCCTTTGAGACACTGGAGTCAAAGAAGATGAAGGCAGGCCGCTTCACGATCGTTCAGGACCGTGTGCGTGTGAACGGCCATGAACAGCCCTATGATTATCTGGAGATCAGGGAGGGGGTAAGCATCCTTCCTATCCGGGATGGAAATATACTTTTACAGAGACAGTACCGCTATCCTGTATGCTCCTGGCAGTGGGAGCTTCCAGGGGGCTTTGTGGATCCGGGAGAGACCCCGGATGAGGCGGCCAGAAGAGAACTTAAGGAAGAGACAGGGTACAGCGTTAAGAAGCTGCATTCCCTCGGGGCATTCTACCCATCTTTCGGATCTACCAATGAGAAGATCTGGCTTTTTGCGGCAGAGTGCGGTGAAGCAGGAGATTCCCACAGAGAACCGGGAGAGATCATTCAGATAGAGGAGATGACGGAAGAGCAGTTCAGAAAACTTGTGGCTGAGGGACAGTTCATGCACGGCGCCGGACTTGCGGCGTGGGCAAGATATCTCTCATGGAGACATATTTGATATTAAAAGGAAGGTATTCCCGGCTATATGAGTGTACTTTATGATAAATATTACCGCTTAAAATGAGATTTTGTTAAATATAACCGTTTTCTGTAGAGGCTGTCGCACTTGCGATAGCCTCCTTTACTTTTCCAGATAAACGTCCAGCACTTTGGTCCGTTTCAAGGCGGTAACCAGCACTGCGGCGATAATGGTCCCTCCGAAGCTGGATATAAAGAAAGGAAGGACAAAGGCAAATACTGCGCAGGAATTTCCCATGAGCAGCACTGCCACAGGATAGCTTAAGATCCCGCCGATCACGGAGGTGCCGAATAATTCTCCAAGATAAGCCAGGGGAAGTCTGCGGGTATACTGATAAAGCAGTCCGCAGATCAGCGCGCCGCACATAGACCCCGGAAAAGCAAGGAGTGTGCCTGTGCCCATGAGATTCCGGAGAAGACTGGTGATAAAAGCCATTCCCAGAGAATACCAGGGGCCTAAGAAGACGCCGCCCAGTATATTAATGAAATGCTGGACGGGCGCACATCTTGAAGCTCCTACAGGAATAGACAGGGGGGAGCATACGATCCCGACTGCTACAAGGATACCTGCCAGAGCAAGCTTGCGTACATTTACATTTTTCATATTCATCAGACCTTTCAGAGTTGTTAAAAATTTTCCAGGCCTAATTGTAACACAGAACAGTGAAAATTTGAAAAAAATATGTGGGATTTCATTCAAATATAGTAAAATATATACATGGAAAACTGTGGAAGCGCACAGAAGGGAGCAATCGGTTATCACAGGAATTTGAGAGGGAAAGATATGGAAAGCAGTAAAAATGATTTTACCCGGGGAAATATTTTAAAGAAAATGTTGAAATTTATGGTTCCTGTACTGGGGGCCTTGATCCTTCAGGCCATGTACGGAGCGGTGGATATCCTGGTGGTAGGCTGGTTCGGTACCACAGCAGGAATCTCAGGAGTGTCCACAGGAAGCAACATTGTGAACCTGGTGGTGTTTACAGTGACAGGATTGTCCATGGGGATCACGGTCCTTATAGGGAGATATATAGGAGAAAAGGAGGATCAGAAGGCGGGGAAAGTAATTGGAGGAGCAGTCTGGTTTTTTGCGGTGCTGTCTGTGATTCTGGCGGCGGTTCTGCTGATCTTTGCCAGACCTCTGGCAATCCTTATGCAGGCTCCGGAGGAAGCTTTGGATCTGACCGTGACTTATGTGAGAATTTGCGGAGGGGGAATTTTCTTTATTGTCGCCTATAACGTGATCAGCAGCATTTTCCGGGGCATGGGAAATTCCCGGCTTCCTCTGATTTTTGTGGCTATTGCCTGCGGCGTAAATATTGTGGGAGATCTTTTCTTTGTGGCGGTCCTGGATATGAACGTAGCAGGAGCCGCTCTGGCTACAGTCCTGGCCCAGGCAGTGAGCGTGGTTCTGTCTCTGGCGATCATCCGGAGACAGAAACTGCCCTTTACCATGACCCTAAAGGATATCGGGATCAATCCGGAAATCTGGAAATTTGTCAAGGTGGGGGCTCCCATTGCTTTTCAGGAGATCCTGACACAGCTTTCTTTCCTGGCCCTCTGCGCATTTATCAACCGTCTTGGACTGGAAGCATCTTCCGGATATGGAGTGGCTAATAAGATTGTCAGCTTTATTATGCTGCTGCCCAGCGCTTTGATGCAGACTATGTCTGCCTTTGTCGCCCAGAATGTAGGGGCGGGAAAAGAGGAGCGGGCCAGGAAAGCTCTGTTTACCGGCATAGGGATCGGCTGCGTGATCGGTATCTTTATCGGCGTCTTTGCATTTCTCAGAGGAGATCTGATGGCTTATATCTTTACCGGAGATCCTGTAGTGATCCAGCGGGCGGCTCAGTATCTGAAGGGCTTTGCTCCGGAGGCCGTAGTGACCGCTGTTTCTTTCAGCTTTATAGGATATTTCAATGGTCATAGCCAGACAATGTTTGTTATGCTCCAGGGACTGTGCCAGACCTTTCTGGTAAGACTTCCGGTATCCTATTTTATGAGTATTCAGGAAAATGCCAGTCTGACATGGATCGGGACAGCGGCACCTTTGGCAACAGTTTTTGGAATCGTGCTGAATACAGTCTATTTTATCTGGTATTACAGATGTGTTATTTGCAGAGCTGGCAGGAAGTAAGATTTTCTCCTGAACTGAACAGGGGACAGTTATGTCCCCTGGAAATTTCCTACATATTATGAGATTGAGGGCAAAACGATCTGCCCTTGATCATAATATGGAGGTAAATCTATGGGTATCACAAACTCAAATAAAGAAATAGATGTTTCAAAGATAGACTGCCACGGGACTGTAAAGGTAACTCTGGGACTTTCAGCAGCCCCGGATATTTCTTCCAATCCTACGGATATTGTCCTGGTGCTGGATCGTTCCGGAAGTATGGCAGGAAGCCCTCTTGCCAATATGAAAGCAGGAGCAAAGACTTTTATCGACATCATTGATGAGTCCACAGACGGCGCTCAGGATGGGAATATCGGCTCGGGAAGCCATATGGGGATCGTAAGTTTTGCCAGTATCGCCACAGCAGATACAGGACTCATCACTTCAACAGATACTTTAAAAAACGTGGTAGACGGCCTGGCGGCCGGGGGAGCGACTAATCATGCAGATGCTTTTTCCAAGGCGATCCAGCTTTTTGATCCTGCCTCTTCCAATGCCAGAGTCATTGTTATGTTTACAGACGGCAAAACTACAGCCGGCGCCCCGCCTGCCCCTGTGGCGGCAGAGGCCAGGGCAGCAGGGATCATTATCTATTGCATCGGGCTTTTGGGTGACGATGGAATAGACGTGGAGGTGCTTAACGACTGGGCCACGGATCCGGATGCCTCTCATGTGGCTGTGACTCCGGACGAGGAAGAATTGGAGGATCTGTTTGCAGACTTAGCTGCGGATATCTCCAAGCCCGGGGCCCTTGACATTGTCATTGATGAAATGGTAAATCCGGATTTTACCATTGTAAGCATAGACCCTCCCAGCAAAGGCACGGCTGAGATGATAAACGCAACAACTCTTCAGTGGAAGATTTCTGAGCTGGGAGTTTCCGGAAATGAAGGGGCCTCTCTGGAATTTTATATTAAGCATATCGGCCAGACCTCCGGGTCAAAACCTGTGAATGCTTCTATTACCTATTCAGATAAGAACGGAAATAAGGTGACTTTCCCGGAACCCTATGTGACCGTAGACTGTGAGAAACCGGTGGAGCCGGAGAAATGCCCCAAGCCTGTAGAGTTCAAAATAGAAGGATGCAAGGACTTTGCTGAGATAGATCTGGGGGACGTATATCTGGAGTCGCTGGGAAGGATCCTGGAGCTGAATCTTACCATCAAGAACGTGTGTCCGGACAAAAGAGTGGCTTTAGGGATCATCCTTACAGAGGTTGACTGTTATGGAAAGGAACATCAGAGGGGATTAAAGACCATGACAATTCCTGCCCATCATTCTTCAGGCTGCCGTGACATCCAGGTAAAATGCATCAAATTCGTACTTCCCGAAGACTTAAATGTATGCCGAGGAAATTCCGGGTCAATGTGCGGAGAAAGAAAATTTAAGGCTCAGGTGATCGCCAATACTATTGATACGGACTTCAAATGCTGTGAGTCTGCAGGAAATATTTAGGCGCAGATAAAAGGCGTATCCCAGGCTGAATGGCCTGGGGTGTCTCTATAAAGTTAACAATTCAGAAACAAAAGTCAAACATTCCGGAAACAGAAATAGGGTATCTTATCAATCAGAGAAAGAAAAGGAGGAAAGGAAATGATACACATCCTTGTGGTAGAAGATGATGAAAAACTGAATCGGATCGTCTGTACATATCTTAATGACAGCGGTTTTCAGGCAAAGGGCTGCCTGGGCGCCCGGGAAGCCTATGATGAAATGTATAATCAGCTTTATGACCTGATCATTTCAGATATTATGATGCCGGGAATCGACGGATTTGAATTTGCCCGGACAGTGAGGAAGGTGAACCAGAGGATCCCCATACTTTTCATGTCTGCCAGGGACGACCTTCCCTCCAAGCAAAAAGGCTTCCAGCTGGGAATCGATGATTATATGGTAAAACCGGTAGATCTGGACGAGCTTGTCCTCCGGGTGCGGGCACTTCTGCGCCGGGCCAATATTGAGATGGAACGGAAGATCACAGTGGGCAATCTGGTGCTGGACGCAGATGGGATGAGCGCAGAAGTAGACGGAGAGGAAATCAATCTGACTACCAGAGAATTCAATATAATTTTCAAGCTGCTTTCCTATCCGAAGAAGACTTTTTCCAGAGCCCAGCTCATAGACGAATTCTGGGATCTGGACAGTGATACCAGCCTGAGAGCTGTAGACGTATATATGACAAAGCTGAGAAATAAACTCTCCGACTGCGACGGGTTCAAGATCGTGACAGTCCGGGGATTGGGATACAAGGCGGTGCTTCAATGAATAAAGAGGATAAAGCAGAAAAACGTATTATCAAGGACAGTCTTTTTCCGATCTCTCTTTTCGCCATTTATCTGGGTGTTCTGCTGCTGATGTCAGGAATCCATCAGGGATTGGTGGTGCTGATGAATACTCTTGAATTGAACGGCTTTATCCAGACCCTTATTCCTACCATTTACTGGACTGCTGTGGCGGCAGGGCTCACTCTTTTTACAAGGAAGAAAGTGAAAGATACCTATGAGGAACCTCTCCACCGGCTTGCAGATGCCACCCAACAGGTAGCAGGAGGGGATTTCTCTGTCTATGTTCCCACGATCCACACTGCAGACAGGCTGGATTACCTGGATGTGATGATCCTGGATTTTAATAAGATGGTGGAAGAACTGGGAAGTGTGGAGACCTTAAAGACAGATTTTGTTTCTAATGTTTCTCACGAAATGAAGACGCCTATTGCCGTTATTAAAAATTATGCGGAGCTTCTCCAGATGAAAAATGCCAGTGACGGGGAAAAGGCAGAATATGCCAGAAATATTGAAGAGGCCGCCGGGCACTTGTCCGCCTTGATCAGCAATATTCTGAAGCTGAATAAGCTGGAAAACCAGAGGATCGACCCGGAGATCGAAAGCTATGATCTCTGCGGGCAGCTGGAGGAATGTATCCTTCAGTATGAGGAACTGTGGGATGAAAAAGAACTGGAGCTGGAAGTGGATATGGAAGAAAAAGCGGTGATACAGGCAGATCCCAGTCTGATGGAGCTGGTGTGGAACAATCTTCTCTCCAACGCCATTAAATTTACAGAGCAGGGGGGAAAAGTGACGGTACGCCAAGCCACGGAAGCAGAATATGTGGAAGTTTCTGTATCGGATACAGGATGCGGAATGAGCAAGGAAAGTATCCGGCATATTTTTGACAAGTTTTACCAGGGCGATACCTCCCATTCCAAAGAAGGAAATGGACTTGGACTGGCGCTGGTGAAAAGAATCCTGGTTTTGATGAATGGAGATATCCAGGTGGTCAGCCAAGAAGGAAAAGGAAGCACCTTTACAGTAAAGCTTCCCAGACGAATGGATAATGAAAATGGGGCGGAGGTTGATAAATAATGGAAAATGAGAACAGAAGAGGCAAAAGCTTTATTGCCTATGAGTATAAAGAAGTGTCTGCAGATCCCGGGCAGATTTCCTTTCTCATAGACGGATATGAAAATTTTGGATGGGAAGTGGACGAGAATGCTATCCAGTATACTCCGGAAAAATATCCGGCGGAAGGAGGACCCCACAGAAAGAAAACTGTGTTGAGATTAAAGAGAAACCGGAAGATCATCAACAAGATGGAGCTTACCAGACTTCAGAGAAACTTTGAAGCCTGTGTTGCAGAGATAGAAAATCTGGAAAAAGAAAAGACTTCCCGTCCTGCAATACAATCTTTATCAGTGGGAATCCTGGGGACTGCTTTTATGGCGGGATCTACATTTGCCGTGACGGCAGATCCGCCGATGATACTGCTATGTATTATCCTGGCTGTGCCAGGATTTCTGGGATGGATCTTTCCTTATTTTTTATATAAATGGGGCGTCAGAAGACAGACAGAGAGGATCACGCCTCTCATAGAAGAAAAATACGACGAGATCTATGAAATCTGTGAAAAAGGGAACAAACTGCTGAATTGAAGAAGGAGAGACATGTGATGGGAGAAAAAAGGCTGAAAGCGGAGAAAATTTTGCTGCTGTCCGTAAAAATTGCGATCGGAGCCAGTCTGGCTATTTACATTGCGGAATATCTCCGGCTGGAGAACGCCGCTTCTGCAGGGATCATTACCCTCCTTTCTGTTTTGACAACAAAATGGGGGACCCTGAAGCTTTCTCTTCTGAGGATTGTCACATTTCTGGCAACCGTGGCAGGGTGCTGGCTGATTTTCCAGTATGTTCAGGGGGACTGGATAGGGTTCGGCATATTTCTCTTCTTTATGGTGATCCTTTGTGAGCTGACCGGTCTTCGCAATACTTTGTCTGTAAATGCAGTAATTGCCACACACATATTGACTGCCCGGGATTTTTCCGCGGATTTTTTTGTAAATGAGCTTCTCCTGGTGCTGATCGGAGTGGCGCTTGCTTTCCTTTTAAACCTTTTTCACGGAAACAGAAGCCACAAAAAAGTAATTATAGAAAATATGCGCTATACAGAACAGCAGCTGCAGGAAATCCTGGAAAGGCTGGCTGTTTATCTATCGGGCAAAAACACGGAGGGAAGTGTGTGGGCAGAGATTAGCCGTCTGGAGGACAAACTGAAAATTTTTATTGAACAGGCCTATGAGTATCAAAACAATACCTGGCATTTCCACCCCGCCTACTACATCGATTATTTTGAAATGAGAAGGAAACAATATACCATTCTCCATAATCTTCACTACGAGATCAAAAAAATAAGGAATATGCCGGATCAGGCGGCGGTAGTGGCAGACTATATCCGCTATCTGAAAACATATGTGACAGAGATGAACGATCCAAAAGAGCAGATCGAGAACCTCCATAAGATCCTGAAGGATATGGAGATGGTTCAGCTTCCCAAAAGCTGGGAAGAATTTGAGGGAAAAGCCAAGGTATACCATATCATGATGGATTTGGAAGAATTTCTGATCTATAAGAAACGGTTCGTGGAATCCCTTGATGAGAAAAAATTGAGGATATACTGGAATAAAGAAAAGAAGCTGTCGCATTAATCAAAATCAAGAATATTTGTACATTTTATTGCTCAGTCTGTGCCGCTTTGAGCCTATGGTCTCAAAGCTATGCTCGACAAATTCGCATAAAATGTACAAATATTCCTGATATATGTTTGCGGCAGCTTCTTTTTGGTCTTTTATAGATCCAAAGAGTCTGTCCATGCAGCCAGAGCTTCCTTGGAGGGTCTTCCGTTCAGAAGTTTTCCCGGCTTCCAGTTAATGGAAGGATACTGCTGCTGAAGTTTTTTCTCACAATTTTCAATGCCGCTGCTGCCGGAAGTGGCAAAGGGGACCAGGGTTTTTCCGGTAAAGTCATAGGCTTCTAAAAAGGTATTGATAATAGTAGGAGCTACATACCACCAGACAGGGAAGCCTAAAAAGATCACATCATAACCGCTGATATCCAGGTCTCCTTTGAAAATTTCGGGACGTGAAGAAGGATCATTCATTTCTACAGAACTGCGGCTCTTTTTATCCATCCAGTCCAGATCAGCGGATGTATAAGGGACTTCAGGACGGATCTGGTATAAATCAGCATCCGCACATTCAGCCAGACCTTTTGCAACAGCTTCTGTCACACCGCTTGCGGAAAAATATGCGACTAATTTCTTACTCATGTCTATACCTCCATTCAGTTTGATTCTGTTCTTTATTATAAGGCTGGTCTGCAAAAATGTCTAATGCCTAGATGTTATGGAAACAAATGCCTTTACTGTACAGATTTATTCCTGTGAGCAACGAGCCAAGCGGATATGCTTGCATGTCCATTTGACTTTTGTAGAGCGGAGAAGGATTTTGGGAAAAGTTGTTTTGAAATCTTATATTATTTGGTTTGACATACGATACAAGAAGAATGGGGTTTATAATATACTATAATCAGATAAAAGGAGGAAAGAAAACATGAACGTATTTGACTATCAGAAAGTGAAAGACCCCAGATATTTCCGGGACGGAAGACTGGACGCCCATTCGGATCACCGGTATTACGCCTCTGCCCAGGAAGCGGAAGAAAAGGAATCCAGGTTTACCGAGAGCCTGAACGGACTTTGGAAATTCCACTATGCCCGCAATTATGGATCTGCCATACCGGGATTTGAATCTGCGGACTATGACTGCAGAAGCTGGGAGGATATCCGGGTGCCGGCACACATCCAGATGGAGGGTTATGATGTGCCGCAGTATGCTAACACCCAGTATCCCTGGGAAGGCCATGAGGAGATCGCTCCCGGAGAGATCCCGGAAAAGTTTAATCCGGTGGCAAGCTATGTGAAATATTTTGAAGTTCCGGAATCCATGAAGGGCAGAAGACTCTTTATATCCTTTCAGGGTGCAGAAAGCGGTCTGGCTCTCTGGCTGAACGGACATTTTGTGGGATACAGCGAAGATACCTTCACCCCTTCCGAATTTGAACTGACAGATTATGTTCAGGAGGGAGAAAACAAACTGGCGGCCCAGGTATTTAAATGGACTTCCAGCAGCTGGTGCGAGGATCAGGACTTTTACAGATTTTCAGGAATCTACCGGGATGTTTATCTGTATACGGTACCTGATGTACATATCCGTGATCTGAGAATCCGGGCTGTTCCGGACGAGACCCTGACAAAGGGCATCCTGGAGATCTGCACAGAAGCCTGGGGAGAAGGAAAAGCGGAAATCTGCCTTACAAAAGACGGACAGACTTTCCAGGGAGCCTTTGACCTGAAGGATGGGGGCATTACCATGGAGATCGAAAATCCTGTTCTGTGGAGTGCGGAGGATCCTCAGCTTTATGATCTTACGATTCAGGTATATGACAGAGCAGGGAAACTTCAGGAATATATCCCGGAGCGTGTAGGTTTCCGGAGATTTGAGATGAAAGACAGGATCATGACCCTGAACGGAAAACGGATTGTCTTTAAAGGGGTAAACCGTCATGAATTCAGTTCCGTTACCGGCCGTCATGTTTCAGAAGAAGAACTTATCAAAGATCTGAAGACTATGAAACAGAACAACATTAACGCCATCCGTACCTGCCATTATCCTGACGCCTCTCTGATCTATCGTCTCTGTGATGAATACGGACTGTATATGATCGATGAGACTAACCTGGAATCTCACGGATCCTGGGATACGGTGGAGGCTTCCGGGGATTTTTCAGGGGTAGTGCCCTGCGACCGGCCGGAATGGCTGGATATGATGCTGGACCGTGCCAACTCTATGTACCAGAGAGATAAGAACCATCCGGCGATCCTGATCTGGTCCTGCGGCAACGAGTCTTTTGGAGGAAAGGACATTTTTGAAATGTCTCAGTTCTTCCGCAGAGAAGATCCTACCCGTCTGGTCCATTATGAAGGAGTTTTCCATGACCGGAGATACAACGACACCAGCGATATGGAAAGCCAGATGTATACTTCTGTGGAGAACATTAAAAAATTCCTGGAAAAAGACAGGAGCAAACCTTTTATCTGCTGCGAATATACTCACGCCATGGGAAATTCCTGCGGGGCTATGCATAAATACACGGATCTGACAGATACAGAGCCTTTGTATCAGGGAGGCTTTATCTGGGATTATATTGACCAGACTCTGTATAAAAAAGACCGGTACGGCAAAGAATTCCAGGCCTACGGCGGAGATTTCGGAGAGCGCCCCACAGACTATGAGTTCAGCGCCAACGGGATTGTTCACGGCGGAGAGAGAAATCCCTCCCCCAAAATGCAGGAAGTAAAGTTTAACTATCAGAATATTACAGCACAGGTAGGAGAAGACCAGGTAAAGGTGATCAATAAGAACCTGTTCCTGAATACCGACTGCTTTGACTGTGTGGTAACTGTAGAAAGAGAAGGAAAAGTGATCCGCAGGGCAAAACTGGAGACAGCTGTAGCCCCCTTATCAGAGAAAACTTATTCCCTGCCGGTGGCAAAGGAGACAAAGGCCGGAGAATATGTGGTTACGGTATCTTTTCTTCTGAAAGAGGATACCGCCTGGGCGCCTAAGGGACATGAGGTTGCTTTCGGACAGTATGTTTATAAGGTACAGGGAGAAAGGAAGAAATGCGGGAAAAAGATCGAAGTGATCAGAAGCACTCACAACATCGGCCTGCGGGGCGAGAGCTTTGAAGTGCTCTTCTCCGGACTGAACGGAGGCCTGGCTTCCTACAAATACGGCGGAAAGGAAATGATCGAGGCCATTCCCAAACCCAATTTCTGGAGAGCGCCTACGGATAATGACAATGGAAACTTTATGGCTGCAAGATATGGCCAGTGGAAGATCGCCAGTCTGTATGCTACCCACAAAGACTACCGTGAGAATACCTACGCCAGAATCCTGGAGCCTGAGCTGGAAACAGAGGATAATAAAGCGAAGGTGACCTTTACCTATATTCTTCCGACTACGCCCAATGCCCAGTGCCGGCTGTCCTATGAAGTGGACGGAGATGGAAGAGTAAAGACGGCCCTTTCCTATGATCCGGTGAAAGAGCTGGGAGATATGCCGGAATTCGGCGTAATGTTTAAGCTCAGCGCAGATTATGATCATCTGGAATGGTACGGTCTGGGCCCTGCTGAGACCTATGCTGACCGGTGCAAGGGTGCCAGACTGGGCGTTTACAGGAATCTGGTGAAAGACAACATGGCTGCCTATATCGTGCCTCAGGAATGCGGAGCAAAGACCGGGGTCCGGTATGCAAAAGTAACAGACAGGAAGGGAAGAGGTATGCTCTTTGAAATGGATCCGAATTGCGGCCCGATGATGTTTTCCGCACTGCCTTATACCCCCCATGAACTGGAGAACGCCAGACATCCCTATGAGCTTCCGGAGGTTCATTATACAGTAGTCCGGGCGGCTCTGGGCCAGATGGGCGTGGGAGGAGACGACAGCTGGGGAAGTCCCACACATCCGGAATACCTGCTGAAAGCAGACAAGAAAATGGAATTTTCTTTCAGCTTTAGAGGAATTTAAGGATTTCCAGGCTTTGATCTCCGGAATTTTATAGGGACTTTGACTCTTGTGCTTTTTTCAAATTTATGTTACCCTCTATTGTCAGGGATACCTGCGTCTGCAGGTGTCCCTGGGATAGAGGGTAATTTGTATGAATATGAAAAGAAGCCTGTAAGGCAGAATGGAGATGTTTATGACAGAATTGATCTGGCATGTTCTTATGCATGCGGTTACGGACACACTCCGGCTGGTGCCTTTTCTCTTCCTTACGTATCTGGTAATGGAGTATCTGGAGCACAAAACTCAGAAGACTACCCAGGAAATGATACGGAAAGCAGGAAAGCTGGGACCATTGATCGGAGGGATCGCAGGAGTGTTTCCTCAGTGTGGATTTTCTGCGGCAGCTTCCAGCTTTTATGCCGGAGGAGTGATCTCTGTAGGCACTTTGATGGCAGTCTTTTTGTCCACTTCCGACGAAATGCTGCCTATCTTTATTTCTGAATCAGTGGAACTCCCGGTGATCCTGAAAATCCTGGGGGTAAAGATCCTGATCGGAGCAGTTTCCGGCTTTGTCCTTGACATTCTCTGGAGAGCAGGAAGCAGGAAGAGAAAGGAATACCATGAACACAGACATATCCATAAGGAACATCATGAAAAGGATATCCATGACCTGTGTGAACATGAGCATTGTCATTGTGAAGAGGGCAGTATCCTGAAATCAGCAGTGATCCACTCTCTTCAGATCACGTTGTTTATTTTTCTGGTGACACTGGTGATCGGATTTCTGGTGGAGGTCCTGGGAGAAGATCAGATCGGAGCCATTATCGGAAGCCAGCCGGTGCTGGGAGTCCTGCTGGCCGGCCTGGTGGGAATGATCCCTAACTGTGCCGGTTCTGTGATCATTACTCAGATGTACCTGGGCGGGATCCTGGGTACAGGACAGATGCTGGCAGGTCTGCTTGCAGGAGCCGGCGTGGGGATCCTGGTTCTTTGCCGGACCAACCGGGGAGCAAAGGAGAATCTTGGGATTATCGGCCTGCTCTATGGGATCAGCGTATGCTGGGGAATCCTTTTCGAGGTATTGCAGATCCAGTTTTAACGGAACTGCTTCCATATTTGGTCCAGAGACACTTTGGCAATATTGCCAATTGTGTCTCTGGGCCAAATATGTTATAGTAAAATCACATTTCAGGGATTAAGAATTCTCTTATCCATTTCCCAAAAGCAATATGAAAAACGAAACAGGTATGAAAGAGGGTGAGGCAAGTAAGTACCCTTGAGAATAGCTCCCCCGGACATAGAAAATATAAGATCATCCGGAAGCTCGGCCAGGGCGGTATGAGTACAGTTTATCTGGCTGCAGAAGAAAAAACAGACAGGCTGTGGGCGGTAAAAGCAATGAGAAAGCAAAGCACCGGCGATTTTGAGATGGCAAAGCAGAGTCTTTTGGCGGAAGCTTCTATTCTGAAAAAGTTAAAGCATCCCGGTCTGCCCGAGATAACAGAGGTAATAGAAAGAGAAAATACGGTTTTGATCATTATGGACTATGTGGAAGGATATTCTCTGGAAAGGATCGTAAAAGAGCAGGGCCCTCAGAGAGAAGAAAATGCAGTAAACTGGGCAAAACAGCTGTGTGATATACTTTCCTATCTTCACACCAGGAATCCTCCTGTGATCTACCGGGACATGAAGCCTTCCAATATTATCAGACGGGAGGACGGACGGATCGTTCTCATTGATTTCGGAACAGCCCGGGAATTTAAAGGGGGACAAAAAAGAGATACGCTCTGTCTGGGAACCAGAGGATATGCTGCTCCGGAACAATACGGAGACAGTGGAGAGACCGATGGGAGAACAGATATTTATGGACTGGGAGCAACTTTGTATTATCTCCTCACAGGACATAATCCCGGCACCGCTCCTTATGAGATCTGCCCTATACGCCGCTGGGATCCCTGGCTTTCGCCAGGCCTGGAAAGAATCGTCCAGAAATGCACCAGAAAAAACCCGGAAGACCGGTATCCATCCTGCAAAGCGCTGATGTATGATCTGGAGCATTATAAACAGCTGAACAGGAAATATAAGAGACGGCAAAACCTGAGATGGAGAGGATTCCTGGCTGCTTTTTTCATGATGCTATGTGCGGGGACGGGAGCCCTGGGATTCTGGAAAGCCGGAGAAAAGGTACGGGAAAGGTCCTATGATCTTTTCCTTTTAGAAGGAGAAAGTCCGGGAGGGCAGGATCCTGAAGAAAGCATTGAGAATTATCAGAAGGCTATTGGGCTGAAACCATGGGACGGCCGTGCTTATGAAGAACTGCTGGAATTCTTCCTTTGGGAAAATCAGGAGGGAGAAGAACAGAACCGGGGAGAAGGAATCTGCTTTTTCTCTGTCAGAGAAGAAATGGAGATCAGAAAAGCTCTGGGAAAAAGTCCCTGGAGAGAGAAAAGTAATGAAGAATATTTACGGGAAAACCAAAAGGATTACGAAAAATTATCTTATGAGCTTGGCCTGGCTTATTTTTATTCCTATCAGGGGACAGGAAACAAGGCATATTCCAGAAAATGGCTGAAGATAGCAGCAGGAGCCAGGCCTTCGGAAAAATTGGAAAACTCACAGATCCAAAGAGCAGGAAGACTTTGCAAAATAGCAGAATACTATGGGACTCTTGGGATCATAGACCAGGGAGAGGGGTTTTCTGTCTCGTACCGGGACTATTGGACAGATCTTGTGGAGATATTGGATCAGGATCTGAAAAGCAAAAATAAGCTTCAGAGCTTGCTTGCCTGTCAGGAACTGGAGGCACAGATCACAGCAAATGGTTCTAATTTCAAAAAAGAAGGAATTTCCAGAGAAGAAATGGAAATGCAGATCGACAGAGCGGAGGAAGTTCTGGATCATATGGAAATATTGGAAAGTGATCCGGATGGTGAATATACACAGAAAATGAAGAATAAGCTGTCAGCCTGCCTTGATGCTGTCAGAGAAGTGATACAAGGTATATTCAACCAGGAAAATATTCAGAAAGGAAGGGGTGTAGACTATGGAACAGATACTGAGTAAGATCAGTCTGTATCAGACTTTGGCAGTCTTTTGCCTTGGAATATGGGGAGCGCTGCTGATCCTCTGCATCATATTGTTTTTTGCTTTTCACATACCGGATGATTTAAAAGAGCATATGGAGAAGATCCGAAAGAAAACCGGGAAAAAATGGGGGATCCTTCTGGCCGCTGCGGCAGCAGGAACTCTTGCAGGAGCCTTTCCGGTCATGGCGGACAGGGGAGATACCAAGAAAGAAATTCCTATCTGCTTTAAAAATCTGGACCCGGAAGAAACAGTCGAGATTGTTTATGGCACGGAAGATTTTCAGATCATAATTGATGAGGACAGGTTTTCAGAAGAGGCCGGGGATCTGAAAAGGGGAGAGAAAGCAGAATATACCTTTGCCCCGAAAAAAGGAGATCCTCTTTCTCAGGATATAATAAAAGTAGATGAAGAGGGATGGGTGACCTTTGACAGAGCCTGTGAAGGGAAGACATTGTGGCTCACTGTGACCAGACTGGAGACAGGAGACTGTCCCCGTACAAGTGTAGACTGTTCCTTTACTGTGCTTAAAAAGGCGGTGATTCTGGAGGATACTTATCAGGGCCTGAGGTATTCAAAAGTTTATGACCAGGGGGACACAAGGGTGGAACATGATCCTGGAGATCTGGATTTCCTGGAAGGTACGGAAGCCCTGAACTTTACAGAAGGAGGAATCGAAGAAGGAGACAGGGTAAAGGTGGGAAAACTCTATGGGAGACTTCCGGAAGGTTTTGAGCAGGTATTTACAGATGAAGAAGAAAAGGAGCAGGCTTACCCTGAAAAAGCAGGGATCTTTGTTGAGAAAGTGGTGCTGGAGGGCCAAGACAAAGAAAACTATAAAGTATTGCCGGAACAACAGCCTCAGCTCCAGTGTACAGTTACTGTAAAAAAGAGACCTGTAAAGCTGAAGGTGTCAGACGGGACAAGAGAATATGGTCACTGGAACCAGATTGAATATGACGGCCATAAGCCCGTGGAAGAAAACCAAGAGGCCTATTCCAACCCTGAGACAGAAGGAATCTTAGAAGGAGATCAGGTGGTTTTTCCCGCGCCTGAAGAAATAAAAGGAGAGGAGAAGCCGGATCAGAGGCCCGGTATATATCCGGAAAGGATCACCATAGCCCCTCTTACAGAAGAAGGAGAGCCTAATGGGATCCCGGGAAATAATTACCGTTTTTGCCTGGAACCGGAGGAAATACAGAGAGGAACTTTGACAATATGCAGGGAAACAATAGAAGATTATATAGAGTATCTGGATTTTGAGCAGTCAGGAGGAAGTTTCTATATGGATCCTGAGACCGGAAAATTATGGACTGATGGATCTGGTAAAGAATTTTACATAAGTATCTGCAGATCCGGTCAGGGGGCATTTTACGATCAGGTCCGTCTTGCAGATACAGGACAGATCATCAGCGAGCCCTCCTCCGGCCAGGGACTGGATCTTCAAGGGAAAAATTTTTTTGATGAGGGATCCGCTGCTTTAGAAATATTTCTTTATAATTCTGTGAATAAAGCAGCCTCTCTTCCCTTTACGGTGACATTATGCAGAGATTCCGAAGGCCCTCGGGCAGTTTTTCCAGAGATGACATCCGGTCCCTGGGATCTGGAGGAGCTTCCTTCTGAGCCTGCATTCGTAAACTTTTATGGCCGGGGATCCATCGCTGCAGTGAAAGCGGATATAGAGGATAAAGGATGCGGTGTAAAAGAATGGGCTTACTGTATTCTGGAAGGAAAAGCAGAAGAGGAGTTTACAGGAGAGAAGATCAGAAACTTTGCGGCTGAGGAACTAAGGTGGGAAGAGGGATCTCCGGAGGCAAAAGAGGAAGGGTCAGGAGGAGAACTTTTCCTTCCCGGGGAAGAAGGGGGCTATGTGATCCTGATAAAGGCAGAGGATCCTCTGGGAAATGAAAGCATCTGGGTTTCCCAGGGACTGATCATAGACTGGAAGGCCCCTGAGATAAAGATTTCTCTGGCAGAAGATCAACAGGAAGCCTCCAGCGGGATTTACGGAGAAGATGTGAGCCTGGAAATATGTGTGGATGACGGAAATCCCGGAGAACTTACGTCAGCGGTTAAAAATGCCGTCATAAAAGTGGAAAGCGGAGGGAAGATTACAGAAGAAAAAAAACTTTACCAGAATAAGGAAGACGATGGAAGGAATTTGTCTTTTTCCTATGTAGTAAAAGCAGAAGACAATAACAGCAATGATGTGAAAATCACGGTTCAGGCAGAGGATAACAGCGGAAATTCTGCCGGCTGTGAAAAAACGCTGATGATTGATACCGTTGATCCTTCCGTTGAGGTAAAGGATCCCGCTCCCGGGAAGGGAGAAAATCAGAGATATTACCAGAATCCAGTGGAGATGGAAATCTTGTATCAGGAGAGAAATTTCGGCAGAGACAAAGAACACCTGTGGTTTCAGATCCAGCTGGATGAGGGTAAAGAAAAGCTTTATTCATTAGAGGAATTGGAAAAAGAGCTGGGTGTTGCGGCAAGATGGGAGGAATCTTTGGAAGAGAGTCAGGCAGACAGAAAAGTATCAGAAAGAACAGATGAGCGCCTCCATCGTCTGAGCCTTACTTTTAACAGAGAACATGATTACCGGATCACTCCCTGGTGCAGAGATCTGGCGGAGAAAGAAGGCGGAAAAGATAGAGGGATTAAAGGGGAAACACAGAAATTTGTCATAGACCGGACGCCGCCGGTGATCCAGGTAAGCTTTGTGACCGGGGCAGGGGAACCTTCTTGGGAGCCAGAACAGGGAAAAGACAGGTATTACGGAAAAATTCCGGCAGCTGTGGTGACCATACAGGAAGAAAATTTTGATGAAAAGAAGGTTGTCTCTGAGGTCCAGGGGAAATTGCAGGGAGAATCTGGAGAGATGCCTTCCATTGGACCCTTTTCCGGAAAAAATGGAGAGTACAAAGCAGTGATACGGTTTTTAAAAGAAGGGGTATATTCTTTTCGGATTGCATGCACAGATAAGGCGGAAAACTCTGCTGATGAATATAGGGCAGAGGAATTTACGGTAGACCTTACAGAGCCGGTTATAGAAATATTTAATATAGAAGATAAGTCTGCCAATAATAATGAAGTAGCTCCTGGGATACGGATCACAGACAGGAACTTCGATCCGGAAAAAGTAAAGATCACAGTCACCGGAGCCAGACAGGGAGAAGTACAGCTCCCTTATACTGCAACAGAGATCCAGAACGGAGAGATCCTGCAATTCCAGGATTTTCCCAGAGAAGAAAAAATGGATGATTTTTATATTCTTACAGTCAGATCTGAGGATAAAGGGGGGAACATCCGGGAAAGATCTGTAGAATTTTCTGTAAACCGATTTGGCTCTGTATACGCATTGGAGGAAGAAACCAGAAAATGGCTGGCCGGGAA
This sequence comes from Candidatus Blautia merdipullorum, assembly GCA_019118685.1. Classification (GTDB taxonomy): domain Bacteria; phylum Bacillota; class Clostridia; order Lachnospirales; family Lachnospiraceae; genus Blautia; species Blautia merdipullorum. The sequence goes on from DWYL01000080.1 coordinate 33,932, forward strand.
AGAGTATGTGTATCTGAACCAGGAGCGGAGTGTGTCTGTGGCAGAGTATAATATAGACAAGATCAGCGGGAGCAGGATCCTTTTGAACAGAGACGGGGAACTGAAAGAACTGAGGGAAGGCCAGGATTTTCTGGTAAGCTTCCGTGAAGAAAAGGGGAAACGTCAGGAGGCGCACTATGTTCTGAAAAAAGAAAACTTTTCCCAGGAGGGTCATTATACGATAGTTCTTTCATCCAGGGACCGGGCAGGAAATCAGATGAATAATACCAGCGTAAAGAGGAATGCCGGTGCTCTTCCTATAGCTTTTGCAGTGGATAAAACCGGTCCTACAGTGGTGATCACCGGAGCTGAGGACAGAGGCGTCTATCAGTCAGAAGAAAAAAACATAATCATAGACGCAAAGGACAATCTTTTGCTCCAGGAGGTAACGGTAGAGACAGAAGAAGAAAAAAAGGTATATGGAAAAGAATTTTTGGAAAGCCATGAAGGGATTATAGAGCTAACCCTGGACGGCTCCCCAAAACTTCAGAAAATACAGGTGACTGCCGCGGATGCCGCCGGGAATATCCAGGGAGAGACGGCGCAGGCACGTCGAAGTTCTCCGGTTTCAATGCGGGTTCTGGTTGCCCCGAAAATCTCCTCTCATATCCTGGAAAAGCAGCCAGGTCTTTCTTTCCTCAGAAAGGGAGCAGTTTTTCTGTTTCTTCTTCTCCTGATATCCTGTATAATAATCCTGGGTTATAAAAAGAAATCTGGGAGGAGAAGGGAATGAAAGTATTTGATCTGCACTGTGATACCGTCAGTGCCATTTATCAGGAGAGAAAGAAAGGGGGCAGCCTTTTTCTGAACAGCAGCAGTCTTCATCTGGATTTGGAGAAGATGAGAAAAGGAGATTATGAATTGCAGACTTTCGCAATTTTCCTGGATAAAGAAAATACAAAGGACTGTTTTGCCACAGCTCAGGATATGATAAAGCTGTTTAAAGAGGAAATAGAAAAAAACCGGGAGCAGATTGCCCAGGTTTATACATATGAAGATATCAGAAAAAACCGGGAGCAGGGAAAAATGTCCGCCCTTCTTTCTATGGAGGAAGGAGCGATTTTTGAAAAATCGCCGGAACAGCTTCGGCAGCTGTATAACCAGGGAGCCAGGATCGCTACGTTTACCTGGAATTATGAGAACGAATTGGGGTATCCCAATTATCAAGGGGATCCTTTTTATGAACATCCCTGGAGCAGAGGTGAGGAAAGAGGACTGAAAAAGAGGGGGATAGAAGTTCTGGAACAGATGGAAGATCTGGGAGTGATCCCGGATGTCTCTCACCTCTCAGATGGAGGCTTCTGGGATGTGGCCCGGTATTGTAAAAAACCGTTTCTGGCCACACACTCCAATGCCAGAGGCGCCGCTCCGGAAGCCGCCAGAAATCTTACAGATCCCATGATCCGGACATTGTCGGAAAAGGGAGGCCTTATGGGACTGAATTACTGTGTCAGCTTTGTAAGAGAAGACTGGCAGCCGGGACAGCCGGGAGCTTCCCTGGAAGAACTCATCCGCCAGGTAAAGTATATTGTCCGTGTGGGAGGAGAGGAGTGTCTGGCACTGGGATCTGATTTTGACGGAATAGAAGAGGCGCCTGAGATGGAGAATGGGGGATACATGGGAATGCTGGCCGAAGCTATGGAACGTGCAGGAATCCCATATAGCCTCACGGAAAAAATATTCTGGAAAAATGCAGACCGGTTTTTCCGGGAGAACCTTTAAAAAACAAAAAATACCGGTGTAAGGGAGGAGAAAACCTACTCCCTGCACCGGCTTTATGATAGAATTCAACAATATTTAATCGCCATATCTTTAAAATTTTCTACGAAATCTGCCACGGCTTCTTCGCTGGTGATCCAGGAGGTGCAGAATCGCAGACAGGTATGCTTCGGATCCGGTCTGCACTGGAAAGTCGTGAGATATCTGGAATTAATCTCTTCTGCAAGATCATTTGGAAAAATCGGAAAGATCTGGTTTGTGGGAGCTTCGCAGAGCAGAGGGATACCGGCCTCTTCAAAGGCCTGTTTAATGGGCTGCATGCGCCGGATGCTTTCCTTTCCCAATTCTATGTAAAGATTGTCCTTAAACAATTCTTCAAACTGTACGCCCATCATCCAGCCTTTTGCCAGTATGGCGCCCCGCTGTTTCATGTTAAAGCGGAAATGATCTTTGAAGTCTTCCCGTATCAGTACCAGTGCTTCTCCGAACATAGCCCCGGCTTTTGTCCCGCCTATATAAAAAGCATCGCAGAGCTTGGGGAGATCCGGAAAGGTAAGATGAGAAACCTCTTCTGCCGCCAAAGCGGCTGCAAGCCGGGCACCGTCTATATAGAGATAAAGGTGATGGCGCTGACAGAATCCATAGAGATCTTCCAGTTCTTCTTTTGTATATAGGGTACCGATTTCTGTAGGATTGGATATATAGACTAACCGGGGTTCTACCCAATGTTCATTTTCATGAAGATCCAAAACCGGACGGATCAGATCGGGACTCAGTTTTCCGTCCTCTGTGAGGACGGAGAAGACTTTATGGCCGGTGGCTTCTATGGCTCCTGTTTCATGGGTATTGATATGTCCTGTCTGAGCACTGATCACTGCTTCATAAGGCTTCAAAACATGAGAAATAAAGGTGAGGTTTGTGAGCGTTCCCCCTGCTATAAAGTGGATGTCCGCACTGTAATCCTCCAATGCCTCCTGAATCAGTTCCCGGGCAGCGTGGGAATGTTCATCCAGTCCGTAAGAGTTATTCTGGTGATAGTTAATGGTTTCCAGGGCCCGTAAGATATTTGGATGGGCGCCTTCGCTGTAGTCGTTCTGAAAACTATACATGATTATACCTCTCTTCCTGTGTGAAAATTCCGGAAACTACTTCCGGATAGCCCAAAAGACAAGCTGTATCCTTATTTTAGCACAGAAAATCCTTTCTGCACAGAGGAAAATCTCTCCTTTCGGAAATAGAAAATCCTTTGTTTGACAGCCCCCGGAACCTGTGTATAAAATGATAATATCAGAGTAAAGAAAGGAATCAGTTATGGAATTTTATAAATATCACAGTCTGGGAAATGATTATCTGGTATACGATATCCGGAAAAACCTGGAAGAATTGGACCAGGAGAAGATTGTCCGGATCTGCAGCAGAAACTTTGGGATCGGATCGGATGGGATCGTGGCAGGACCCTATGAAAAAGAAGGAGAAATCCTTGTCCGGGTTTTTAATCCGGATGGGACTGAGGCAGAGCAGGGAGGAAATGCTCTGCGAATATTTGCCCATTATCTAAAAACTACCGGAGACATTCAGAAAGAGACATTTTCCCTTTGCACCAAAAGCGGGATTTCCCAGATCCGCTATCTGAACAGGGAGGGAAACCGGATTCAGATGACTATGGGAAAACTTAACTTTTCCAGCAGAAATCTGGGCCTTTCCGGACCGGACAGAGAGGCCGTCCATGAATTTTATAATTTCGGAGGGGAAGAATGCGACTGTACCTGTGTTTCTTCAGGAAATCCACACTGTGTGATCGTTTTGGAAAAAACAGACAGAGAGACCGTATGCAGGATAGGAAAATATTCAGAGAGGGCGGAATGCTTTCCGGAAGGGATCAATACAGAGATCGTAGAGATACTGGATAAGAATAATATCCAGATAGAAATTTTTGAGAGAGGAGCAGGATATACCCTTGCTTCTGCTACAGGAGCCTGTGCCGCCGCAGGAGCAGCTTACAGAAGAGGACTGATCGATTCTGACGTTATGGTCCATATGCCGGGGGGAAAACTGTGGACTCAGATTGACGAAGAATGGGCTGTGAAGACCATAGGAAGTGTGAAAAGGATCTGCAAGATCCAGCTGTTTGAAGATTTTTTTCAGGGGATTTAGACTCTGGGAGACTTGCTTTTTGAAAAAGATATGGTATAATGTCCACGAAGTGGGTAGTATACTCAGGCATAGATGTATTTACCTGGGAACATTGATACATGCAGCAATAAGGGGCGGAAGCAAGACTTTCGTCCCCTTTTACCATGTATAAAGAAAATATAGAAGGGAGACTTAAAAATGACAAAAATTGATATCTTCTCGGGCTTTCTGGGAGCTGGAAAGACTACGCTGATCCAGAAGCTTTTAAAAGAAGCCTACAAAGGAGAGCAGGTGGTCCTGATCGAAAACGAATTTGGAGAGATCGGTATTGACGGCGGATTTTTGAAAGAAGCAGGTATTGAGATCCGGGAGATGAATTCCGGCTGTATCTGCTGCTCTCTGGTAGGAGACTTTGGAGAGGCCTTAAAGGAAGTTATCGGAAAATACAGCCCTGACAGGATCATTATTGAACCTTCAGGAGTAGGAAAACTTTCTGATGTGATCAAAGCTGTCCAGAAAGTAGAAGATTCAGTTGATATAAAATTAAACAGTTTTACCACCCTGGTAGATGTGACCAAGTGTAAAATGTATATGAAGAACTTCGGAGAATTCTTCAGCAACCAGATCGAATATGCGGGAACCATTATTCTAAGCCGTACAGACACAGAAAAAGCCACACAGGAGAAGGTAGAGGCGGCAGTAGAACTGATCCGCTCTCTGAATAAGACAGCGGCGGTCATCACCACACCCATCGCTCAGCTGCCAGGAAAGAAAATCCTGGATACTATGGAAAACAATACTTCTCTGGAAAAGGAACTGATGGAGGAGGAGACCTGCCCGGTATGCGGCGGACATCATCACCATCACGATCATGAAGAGTGTGACCACGACCATCATCACCAAGATCATGAAGAATGTGACCACGACCACCACCATCACGACCATGAGGAATGTGATCATGACCACCACCATCACGAGGCGTGCGGTCACGACCATCACCATGATCACCATGGACACCATCATGCAGATGAAGTGTTTACAAGCTGGGGCAAAGAGACAGTAAAAACCTATTCTAAAGAAGAGATCCAGAAAATCCTGGATACCCTGTCAAATGATCAGTCTTATGGAATGGTGCTGAGAGCCAAAGGAATGGTGGAAGGCAAAGACGGACAGTGGATCTACTTTGATATGGTTCCGGGAGAGGCAGATATCCGCCAGGGCGCTCCTGATTATACAGGAAGACTTTGCGTCATCGGCTCCAAGCTTGCAGAGGATAAGCTTGCAGAGCTCTTTTCCGTATAACATTATATAGAAGGGATTGGGAAAAGATATGGAAGAAGAAATCAGAGTTCCTATATATTTTATGGCAGGATTTCTGGAAAGCGGCAAGACTACTTTTCTGGATTTTACCATTGAGCAGGACTATTTTCAGATAGACGGCCCTACGCTGCTGATCCTCTGTGAAGAAGGCGAAGTTGACTTTGATCCGAAGAAGCTGAAGAAAAGCAGGACCAGTGTAGAGGTGATCGATAAATTTGAGGATCTGACTCCGGAGCGGCTGGTAGCCTATGATGCTTTTTATCAGCCGGAGCGAGTGATCATAGAATACAACGGTATGTGGCAGGTCAGCAAATTTGAAGAAATGCAGCTTCCAAAGGACTGGGGACTTGTGCAGCAGATCGTTACAGTAGATGCCAGCACCTTTCAGGTCTATATGAATAACATGAAGTCTCTGTTTGTGGAAATGGTAAGAGGAGCGGATATGGTTTTATTTAACCGCTGCACCAAGGACATGCCTTTGGCATCCTTCCGGAGAAGCGTTAAGGTGGTCAATCAGTCTGCGGAAATCATTTTTGAAGATGACGAAGGGGAGATTGAAGATATCTTCGCTGAGAAAATGCCCTTTGATGTGGATGCAGACGTCATTGAGATCATGGATGAAGACTATGGCATCTGGTTCATTGACGCTATGGATCATCCGGAAACCTATGAAGGAAAGAAAGTGGCCTTTACTGCTATGGTCCTGAAATCCAGAGAACTTCCTAAAAATGTTTTCGTTCCCGGAAGAATGGCTATGACCTGCTGTGCGGAGGATACCAGCTTTATTGGTTATATCTGCAAAACTCCTGAGGCCAAGAATCTGAAGACCGGAAAATGGGTGAAACTGGTGGCCAGCGTGGACTATGAATATGTAGAATCCTATCACAAGGAAGGCCCGGTACTCACTGCTGTTTCTCTGGAGCCCGCGGAGCCTCTGGCCCAGGAACTGGTATATTTTAATTAAGGAGAAGCATATGTTTTTGATAGCAGGCCTTGGAAATCCAGGGAGACAGTATGAAAGAACCAGACATAATATGGGTTTTGACGCCATAGACGAGCTGATCGAGCGCCATAGGATCCCCCAGGGAGGAATCGCCCATAAAGCTATGTATGGAAAAGGGATCATAGAGGGAGAGAAAGTGATCCTGGCAAAGCCTCTGACCTATATGAATTTAAGCGGAGATGCTCTCCGTGAATTTGTAAATTATTATAAACTGGACCCGGAATCAGAGATGATCGTAATTTATGATGACATCGATCTGGAGCCGGGACAGATCAGGATCCGGAAGAAAGGCAGCGCAGGAGGCCACAATGGGATCAAAAGTATTATTTCCCAGCTTGGCACACAAAACTTTTACCGGGTAAAGATCGGCGTAGGTGCAAAACCAAAAGGCTGGGATCTGGCAGACTATGTTCTGGGACGTTTTTCACCCCAGGAAAGAGAATTAGTGGACCAGGCCATCGTCCAGGCGTCAGAGGCAGTGGAGATGATCCTGGCCCAAGGAATAGAGGCAGCGATGAACCATTATAACGGAGCTGCCAAAAAGAAAAAAGGGAAAACTCAGGAAGAGCCGGAGAAACGGCAGGAGTAAATTATGCAGGTATTTATGCAGCCATTGGAAAATTTAACAGAGTACCAGGAGATCCGGTCGCGGCTCCCTAAAAACCGGGGAGTCCTTCAGCTGTCCGGCTGCGTGGAATCACAGAAAGCCCATATGATGTATGGGCTTTTTCGTGGTATGAAAAATGATGTAAAAAAAGAAAATCTGAATTGTCTGATCATTGCAGAAAATGATCTGAAGGCAAGAGAAATCTATGAAGACTACCGGATGTATGACCAGGAAGTCTTCCTTTATCCGGCCAAAGACCTGATTTTTTTTCAGGCGGATGTGCATGGAAATCTTCTTACAAGAGAAAGAATGCGGGCTGTGGCTGCCCTCCTGGAAAATAAAGGTGTGACTGTGATCACCAGTATGGGAGGGTGTATGGACTATCTCCTTCCTCTGGAGGTTATAAGAGAGCATACACTGGTCTTTAAAAACGACAGCCCGGTAGACCTGGAAAAACTGCGGAAGCAGCTTCTGAGCATGGGATATGAAGGAGGAGCCCAGGCAGAGTCCCCGGGACAATTTTCTGTCCGGGGCGGCATCATTGATATTTTTCCCCTGACCCTGGATAATCCTGTGCGGATAGAACTGTGGGGGGATGAGATTGATTCCATCCGCAGCTTTGATCCGGAAAGTCAGAGATCTATAGAAAATCTGGAAGAAGTTACTATATACCCTGCCGCAGAGATGATCCTGGATGAGGACGTTCTGGAAAGGGGCCTGAAGGCCATAGAAAAAGAAAAGAAGGCCATGGTAAAGAAATTCCGGGAGAATTTTCTTACGGAAGAAGGAGCCAGACTTACCCATATGGTGGAAGAGGCTGTTGATAGTCTGAAGGAGTATCAGGATTTTTCTGCTGCGGAGCATTTTGTAAGATACTTTTATAAAAATCCCGTGACTTTTTTGGACTATTTCCCTGCAGAAGACACTCTGATATTTCTGGATGAAACTAACCGGCTTACAGAACAGGGAAATGCCATTGAGACAGAGTTCAGGGAAAGCATGGAGCACCGGCTGGAAAAGGGATACCTTCTGGCAGGACAGACGGAACTGCTTATGCCCTGCCGCCAGGTGATACAAAATATCAATAAGAAAAACTGCGTATCTTTGTGCACCATAGAACAGCAGAGAGGGGACTGGGAGATCCGGGAACAGTTTTACATTACGGTAAAATCGGTGAGTCCGTATAACAACAGTTTTGAACTGTTGGTCAAGGACATGGAATATTTTAAGAAAAACGGATACCAGGTCCTTCTTCTTTCCGGATCCCGGACCAGAGCCTCCAGGCTGGCAAAAGATCTCAGCCAGGAAGGATTAAACAGCTTTTATACCGAAGATATGGACCGGATCATTGCCCCCGGAGAGATCATGACCGCCTTCGGCCATGCCAAGAGGGGCTTTGAATATCCTCTGATCAAGTTTGTGGTGATCACGGAATCGGATATTTTCGGACAGGAAAAAAAGAAAAAACGGAAGAAAACCGAGTACAGCGGAAAGCGGATCCAGAATTTCAGTGAACTGAGTATCGGAGACTATGTGGTACATGAAAACCATGGTCTGGGAATTTACAGGGGCATTGAGAAAATCACTGTAGACCGGGTGGCCAAGGATTATATCAAGATTGAGTATGGAGACAACAGCACACTTTACATCCTTCCCAATCAGCTGGACCTGCTGCAGAAATATGCAGGGGCCGACGCCAAGGCTCCGAAGCTGAATAAGCTGGGAACCCAGGACTGGAATAAGACAAAAACAAAGGTAAAAGGGGCGGTAAAAAATATCGCCAGGGATCTGGTGCAGCTTTATGCCGCAAGGCAGGCCCAGTCCGGCTATCAATATGGGCCGGATACCGTATGGCAGCGGGAATTTGAGGAAATGTTCCCCTTTGAGGAGACGGAAGATCAGCTGGCTGCCATAGATGCGGCAAAAAAAGATATGGAGAGCACCAAGATCATGGACCGTCTGATCTGCGGAGATGTGGGATACGGAAAAACAGAGATCGCTATCCGGGCGGCTTTCAAGGCCGTGCAGGAGAGTAAACAGGTGGTATATCTGGTCCCCACTACCATCCTGGCCCAGCAGCACTACAATACTTTTGTCCAGAGAATGAAGGATTTCCCTGTGCGTATCGACCTTTTATGCCGGTTCAGGACTCCCGCAGAACAGAAAAAGACCATAGAAGACCTGGGAAAGGGACTGGTGGATATTGTGATCGGCACACACCGGGTTCTTTCCAAAGACGTAAAATATAAAGACCTGGGGCTGCTGATCATTGACGAAGAGCAGCGCTTCGGGGTTACTCATAAAGAAAAAATCAAAAAATTAAAAGAAAACGTAGATGTCCTTACCCTGACTGCCACGCCCATTCCCAGAACCCTTCATATGAGCCTGATCGGGATCCGGGATATGAGTGTACTGGAAGAAGCTCCTATGGACAGAATGCCTATCCAGACCTATGTGATGGAATATAACGAGGAACTGGTCCGGGAAGCCATCACCAGAGAAATGGCAAGAGGGGGACAGGTGTATTATGTATACAACCGGGTAAATGATATTGAAGAGATCACCAACCGGATCGCGAAACTGGTACCTGAGGCAAATGTAGCCTTTGCCCACGGACAGATGCGGGAGCACCAGCTGGAAAAGATCATGTATGGCTTTATTAACGGCGATATTGATGTCCTGGTTTCTACTACCATTATAGAAACTGGATTGGACATCTCCAATGCTAATACCATGATCGTCCATGACGCGGATCAGATGGGACTTTCCCAGCTGTATCAGCTTCGGGGCAGGGTAGGACGTTCTAACAGAACCGCCTATGCCTTCCTCATGTACCGGAGAAATAAAATGCTGAAAGAGGTAGCGGAGAAAAGGCTTCATGCCATCCGGGAATTTACAGATCTGGGCAGCGGATTTAAGATTGCCATGAGGGATCTGGAAATCCGGGGCGCAGGCAACCTGCTGGGCGCAGAGCAGCATGGCCATATGCAGGCAGTGGGCTACGACCTCTATTGTAAAATGCTGGATGAGGCGGTAAAAGAAGCCAAAGGCATCCGTCAGCAGGAGGAATTTGAGACAACAGTAGATCTGGAACTGAACGCCTTTATTCCTCCAAAATATATTCCTAATGAATATCAGAAACTGGATGTTTATAAGCGGATCGCAGGAATCGAATCGCAGGAAGAGTATGAGGATATGCTGGAAGAACTTATGGACCGGTTCGGAGAACCTCCGAAAGCGGTTGAAAATCTTCTGGCTATAGCGGCTCTGAAGGCTCTCGCCCATAAGGTTTATATCACCGAGATCAAGCAGACAGGAAAAGATGTGAAGCTTACCATGTTCCGGCATGCGAAGCTGAACCCTTCAGGATTTCCTGAAATCTTAAATAAATACAAGAACAACCTGAAAATGCATCTGGAAGAACCTCCTTATTTCCAGGTTTCTCTGAAGGGAAGAAAGCCAAAAGAAACATTGGATGTACTGGAGATTCTGAACCATATCCTTACAGATTTCCTTTCTCTGGCTGAGGAATAGAAAATCGCTCTTGCCCGTAGGGATAAAAGCGACTATAATGGGGAAAGGACATTTTGAAAAATACAGGAGGAAATTATGAATAAAGCAGCTAAGAAAATAACAGGCGCTCTTTTGGCCGGAGCTTTGGGGGCAGCTTCTCTGACAGGATGCAGCAGTCCAATGGACGGGACTCAGCCTCTTCTGACTTCAGGAGAAGACACTGTGACTGTAGGAACAGGAAATCTGATGCTGAGAATGAACCAGGCTACCATGCTTTCTTACTACTCTATGATGGGTGGAAGCACCACTGGATTATGGTCTCAGGATTCCGGGGACGGAGAGACCTATGGAGATACTACAAAAGCAAGTGTACTGGACGAACTGGAAAATATGCTGGTCCAGAAGCAGCATGCGGCAGACTATGACGTTTCTATTTCCGAGGAAGAACAGGGAAAGATAGAAGAGGCCGCCCAGGCATTTATGGACGCCAATACAGAAGAAACGATCCAGAACCTGTCTGTTTCCCAGTCTGATGTGGAAACACTTCTGGAGCTTTATACTTATCAGACCAAAATGTATGATCCTATGGTAGCAGATGTAGACACCAATGTAGAGGATTCTGAGGCCGCCCAGAGCAGGATCACATACTGCCGGATCGATATCAGCGATACTCAGAATGAGGATGGAACTACCACTCCTCTTACAGATGAGGAAAAACAGGAAAAGAAAGATCAGGCTCAGGCCTTATTAGATAAACTTCAGGCGTCGGCTGACCCTGCCAGCGCAGACATGGATGCCCTCGCCAAGGAAGTGAATGAGGACTTAAACGCTGTGGACAATACTTTTGGAGATGACGACACCCTTCTGGATGATAAGCTGAAAGAAGCAGCGAAAACCCTTCAGGACGGACAGGTATACGGAGAAGTAGTAGAAGGAGAAAACGCCTACTTTGTAGTAAGAATGGACAGTGTTCTGGACCGGGAGGCTACAGATGCTGAGAAAGAAAACATCGTATCCGAGAGACAGCAGAATGCTTATAACGACCTGCTGGATCAGTGGAAGGATGATGCAGACATTACCGTGAATAACAGAGAATGGGATAAAGTGACTCTCACAGACAATGAGCAGTATACTATAAAACAGCCTGAGACGGAAGAGACAACAGAAGACAGCAGTACAGATGCCGGAGAAACTACAGAAAATAGTACAGACACCCAGGCAGAGTAAGGACACAGGGCAAAGGCGGGACCGCTTTTGCCCTGTTTTCGTAAAAGGAGAGAATTATGAAGAAATCTCAAAAACTTGTCCGGGATGGAATACCGGACTTAATGCTGCAGAACGGCCAGACTCCTCATACACGTATTTTGGATGACACAGAATACAGGAAGGAACTGGAAAATAAACTTCAGGAAGAGGTTGAGGAATACCTCAGGGACAAAAATGAAGAAGAACTGGCAGATATCCTGGAAGTTTTGGATGCAATCATAGAAGAGAATCATTTTTCTTGGGAGAATATCCTGGAAATAAAAAGAGCTAAAAAAGAAAGCAGGGGAGGATTTAAGAAAAAAATCTTCCTTATGGAGTAAACAGAAAGGAGTCATTTGCCATGGAGCTTCAAAAAATACGGGAAAAATTGGATAAAATAGACCGCTCTATAAATTATCTTATATTTCTAAGGATGTCGGCAGCCGTTCTGGTGGGAGAAACCAAGAAAGAGCAAGACCTCCCTATATTCCAGCCGGAAAGAGAGAAGGAGATTTATCAAAGACAGAAAGTATTTGCAGAGGAGAGAGGGATTAATGAACAGCTTCTTATCCAGATATCAAAGCTTTTGATAGAAGAGACTGTAGTCATCGAGGAAAAAATACTCAGTAACTCAAGAACTTATGAGGAAGAGGAGCAATTGGATATCTGGGAAAAATTAGAGCAATCTGAAAAATCTCTGGAGGATTTTCTTGCAGTTATGGAAGAGATGAAAATATAAGTTTTTAGGTAACAGGGATAACAGGTCTCTTATGACAGCTATATATGGGGGAATTTATGAAATTTATAATTGAACATTTATCGAAGGGTTTTGATAAAAAGGAAGTACTGAGAGATATAAATTTTTCTTTTGAGGAGGGGAAGATTTATGGGCTTTTAGGAAGAAACGGGGCGGGCAAGACCACCTTATTTAACTGCATTAACCGGGATATCAGAGCAGACGGGGGCAGATTTTATCTGGAGGAAGAAGGCGAAGAGAGGGCGGTACAGGCAGAGGATATAGGCTATGTGCTTTCTACTCCTGCTGTGCCGGAATTTTTGACCGGACGGGAATTCCTGAAGTTTTTTCTGGATATTAATGAAGGCTCTGTGCAGCAGCCAAAAACAATTGACGAATATTTTGATTATATAAGCATAGCGCCGGAAGACAGAGATAAGCTGTTAAAAGACTACTCTCATGGGATGAAAAATAAGATGCAGATGCTTGTGAACATTATAGCCAGACCTAAACTTCTTCTTCTGGATGAACCTTTAACATCACTGGATGTGGTGGTGGCGGAAGAGATGAAACAGCTCCTCCGTTCTCTGAAAGATGACAGGATCATAATTTTTTCTACTCATATCATGGATCTTGCGCTGGATTTATGTGACAGGATCGTACTGCTCAGCCATGGGGAGCTGGAGCTGGTAGAAAAGTCCAATCTGGACAGCCGGGAGTTTAAGGAAAAGATCATAGCGGCCTTGCGGGAGGATGCCTATGTATAGAACATTACGGATATCATTTTCCCTTAAGAATACATATCGGGTAAACAGCATTTTGTATGCCGTTAAGCAGATACCTCTTATCAAAAAAATACTGCCGGATGCCTTATACGGAGTAAAAGGATTGAAGATATTTGCCAATGTCCTTTCTGCCGCAGGGGAGGTTTTATCTGTTTTTCTGGGGAAATTTTTATATCTTTCCATTATGATCCGGGGGATCGGGGAACTGTATAGGGAAGTTCCGGGGGACCAGGTATTCCTTCATATCCTGCTTTTTCTCACGGTGATAGGCGCATATATGAATACCAGTCTTTTTGAGCCTACGAGGGACAAGTATTTTGCCATGATCCTGATGCGAATGAATGCCAGGGAATACACATTAGTCAATTACGGATATACAATCCTGAAAGTGATTTTAGGTTTTTTGCCTTTTACCATTTATTTCGGAACTCTTCAGGGCATTCCTTTTTGGTTCTGCCTGCTGATCCCCTTTTCCATAGCAGGAGTCAAAATGGCAGTATCGGCATTTTCTCTTAGGAATTATGAGAAAAACGGATTCGTCTATAAAGAAGGTAAGATCAGAAAACATCTCTGGCTGTTCGTGCTGATTTTTCTGGTTCTGGCCTATGGCCTGCCTGCTGCAGGGATGGTACTGCCAGAAGAGGCATCTATGCTTATTTTGGCCGCGTTTATTTTGGCAGGCCTTTCAGGTATCCGAAAGATTTATTCTTTTTCCTATTATCGGGAGATCAATCAGGAGCTTCTGGCCCGGATGATGAACCAGATGGATACTATACAGCAGGCTGCTAAGACTGCAAACGAAAAAACAATTTCCAGTGATACGCACATTACCAGCAGGAAAAAGGGATTCGAATATCTGAATGAGCTGTTTATCAAACGGCATCAGAAAATTCTCTGGAGATCTACAGTGAAGATTACAGCCGCCTGCTTTGTTCTGGTCTGGGGTATGCTGCTGGCTTTGTGCTTTGTCCCGGAAATAAGAGAAAGCGCCAATGAGCTGGTCCTGAACTGGCTTCCATATTTTGTTTTTATTATGTATACCATAAACAGAGGGAGAAACTTTACTCGGGTCTTGTTCATGAACTGCGATCACAGCCTGCTGACCTATTCCATTTATAAACAGCCTAAGTTTGTACTGAAATTGTTCCAGATCCGCCTGAGGGAGATCATGAAGATCAATGCTGTGCCTGCTATCGTGATCGGGGCAGGCCTGTGTCTGACCCTATACGCATCGGGAGGTACAGAAAATCCTGCCCATTATCTGGTATTGTTTATCTCCATACTTTGTATGAGTATATTTTTTTCAATCCACTATCTGACCATTTATTATCTGCTTCAGCCTTATAACGCCGGGACAGAGATGAAAAGCGGCACTTATCAGATGGTCATGTCAGGTACTTACCTTGTATGCCTTGGCATGATGCAGGTGAAAATGCCCACTCTGCTATTTGGGATCACCTGTATTCTATTCTGCATCCTTTATTCTGCGGCCGCATGTATCCTTGTTTATAAATTTGCACCGAAGACCTTCCGCCTGCGTACATAAAAAGAAGCTGCGGCGTCAACCATACTTCAGGAATATTTATACATTTTATGCGAATTTGTCGAGCACAGCTTTGAGACCATAGGCTCAAAGCAGCGCAGACTGAGCAAGAAAATGTATAAATATTCTCGATTATGATTGACGCCACAGCTTCTTTTTATGTATGGCTTTTGGCTTTTTCGAAGGAATGGATCCAGTCGGATTTCAGAAAATAAATGAAAAATACAATGGAGCTTAAAGTCCAGGTTAAGGGATAGGCCCAGAAAATCACCCGGATGTCCGGGATCAGCCGTACCATTGCGGTAATATAAGTCACCCGGATGATGCACCAGCATACCAGCATGACCAGCATTGGAACTGTAGATTTTCCCGCGCCTCTCAGGATTCCGGCCATACAGTGAGAAAAGGCCAGAAGAAAATAAAATAATGCAGCGACATGAGCCTGGGCTGTTCCGTAAGAGATAACCTCCGGCGTGCTGCTGAAAGCTGAGATCAGCATAGGCGCCAGTCCATAAATAACCAGACCGATCAGCTCGGCGATGGTAATGGAACATAGAACGCCGAAAACCGCTCCTTTTTTGCTCTGCCGTATTCCTTTGCACCTAAGTTCTGGCTGATAAAGGTGGTGAGGGCCAGGGCAAAGCAGGTAATGGGAAGAAAGCCGAAGCCTTCTACCTTAGAATAAGAGCCGCAGCCGGCCACAGCCATTTCTCCGAATTTATTAATGTTAGACTGGACGACCACATTAGCCAGAGAAATGATAGAGTTCTGAAGTCCTGAAGGAAGTCCGTTAGAAATAATCTGCCGGAGCACCAGAAAGTCAATACGGATTTTGGAAATATGCACCTGGTATTCCTCAGGGCTTTTCATCAGTTGTCCCAGGCAGAGGAAGGCACTGATAAACTGGGAAATAATAGTGGCCAGAGCCGCAGATCCTACACCCCAGTGAAAGACGCCTACAAACAAAAGATCCAGCACAATGTTTACAATGGAGGAGATGACCAGATAGATAAGCGGGTGCCGGCTGTCTCCTACGGACTGAAGGATTCCTACCATGAAGTTGTACATGACAAAGGCAAGAGAACCGCAGAAATAAATACGGAAATAAGTAATGGAGTTTGGAAGCACTTCAGAAGGCGTTCCCATAAGGACAAGGATCTGAGGCGCTGCAAGGACTCCTATAAAAGTCAGGACTATTCCGCAGATCAGGCCAAGTGCCATAATGGTGTGGATCGTCCTCTGAACAATATGATACCTCTTTGCTCCGTAATACTTGGCAACAACTACTCCGGCGCCGATTGCCAGTCCGTTGAAGAATCCTACCATCAGAAAGATCAGATTCCCGGAAGAGCTGACAGCCGCCAGGGCGGTGCTTCCCAGAAATCTTCCCACGATAAGCGAGTCTGCAGTGTTATAAAGCTGCTGAAAAAGATTGCCGAAAAAAAGCGGTATGGCAAAAAAAATGATCCTTTTCCAAATAGGACCGGTAGTCATAGAAACTGCTGAAGAATTACTGCTCATGATGTAAATGTTCCCCCCTTATGTTTACAGTATTAATTCTTTGCTCTGTATAAAGAAAATGTAGATTTTTGTACAGAGAGCATATGAGTACAGTATAGTTCTATTAAGAGGAAATTGCAAACTTTACATGCAGAAGAAAAGGCAATGTGATATAAAGAAAAAATATTATGAGTTTACAAGTCTATTGAATGGCAGAATGAAATTAGTTGAGAAAGCGCTGCAAAAATTTTATAATATTTTTGTAGTGGAACATAGGTTGTTTTATTAAGTAGGAGGAGTAAAACAATATGGATATAAAAGTATATAAAGGATCGATAGATGATTTACAGACTTTGGTAGAAATGCGGATTGCCTATATACGAGAAGATTATGGAAGGATTTCCGATGAGCAAATTGAGGAAATAAAAAAAGCATTGCCAGACTATTATTCTCGCCACATTAATAGAGATTTACATATATACACGGCAAAAAAGGACGAAGAGATAATTGCCTGCGGTTTCCTACTTGTAATTGAAAAACCTGCAAGTCCAAGCTTTATACATGGAAAAGTAGGAACTGTTTTGAATGTTTATACAAAACCAGAATATAGGAGACAAGGTGCTGCAAAAAAGCTTTTGAAGCAAATGCTTTTAGAAGCAAGGAATATGGGACTTGATTATGTGGAATTGAAATCGACAGAAGCCGGATACTTTTTGTATAAGTCTCTTGGCTTTGAGGAGGTTCATTCCAAGCACCATAATATGCAGCTGATCATTTGAAACTGTTTCGTATAAAATAAAAAGTAATAATTATGAGCATATACAAAGGAAGGTCAAAACCATGTACATATCAGATTTACATATCCATTCCAGATTTTCCAGAGCTACCAGTAAGGAAGGAGATCCGGAACACCTGGAACTCTGGGCCCGGAAAAAAGGGATCCATTTAGTGGGAACCGGGGATTTTACCCATCCTCAGTGGAGAGAAGAACTTAAGGAAAAACTGGAACCTGAAGGGAACGGGCTGTACAAGCTGAAAAAAGAATACCGGATACAGGATGGAGAAACTCCGGATTCTATAGAACCCCGGTTTGTGGTGACCGGAGAGATCAGCTCCATTTATAAAAAGAATGGCAAGACCAGAAAGGTTCATAACCTTCTGATCCTTCCGGGCCTGGAAGCGGGGGACCGGCTCTCCGCCCGTCTGGAGGAAATCGGAAACATTCATTCGGACGGCAGGCCTATCCTGGGTCTGGACTCCAGAGACCTTCTGGAGATCATGCTGGAAACCGTACCCAACGGGATTTTTGTTCCCGCCCATATCTGGACGCCTCATTTTGCTATGTTCGGCGCTTTTTCAGGCTTTGATACGGTGGAGGAATGTTTTGAGGATCTGACTCCATATATTCACGCGGTGGAAACCGGACTTTCCTCAGATCCTCCTATGAACTGGAGAGTTTCTGCCCTGGACAGGTATCAGCTGATTTCTAATTCAGACGCCCATTCTCCCGGGAAACTGGGACGGGAGGCGAATCTGATGGACACAGAGCTTTCCTATGAGGGACTTGAGAAAGCCATTCAGACCGGCGAAGGTTTAGAGGGGACCATTGAGTTTTTCCCGGAGGAGGGAAAGTATCATTATGACGGCCACAGGAAATGTCATTTATGCCTTTCTCCTGCTCAGACCAGAGAATATCAGGGACGCTGTCCGGTGTGCGGGAGAAAGCTGACGATCGGAGTAGAGCACCGGGTAGAAGAGCTGGCAGACCGTCCTGCCGGTTTTATAAAGAAGGGCGCAAAGGCATTTGAATCCCTTATGCCTTTACCTGAACTGATCGCCCAGGCTACAGGACATTCAGCGGGAAGCGCCGGGACAGAAAGAATTTACGGAGAGATGCTGCGGACTCTGGGGCCGGAGTTTGAAATCCTCAGGACAGTGCCTGTGGAAGATATTAAGAAGCAGGCGGGATACTTTATCGGAGAAGGTGTGCAAAGGCTCCGGGATGGACAGGTAGAGCGGCATCCGGGATTTGACGGAGAATATGGGACCATTAAGCTGTTCCGGGGAAGCGAGCTGGAGGACACCCAGGGACAGATCAGCCTTTTCGACGGCTTCGGACTTGAGAATACAGTTCAGGCTCATCCGGAACAGAAGACACTGCAGATGATCCCGCCAGTTGGAAAGGTTTCCCAGAATGTGCCTGAAAAGGATCAGGCGAAGGAAGAGCTTCCCGCATTAAATGAGAAGCAGAGAGAGGCAGTGGAGAGCATCAGCCCTGTCACGGCGGTTATCGCAGGACCGGGAACAGGAAAGACCAAGACTCTGATCGAAAAGATCCTTTACCTTATAGAGAGAAGGAAAGTGAAGCCTTCGGAGATTACAGCAGTAACCTTTACAAACAAAGCGGCCCAGGAGATGAGAAGCCGTCTGGAAAAAGAGCTGGGAAACAAAAAAGCACTCAGGCAGCTTCAGATCGGGACCTTTCATTCCATCTGCCTGGACATTCTGAAAGAGCAAGGAGAGAAATTTTCCCTGGCAGATGAGATACAGGTAAAAGAGCTTGCTCAGGAAACCATAGATACCTGGAACATGAAGATCTCTTTGAAAGACTTTCTTTCCGGCATTTCCCTGTATAAGTCTGCGCCAGAGGAAAGAAAGCTTCCGGATGAGATTTGGGAGAATGCTTTTAACCGCTATCAGGAACTTCTGAAGGAGAGAAATCTGGCGGATTTTGATGATCTTCTTCTGAGAGCAGTATCTCTGGCCAGGTCTGATGACCAGAATGAGGAATATAAGAAAAGATTTACTTATCTGCTGGTAGATGAGTTCCAGGATGTAAACCCTGTCCAGTATAATCTTATGCTGGAATGGGCAAAGGGCGGCCGGGAGCTTTTCGTGATCGGCGACCCGGATCAGGCCATTTACGGATTCCGGGGTTCCGATTCCCGGTGCTTTGAACGCCTGAAAGAGGATCGCCCGGATACCAGAATGATCTGCCTGGAGGAAAACTACAGGTCTGTTTCTACTGTAGTAGAGTCTGCCGTGGCGGTGATCTCAAAAAATCCGGGAGAACAGAGATATCTGAAAGCCCATAGAGGAGAGGGAGAAAAGCTGCGGATCGTCGAAGCTGCCTCGGATCTTTCAGAAGGGATTTTTGTGGCGAAAGAGATCAACCGTCAGACCGGAGGCATGGACATGGTAGAGGTGCAGAAAGGATTTCAGTCTGAGGCTGACAGGACTCAGAGAAGTTTTTCAGAGATCGCCGTACTATGCAGGACTCACCGGCAGTTCCGGATCCTGGAAAAATGTCTGGCTCAGGAGGGAATCCCTTATGTGACAGTAGGAAGGGAAGATTATCTGATGGATCCGGCGGTACGGGGCACCATCAGCTTCTTTAAAAGCCTTGCAGAAGAGGATTCTCAGGCCAGAAGCCTGGCGCTCAGACTGTTGTGGCAGCTTCCTGAAACAGAGGTGGCAGATAAAATCTACCAGGAGGCAAAGAAGAAATATCTGCCTATGCTGAAAAAGGGAAAACCGGAAAAAATTTTAAAATCCTGGCAGGAAGACATGAACCTGAAGGAGAAGCCTGAGATGCTGAAGCTTTGTCAGACAGCCATCCAATATACAGGTATGAAAGAATTTCTCCGGGACCTGTCTTTAGGAGAAGAGGGAGACCTTACCCGCCGGCCGGGGAAAAGCTACAGCGCAGGGGCGGTTACCCTTATGACCTTACATGGATCCAAAGGGCTGGAGTTTCCTCTGGTTTTCCTCTGCGGAGTCCAGAAGGATATTCTTCCGCTGGAAAAATCCAGCTATCCGGCAGATCCGGAAGAAGAAAGGCGGCTGTTCTTTGTAGGAATGACCAGGGCGAGAGATGAACTGATCCTGACCTATGTCCGGGAACCTTCCCCATTTCTGGAAGACATACCTGAACAATTTGTTTTAAAAGAAAAGGCAGGAAAAAAGAGAGAAGAAGGTAGGATGGAGCAGATGAGTCTTTTTGACTTCATATCATAAAAGAATAAAAAAGACTGGCTTCTTTCACAAGGAGGGAAGAATATCCCATGCATTGTGAAAGGAGTCAGTCTTTTGCTGTACAGAATTATTGTTCCGCTTTAGCCAGTTCTAAGGCTTTAGCCAGCTGCTCCGGACAGGAAGTTCCTCTTCCGCCGCAGTCTGTGCCTTTTAATCTTTCGATCACATCATCGATCTTCATTCCCCGTACCAGGCTGGCGATTCCCTTTGTATTGCCGTTGCAGCCGCCGTTGAATTTTACTGATTTTATTGTATCGCCGTCCAGTTCGATGTCAATAGACCGGGAACAGACGCCTTTTGTCTTATATACCATCTTTCATTCCTCCCGCTGATTTTAGATTTTTACGGGAGTTATTATAGCATGAGTGGAAAGAAAAGTAAAACACCGGTGGAAAAAACCAGGGAAAAAGTGTAGAATAGGTTAGAGAATAATGGAGAAAGCAGAGGGATATAAAGTGAAAGTAATAGGAATTATCGGAGCCATGGAAGAAGAAGTGGCTATGTTAAAAGAAAAAATGACAGAAGTGACGGTTACAGAGAAAGCCGGTATGGAATTTTTCCACGGACAGCTGAAAGGCCATGAGGCGGTAGTAGTCCGTTCAGGCATTGGCAAGGTAAACGCAGGGATCTGCACTCAGATCCTGGCAGATGATTTTCATGTAGATGCTGTGATCAATACGGGGATCGCAGGATCTCTGAAGGCAGAGATCAATATCGGAGACATTGTACTGTCTACAGATACCATGCACCATGATATGGATGCCAGAGAATTTGGATACCCGGCAGGACAGATCCCCCGGATGGATACTTTGGCTTTTCCTGCTGACGAAGGTCTGCGGAAACTGGCCGGTGAGGTATGCCGCCAGGTCAATCCGGAGATCGGCGTCTGGGAAGGCCGGGTAGTCAGCGGCGATCAGTTTGTGGCTGACAAGGCTAAAAAAGAAGCCATCATTTCCATTACCGGCGGAAGCTGCACAGAAATGGAGGGAGCGGCCATAGGACAGGCGGCCTATCTGAACCATATCCCCTATCTGGTGATCCGGGCGATTTCTGACAAAGCAGACGACAGCGCCCAGATGGATTACCCGACTTTTGAAAAACAGGCTATCCTCCACAGTGTCAGACTGGTGGAGAGTATGATGGGACTGCTGGATTAGAGGAGAATTTGTCGAGCGATTTTGGTTTTCAAAAGGAATAAGGCGCTATATAATGAAAACAAAGGAACTTCCCCTGAAAACAGCCTTGCCGGCTGAGGGACAGGCCTAAAAAGAGCGGACAGATGCCGGAGGGGACCCCTCCGGACTGCCGCCGAAATCAAGGAGGAATTATGGAGCGCCTGATTTTTTACTGGGGTGCCTGCCTTATGGGACTGTTTTGTCTTATAAGTATGATGGCAGTTTACAACAGCAACAAAAGAGTATTGAGAGATCTGAAACAGCCTGGAGAAGAAAAGGACAAGTGGCTGAAAGGCTTTATAGCGGAGCATCAGAAACTGCAGAAAGAAAATACAAAGATACATAACCCTTCGGTTTATGTAGTGAAAAGAATGAGAGGACGAAAGATAGGACCCTGGAGTATACGGCAGATGAAAAGTATATCCTGGGGAACTTTTATCCTCTCTTTTTTATTTGCCGGACTGCAGATCCTTTATGCCTGGTCTCCGCAGACAGGTCTGGCCCAGATTTCTTTTTTCGGAAGAGAAATCTCTGTATTTACCTTTTCTATGGTGGCGGGGATCTGTACAGAAGTCTTTCTTTTAGGAATACGCATGATCTTGGGGATGGGATATCAGGAAGATGTGATCGAGACAAACCTGCTGGATTATGTGGAAAACCGCTGGAGAGAGCCGGGAAAAATCATTTCTATGGAAAATGTCCGGAATCCCGGTAAAAGGGAGGCAAGAGGGCAGAAAAAGAAAGAGATTCCCTCCCCCCAAAGCAGCAGAGACAAGGCTGCGCGGCAGATGGAACAGGGAGTTCTGGAAGCGGCTGCTACAGACAGCAGATACAGCCATCTGCTGAATGAAGAGGAGGAGGCTATTGTTAAAGATGTAATTAAAGAATTTCTAACTTGATAATCAGTAGGGGATTTGCTAAACTAAAGGAAGAAATAATTTTCGCAAAGGAGAAGATGAAAATGGGAAATAAAGTGACATTTGACTACTCTAAAGCAGCAAACGTTATCCGTGAAGAAGAAGTAGCGGCAATGAAAACAATGGCAGAGGCAGCAAAGGAGGTCCTGGTATCCAAGACAGGGCTGGGAAATGATTTCCTGGGCTGGATCAACCTTCCTGTAGATTATGACAAAGAAGAATTTGACAGAATTAAAAAAGCAGCTAAGAAAATCCAGGAAGATTCAGAGGTTCTTCTTGTTATTGGAATCGGCGGTTCCTATCTGGGCGCCAGAGCTGCTATTGATTTTCTGAATCATCCTTTCTATAACAATTTGACAAAAGAGAACAGGAAGACTCCGGAAATTTACTATGTGGGAAATAATATCAGCGGCGCATATGTAAAAGGCCTTGCAGATGTAGTCGGTGACAGAGACTTTTCCATTAATGTTATCTCCAAATCCGGCACTACCACAGAGCCTGCCATTGCTTTCCGCTTCTTTAAAGAAAAGATGGAAGCAAAATATGGAAAGGAAGAGGCAGCAGGAAGAATTTACGCTACCACAGACAAAGCAAAAGGAGCTTTGAAGACATTAGCTGATGAGGAAGGCTATGAAACCTTTGTTGTGCCTGACGACGTAGGAGGCCGTTTCTCTGTTCTGACAGCAGTAGGACTTCTGCCCATCGCAGTCAGCGGTGTTTCTATAGACAAGCTTATGGAAGGAGCTGCCTCAGGAAGAGAGCTGGCTTTAAATACTCCTTATGAGGAAAATGACGCCATGCTTTACGCAGCAGTACGGAATATCCTTCATAAGAAAGGCAAATCTGTTGAAATCCTGGCAGATTATGAACCGACTCTTCATTATGTGGCAGAATGGTGGAAACAGCTTTACGGAGAAAGCGAAGGAAAAGATCAGAAGGGCATCTATCCTGCATCTGTAGACTTTACTACAGACCTCCATTCTCTGGGCCAGTTCATCCAGGACGGCTCCAGGATTATGTTTGAGACAGTCCTGGCTATCGAAGAGCCCAAAGAGGATGTGGTGATCAAGGAAGAAGCTGTTGATCTGGACGGCCTGAATTATCTGGCCGGAAAAGGTATGGATTTCGTAAATAAAAGCGCAATGAACGGAACGATCCTTGCCCATACAGATGGAAATACACCGAACCTTATGGTGAAGATTCCTCAGCAGGACGAGTTCTATCTGGGACAGCTGTTCTATTTCTTTGAGTTTGCCTGCGGCATCAGCGGCTATCTTACAGGTGTAAATCCATTTAACCAGCCTGGAGTAGAAAGCTATAAGAAAAATATGTTTGCACTTCTGGGAAAACCGGGATATGAAGACAGAAGAGAAGAATTATTAAAGAGATTATAATTGCAGATGCTTTCCGGACAAGTCTGATCTTGTCCGGAAAAGCATAAAAATACGGGGCTGCAATATAAAGCGTAAATTTTGGCTTTATATAGCAACCCTGTTTTTTTATAGCCAAGTGATGATCAGCGGCAGAGGAGAAAAGTCTCTACAGCCTTTAATGCGTCCTCTTCATCCTCTCCTTCAGCAGTGATTTTTATGGATGCTCCTGACGAGAGATTGAAAGCCATGACGCCCATGATACTTTTTGCGTTTACCTGTTTGTTTTCTGATGACAATAGGATTTTACTTTGGTACTGACAGGCTGTGCGCACTAATTCAGAAAACGGATGCTCACAGGTCTTTTCCAGGTCAGATATGGTAATGATTCTTTCTTTCATCTGTTGTCCCTCCTTCCGCTGACTGCATAAAGATACATTATTTTCTGTATTATATAGCAAAGAGGATAATGTTTCAAGAAAAAAACTTATCCTATATCCGTATTTTACGGATATGGATTATTATAATTTGTCTTTTCCATAGATAAAATATCTCTGTGTAGATTTAAAGGAGGAAGACATGAGTATTGACTACAGATCTATCGGCAGAAGAATTAAAGCTGCACGTACACGTTTGGATATGACTCAGGAGCGTCTGGCAGAACAGGTGAACCTGTCCCCCAGCCATCTCAGCAATATTGAGACAGGCACCACAAAAGTAAGCCTGCCTACCATCGTAAAATTGGCAAATGCTCTTGACGTATCCGTAGACGCTTTGCTGGCAGACAGCGTAGTACAGTCAAAAGCAGTATTCGAACAGGATATCCAGTCCATTCTCAGCGATTGCGATAGCTATGAAATACGAGTGATCGCAGACATTGCCGCAGCTACTAAAAAGACACTGCGGAAAGATGCAAAGCTGAAAAAAGCATGGAAAAAGCCGGGATGACTCTCCCATTTGGGAAGGACTCCCGGCAAATTTTTATTGTCAGTCTTCTTCTATGACCTGCAGCTGAAAATAATCAAAATCCAGCTCTTCTATGAAATTATCCTGGGAAAACCGGACTTTAGAAAATTTCTGGAAATCTTTTATATTCGCATCCAGCCAGATAGGTGAAGAAAGATCAAATTCATGACAGATGGCGTCCAGGGCGTGAAACACTTTTTTTGTCCGGCTGTCTCTGGTATCGTCACAGATTACCGTGCTTTTTAGAATATGAGTATCTTTATAAATACTTCCCATTAATCGAAACATGGCATTTCCTTTCTATTCTATAATTTTCCATTAAAAAAATATAAGAGACCGATATCGGCTTCATTATAAAAAAACAGAAGAGAAGTGTAAAGCCTCTTTCTGCTAGTTTTTCTGTTGATTGTGCAGATTGCTTACAGAAATTACGAAAAACTGTCAAATTGACAAGGGGACAGAGGTTTTTAGCCATGGTTACCAAGAGACACCGCAATCTTTGTGGAATTGAACTATGGAAAAAAAAAGCAGATAGGGTTATACTGGTTACAGTTCAAAAGCAGGACACATAATTATTTAGGAGGAATTGAAAATGGCAAGTTTATCATTGCAGCATATTAACAAAACTTACCCAAATGGATTTGAAGCAGTTAAGGACTTTAACCTTGAGATCGCAGATAAAGAATTCATCATCTTCGTAGGACCTTCAGGATGTGGTAAATC
>DWYL01000081.1 GCA_019118685.1 Candidatus Blautia merdipullorum
ATGCAATCTGTAGATGAAGAGAGAATGACGCCGGTTTATCCGGAAGGAAAGGCAGTATTTCCCGCTCTTCATTATAAGAGCAGTAAGCTGGTGTCAGAGAGCTTCCGCTTCCTCAGCTGCTTCATTACAGACAGTAGAGGCACCGTAACCACAGATATGCTTGTGGAGAACGAATATGAATTCCATATGGCAATCGAGTTCTTCGAGGATATGGATCGCTTGATCGCGGGATTTGTTTTTGAGAACAATAAAGGCCTTCCCATCTATGACATCAATAACTATATCAACCAGGGACAGACATGGAAGGGCGTGAAAGGCCAGGTTACAGAGATCGTCTTCAAATACCGGCTGCCCAGGATCATGAAAGGCACCTATGTGGTGAGCGCTGCGCTTGCTCAGGGAACTCAGGAGAGACACATCATGCTCACCTGGCTCCACGGCGCTCTGGAAGTGACCATATATAATGAAGGATATAATTCTTCCTATATAGAGATACCAAGCGAGATACAGGCCCGGCAGTTTGACCGGGACCAGATTGAAATAGTCGGAGAGGAGAAACCGTGAGCGGAGAATATACAGGAGAAAGATTCCTGCCTCAGGAATGCAGGGGAGAAATGGCGGCGGAGCATTATCAGAGATATCGTCTGGCAGCCCAGCTGGTAAAAGGGAAAAAAGTCCTGGACGCAGCCTGCGGCGAAGGGTACGGCAGCAGCCTTCTGGCTGAAGAGGCGGAAGAAGTTACCGGCCTTGACATTGATAAAGAAGCTGTGGAGAACGCAAACCATAAATATGGAAACAAAAAACTTTCCTATTTAAAGGGAAGCATCGAAGAACTTCCTTTCGAGGATCATACCCTTGACGTGGTGGTCTCCTTCGAGACCATAGAGCATGTGGGAGAAGAGATCCAGAAAAAATTCCTGGAAGAAATATGCCGCGTGCTGAAGCCGGAAGGAACACTGATCATGTCCACGCCAAACAAGGCGGTATACACCGATCTGGTGGAGGGAGAGAACCCCTTCCATGTGAAAGAGTTTTATGTAAAAGAATTCCAGGAATTTTTGGGAAGCCGGTTCTCCCATATGGAATATTACTGCCAGTATCCTAATCTGGGATATTTCATAACCAGAGAAGACGAAAACCTTAATGTATATAATAAGAAAGGAAAGACACAGGAGGAGAGCCGTTATGTGATCGCGGTCTGCTCCAATGTTCCTCAGAAATATGAGCTAAACACAGCCGGACTGACGATCTTCGAGGATCAGATGTACTACGAGCTGAACCGCTACGCTCATGAGAAAGAACGGCAGATCCTGCAGATGAAAGCAGAGGCGGAAGCCTTTGAGCAGCAGCTGGAGAACAGCATACAGCAGCAGAAGGAATACATCGCCAAACTGGAAGACGATCTTCGTCTTCTCAAAGAACCTTACAAGGCGCTGCTCCTTCACTGGAGACACCCCGTAAAATATCTGAGAGAGAAAATAAAGGGAAAGTGAAGAACACTATGGATATCATATATGTGGCATACAACTCGGAAAAATGGATCGACCGCTGCTTTTCTTCACTGCTGCGGTCCACAGACTTCAACCTGAAAGAAATAAACGTGTATGTGGTGGATAACGCTTCCACAGACAATACTGTAGAGAAACTCCGTCAGGCAAAAGCAAAACTGGAAGGAAACCTCGGGGGATTCCAGATCATTGAATCCGGGGAGAACCTGGGATTCGGAAGAGGGAATAATCTGGGCTTCCGAAATAGCAGTTCCGATATCGTGTGTTTCTTTAATATAGACACGGAGGTACTGGACACCACACTTTCGGAACTTATGAAAGCAGTAAAAGAGTCTGATGAAAATACGGCGATGTGGGAACTGAGACAGTTCCCCTACGAACATCCCAAGATCTACGACCCTGTGACACAGGAAGCACAGTGGAGCAGCGGCGCCGCCTTCGCCATAAGACGCGAGGTTTATGAGCGGCTGGGCGGTTTTGACGAGAAGATCTTCATGTACGGGGAGGATGTGGACCTGAGCTGGAGACTGCGCTCCTTCGGATACAAAATCCGCTATGTGCCGAAATCCGTGATCATGCATTACTCCTATGAAGAGGCGGGAGTGGTGAAGCCCAACCAGCATGTATATGGCGTCATCAACAACCTGATGCTGAGATACCGTTTCGGTTCCCTGAAAGACATTTTGAAAGGGCATCTGAAATTCTGGTTCCTCATGGGAGTGCCAAGCGCGTTCCCCCATTCCAAGAGAATGCTGCTGAAACAGTACGCCCGCCATTTCGCAAACATCCCTCACTTCCGTTCCAGGAAAGTGAAAGGAAAATGCGAGGACTTCAAACCCCGTTTTCTTATGTGGGATTTCTCCCAGAACCGGCAGGGCGGCTACTATTTCAATGAGATCCCGGAAGAAAAACCGAAAGTATCTGTCATCGTCCGTACCTGCGGCCGGCCGGCGGTGCTGCGAGAGACTCTGATCAGCCTGCGTCATCAGACCTACCCCAACATGGAAGTAGTTGTTGTGGAGGACGGCGAAGACGTCTCCGGAAAAATGATCCGGGAGGAATTCGGCGATATGAACATCCACTATTTCGCCACAGGCGAGAAAGTGGGAAGGTCCCGTGCGGGTAACCTGGGAATGGAGAAAGCCTCCGGAAGATACCTGAACTTCCTGGACGACGACGATCTCTTCTTCGCCGACCATGTGGAGGTGCTGGTATCCCAGCTTATAAAAGGAAAAAACCGGGCGGCTTACGCTTTTGCCTTCGAGACCCCGGTGGAGATACACAGCAGGGACCCTTATGAATATACAGTGAAACGGTACAGGGAAGTGCATACACAGGAATTTGACAAAGTGATTCTGTGCCACCACAATTATATCCCCATCCAGACCATTATGTTTGAGAAAAAACTTTTTGAGGAATTCGGCGGACTGGATGAAACACTGGACGCACTGGAGGACTGGGATCTCTGGGTAAGGTATTCTCTGCACACAGATTTCACCTGTGTGAAAAAAACAACGTCTGTATACAGGGTGCCGCACAACAGAAAAATCAACTCCGAAAGACAGAAAGCACTGGATGAGGCACTGGTTGTGGTAAGGAACAAACACAAGCACTATATACAGACAGTGAGTGTGTATGACATCGCCATGATGTATGAAAAACGGAACAGTATCCTGCCAAGATGAGGATTTGATTTGCACTTATAACAGTTGTATATTATGGCTATTGTTAGATATTACGCGTGAAATGAATGTGTAACCATGAAATTTGCATGAAAAAACCGTGAATATTTGGGTTAAATTTCCTGTAATTTTCATGAAAAATTTGTGAAATATCTATTGACAAAAATATCCTTTGTGGCTATACTTTACCTATAGGTTGAATAGCAAAAAGTCTTTTTTTTCCAAAAAACAGAGTTAATGCTTCGTTATGCATATAACGGCAAACTTCGTCCGACTTACTTGATAAGGGGAGAATAAGGGGAAGAGATTTTTTGCTGCGCGTGTCTCTTACATAGTTATGAGTTGGTTCAGCAGCCCCTTTTTAAACTTGAGAGATCACGAGGACAACATGAAAAAATTTATTTAAAGAAAAGGAGACTTGGGTATGATGAACAAGAAAAGACTCGCAGCGTTGGCATTATCCGCTGTGATGGCTACCAGTACAATGTCTATCCCTGTTTATGCTGCGGATTTTTCCGACGGGGCAGATGTTGTAACACAGGAAGCTGCGCCGCAGGCAGAAACTTTCAGTGCTGATGTGGAAGCACAGTCCGTAGAAGTGACTGACGAAACACCGGATGCAGCAGGAGTTGTAGGCGAGGCATATAAGGTGGATCCAAATTCCATTCATTTCTATTATAATAGCGATGTATATGCAGATTTTACTGTTACATTCCAGAGAGTACCTGTAGATGGAACAGGAGAACCACAGTCAGATACAGCAACGGCAACAACATTAAAACATTTAGATGCTAACTGCTATCATCCTGGCTTACTGTGGATGACAGTTACAATTGATGGTACAACATACACATCTGGCGATGTAGATAATCTTGATGCAGCGTTTGAGGTTCCTACTGAGCCACAGCGTCAGCATAAGAAACGCGAGGTGAAAAGACAGACAATAAAACCTGCTACTCACTTTGAAAAGGGCCAGGCACATGTTTGGTATGATTGCGAGTATGAAGATTGCGAGTGGACAGATGAAGAATTTATTGAGCTTGAAGTCCAGGATCATGAGTGGGGCGATTGGGTTTATGTGGCTGGATATAATGTAAAAGCTGATAAGAACGGATATGTTGTTTTTGATGAAAATGGTGATCCGGAACTTGAAGATGAGCTGAGAGACGGCTTATATTATCAGACACGTTTCTGTACAGTAGACAATGCAGAAGATACTGCTAACAGAAAAGAATTAAGAGCTTATGCAAAAAAAGCTGCTTATGCTAAAATCATTGATCAGGAAGGTATTGTAACAAAGTTAGAGGGTCAGATATATGATTATCCGACAGCAGATCTTCCTATTGACGAAGCAACCATTGAACTTGAAGATTGTTCCGAAGAAGGCTGGTATATTGTAGAGTACTATACCATTGAAAACAAGCCGATATCTCAGGAGAAAATTAAGGTTGCACCGCATCACTTTAATACGTATGCAACAGCAGAATTCAAGACACTTGATGATAAATCACAGTGCAAAGTAGAATGGAACGGAAAAGAACTGAAGGTTACAAATACATCCTGCTATCTTCCGATAGAGTATGATGAAGTCATCCACTGTAGCGCTGCAGGATGCAACGGAAAAGTGCATGATGTTGATTACGAAGCACCTCAGTTCTGCGAAGGAGATAAAGAGATCAGCAGAGAAACAAAAACTGCTGAACCAACAGGCGCACATGTAATTAAGACTTCTGCTCTGAGAGAAGTTGAAGCTCTTGTTGCAAGAGGAAAAGTACTTTACAGAGAACTTAAGGCTATTGCTGATGTAGAAGATAACTTTGTTCAGATTTCTGCTCGCCCGGAAAACAACTGTGAGGAAGCAGGAAAAGTAACAGTTAAATTCATCTGCGTAGTAGACAAAAAAGAAGTCGTTAAAGAAATGACAGTTGATGTTATTGCCAGCGGCCATACACGTCAGCCTGCAGAGAGAGAAAACTATGTAGCTCCTACATGTACTGCAACCGGAAGCTATGATGCAGTTATCTACTGCAAGACCTGCGGCAAAGAGCTTGAAAGAAGAAAAGATGTAATTATTCCTAGAATCAAGCATACAAACGAGGTGAACGTAGCTCCTAACGGTATCGGTGAAGATGATGTTTACGCAGATGCTACTGCATACATCGGATTTGTCGGAGATAAGGTAGTTGATAAAGACGGTGAGAACCTGGCAAATGTTGGAAAGACATTTAAAGCGAATTCCATCGGCGAGTATGGCAAGAACGAATACACCATGTACGCTTATGTTTATACAAACTGTACCGTTTGTGGCGAACATGAAGTGAAACTTGCTGATTCCCGTCAGGATGTTGTAGAGATCACTATTACTGACATTGAGAAGCAGGCAGAAAATGGCAAGGCTGGCCACATCACACTGAAAGCTACATATGATCAGAATGATGTAGTTGGCGGAACTGTTACAAAAGAGATTACAGTACCTTATTTCAGCACTATCGAAGCATATCAGGGTAGACTGGAAGAGGCTCCTCTCAATGGTCTGCATTGGGATGAGGATGGACAGTGCCGTTACTATGTAGATGGTGTATTCCAGAAAGATTTCTCCGGAATTCTTCAGTATGCTGGAAGTAGCTTCGTCATTAAATCTGGTGTTCTTTGCAAGGATGCTTCAGGTCTGAATCTTATTGATGATCAGTGGTACTTCCTGACAGAGGGTAGAATCCGTACTGATGTTACACAAGTTGTACTGTATGATGGCGAGTGGTTCTATGTTTCTAATGGTAGACTTGATACTAATGTAAATGGTCTTGTTCTTTATGACGGCGAAACCTTCGTATTCGTTGAGGGACGTCTTGCACAGGAAGGAAACGGCCTGTGGGTTGGCGAGGAAGGCGTATGGTATTTCCTTTCCAATGGTCGTGTAGCAAAAGAGCATACTGGTCTTGCAATGTATGATAACGAGTGGTTCTACATTGTAAATGGTAAACTTGCCGTTGATTACAGTGGAACTGTTGAGTACAATGGAGCAACCTTCAAAGTAGATCATGGTATGGTGCGTGGTCAGGTTAAATAATCCTAGTACTGTTAGAATATCAAAGTAAATAACCAGAATTATGGCAAGAGCTGCTCCCGGGTCCCCGGAAGCAGCTCTTGTTTTTCTATGGTATAAAATAAATTTTTTACTGAAATCTCCCGGAAAGAAAGGATAAGGGGAATCTATGACAAAAGAAAATCTTACGCCGCAAGCGCAGACAAAAGAGTCAAGAAATAATAACTTTGCATTTATCCGTATTGTGGCGGCCAGTGCAGTTTTTATGGGGCATATGGGAGTTGTTCTCGGAATAGATTCTCCCTATGTGGCCGGTATCGCCATGCATGAACTCGGCGTGATCATGCTGTTCTTCATAGGCGGTTATCTGATTACAAAAAGCTGGCTTTCCGACCCGCATCCCGCAAGGTATGCTGTCCGCCGTTTCTTCCGGCTGTGGCCTCCTCTGGCAGTGTTTGTATTTTTAATGGTATTTGTGACCGGTCCTATTCTTTCCAGCAGAGGTGTCTGGAATTATTTTCACCGGTCGTCCTTCGATCTCTACTTAAAGAACTTGATTTTCCGTCCTATCTATGACCAGCCTGGTGTGTTTGAGACGTTGCCGGAGGCCAATTCCACCAACGGCTCCCTGTGGACCATGCCGGTAGAGGCAGCTCTGTACATACTGACACCGTTGTTTCTCTCCCTGCTTCGGGTGAAGCAGAATAAGAAACGATCCTTCCCGATCATAGTAGGTCTGACCGGGGCAGCCGTGGTATTCGATCTGTATCTCAGGACCTTCTATCCCCACGCAGCAGTGGTGTTTTATGGAACAAATCTGGTATCAGCCTTTCATCTGACCACTGCCTATCTTATAGGAATTCTTTTTACCTATGATGAAATAAAGAAATATCTGAACCTGCAGGCTGCCGGGGCAGCCATGTGCATCATGTTTCTTTTGCAGACAACAATGGCGCCCATCCGCTACTGCGGAATGTATGTGCTCTTTCCGTATATTATTTTTTCTTTTGTATTTGCGCCAAAACCAATTTTCAGTAAAATTGATAAGCATATGGATCTGTCCTACGGAATCTATCTATACGGCTTTTTCTTCCAGCAGTTGGTTATGTCTCTCCTGCAAAAATACGGTATTGGTATGTCTTATATGCAGGTACTGATTCTCTGTGCGGTTCCCACGATCATCGCGGCTATTCTGTCCTTTTATCTGGTGGAGCGTCCCATGATCCGGCTGAGCCACTGGCTGGTAAAAAAGATGAAGAAGAAAGGATGAGAACGGACATGGCTACAGCAAAAAAGAGAATAAAATGGCTGGATGTTATGAAATGCTTCGGAATCTTTGCTATCTATCTGGGACATTTCGGTTCGGATGGAAGAGACAGCTATGATTTTGTGTTTACCCATCACGTTGCGCTGTTCTTTTTTGTTTCCGGATGCGCAGAGGCGCTTAGCACATCTGACAGGAGGATCGTTCCCTATATACAAAAAAAGATTAGGACGCTTCTTGTTCCCTATTTCTTTTTTGGTGTATTATCCATCGTTATTTACACGCTGACGGAGAACGCTTCTGCCAGAAATGCCAGAGGAGAGTTTATCCGGATGCTGGAGGGCGCAGTCAGGAACTCTTTTTGCGCGGGCGGGCTGTGGTTTCTTACCTGTCTCTTTGTAGTACAGGTTATGTTTGTGCTGCTGCACAGGGTTTGTCCAAAATGGCTGCTCTTGCCCATTTCCGCAGGTCTGGCCTTTATCGCCTATGCCATCCTGGATCCGTCGCCGATCCATAATCCCAGGGTCTTCTATAATGTGGACAGCGCTCTTTATTATTTCTTTTATTACATAATGGGCTATCTTCTGTTTCCTGTTATGGAGAAGATTTTTCTGGATATCCGAAAATATAGGCTGCCTGCAACAATGTTCAGCGCACTCTGTTTGGTGTATGCCATGTTTCTGTATTTTAAGAATATTTACTTGATGGCGGCTTTTCAGATACCTATCATTGGAAGTTTTCTGTTCCATATACAGCCACTTCTGATTATATGGCTTTACGCAGTTGTATCCAGATGGATGCAGGATGTGAGGATTTTTAACGAGGTTGGAAAGGAGACCTTATATCTGTGCGGCAGCGAGTATTTAATCAAAACAGGAATCCAGGTCGTGTTGCTGTCCCTTGGGTTTACTATGGATATCACCTCTCCAATGGCCGCTTACCTCTACAGCGCCCTTATGATCTGGATCGGTATAAAATGGCTGATCCCGCTGGAAAGAGAGCTGTTTCGCAGGGCGGGGGAAGTTTTTGCAGTTTTTTTTATGAAAAGTGAAGCTTCAGGAGGAAAAGAAAAATGCGAATGAAACAGATTGACGGCCTCCGTTTTTGGGCCTGCATGGTTATTCTCGCAGACCATTGCCGCGTCCTGGGATTGCGTTATCAGGGAGGGATCATGGTCTCGCTGTTTTTTGTACTCAGCGGTTTTTTTATCGCAAATCCGCTGAAACAGGACGGGGAGGAACGGTTCCTGTCAATAAGGGGCTGGGGAAACTTCTATCTCATGCGCATTGTCCGTATCGTTCCCATGCACTGGTTTGCCCTCATTCTTGTATCCGTGCTCTTTAAAGATTCTTTTACCGGAAAACGACTTCTCCGGCTTATGTTTTTTATGGAGGGCTGGAGGCATCTGTGGTTCCTGACTCACGAGATGCTCTGTTACCTCATCATACCTGTGGTGATGCTGGCGGCTGCCCTTCTGAAACGGCATCTGAAGGTCAGGAATATCTGGCTTTGCGCAGGTTTCCTTGTATTTTCTGCAATGCTGCACATTTACTTATACAAGATTACCTCTTTCCGGCTGCTGAATCAGCCCTTCCGTTTCGACCTGTTCGTGTTGGGTATTTCTTTTGGTTATTTGTGTAAGAGCGGAATCCTGAAAACAATCCGGCGGCGGAGTATAAGCCTGACGGCAGATCTTGCCGGCATTCTGCTCATTTTGTCAGTATATTTTACCACAGGCCATGTGCTGGCTCATCTGAATCCGGCGCTGAGCGGGTATCAGATTGGCTGGGAGAGACCGTGGTTATGCGGTTTCTTCTGCGGAATCATGATTCTGCTGCTCGTATATAATCCGAATGGACTTGTGTCCCGTTTCTTCTCCCTCCCCTGGTTCGTGCGGCTGGGTCAGGCCAGTTACGGGATCTACATTCTCCACTACTATTATTTCATGATGGATCCGTGGCCTTTTGTGGGGTACATGCGGAATTTTATCGCAAATGTACTGGTCAGCTGCTGTGTATCGGTGGTGTTCTTCGAATGGATCGAGGAACCCTTCTATCGGAATGTAAAGAAGCTGCTCACTGGATCATCCGGCAAAAAGAACCGACCCGGCACGGATATGGAACGGAGGATCTGTTGAAATGAGAGACAGGCTGTACACTGCCAGAAACTTTTTGTATACACATCGGAAACAGATAGAACGCTGGACCGTATATCTGCTGTTTTTCATACTGCTGTTCTTTTTGCACCGGAACATGAGCCTAAACCTCAGTGATGATGCAATTTTCAGCCAGGAATTGAAGAAAGAGTCTTTGCTGCAGCATATTTCCCATCTATATTTCAAGACGAACGGGAAGATTTTTACAGATACCATGGCAGCTATCTTTACTTACCTGCCTTCATTCATATGGAAGACCGTAGACATTGGCGTGCTGTTCCTGATCGTCCTGTGTGCGGACAGATTATTTATTACATCACGCAATATTATTTTAAGCTGTTTTTCCATTCTCCTTCTGGATTTCAACTATCTTACTTCAGCAGGATATGTGGCGAGCAGCGTAAACTATACCTGGTGTACTGCGGCGCTGCTGGTTTCTCTGCTGCCGCTGAAATATGCGTCCCGATTTGAGAAGAACCCCCTGCTGCTTCTGGCCTGCTGGCTGGCAGGGTTATATGCGGGTAATCAGGAGCAGGCCGGAGCTATTGTCATTACAGTTTATACTCTTTTCATCGCGGCTTCCCTGGTAAAAAAAGTAAAGATCCACAGATACATCTGGATCCAGTATGTGATAACTATAGGCAGCCTGATTCTTCTGCTTACTGCGCCGGGACATGCCAACAAGGCCACCACCTTTAATATTTTTTTCATTCCGGACTATCTTGCCCTTGATTTCTTTGAGAAAATAATCCGTGGTTTCACCTCCACAGCGGCCGTGATCCTTACAGGTAAGAACATTCTCTGGCCGCTCTTTTGCTTTCTCCTGATGCTGACTGTATGGGCGAAAAAAAGAGAGCTGTCTGTTCGCCTGGTCTCTCTGATTCCTCTCGCCGCAAGTCTGGTGTGTGGAAAATGGCAGCGGTATCTGCCGCTGAATATACAAGAAATATTTTCCTACTATACTCCGTGGTCTTTTCAGATGCCCGATTACAGGTATATAGACGCTTATACCTATACAGACTGGAAGTTTTATGTACCTCTGGGACTGGCGCTTTTCATACTGGGGCTGGTGCTGTTGGAAATTCTGTGGATCTTCGGTACAGATCCAAAAGGAATTATTATTTTGCTGATACTTGGAGCGGGCTTCTGCAGCAGGATCATTATGGGCTTCTCTCCCACTCTTTACGGATCCAGCTACAGAACTTTTGTGTTTCTGTGCCTTGCTTTAGGATTCTGCATTGCTATTTTGCTGGACAAACTGCTGTTGGAGGCGGACCGGCCAAAAACTGCGCTGGGATTTGCCGTTACCCTCCTGTATGTTGCCGCTACTTACAGCGATTCATTGAAAAATATCAGGTAAGGAGCTTCTGATGAAAAAAAGAGAGAAAAAACGGGTAAAATCATTCTGCGTTCTGCTGGAGTGTCTGGGCGTAGCCGTCCTCAGCTTTCTGGTCTGTGCGCTTCTATATATGGATGTTTCCAGCGTAGAGGCATTCCGGAGCGAAGAAGCAGAGATCTCTGTCGCGGAAGAGTTCCGTTTTCAGCTGGATTATGTAAAGTATAATGGAAAAGATGTATCCATACAGGGACGGGCCTATATGGAGGGAGAAGAGACCGATTTTTTTAACTGCGCCCTGGTGTTGAAAGGAACTGACAGCGAGGATTGTTACCGGATTCCGACCTCTCTCCGCATAAATACAGACACAGAAGCGGGATACGATAATACTCCCTTTGATTATGACCATAACAGTTTTTTTGCACGGGTGGAAAAGTCCAGGATACCCTCCGGCAATTATGAGATATACGTAGAATTCGGCACTTATACCGAACCTGTATTATATGCCACAGATCATACCGTAGAAATATAATGTACGGATCTTATAGAAAAATTTACCGGACATACAATCCGCGCACTATAATATGTATGTCCGTAAACACAAAAGCAAGTTTTAGACTGTGAGAGTGAACAAATGGAAAGATTCGACAAAATAATCATAGGTGCAGGACTTTATGGATTGTATTCGGCTTTATCCTGCGCGAAGAGAGGACAGAATGTTATAGTCCTTGAATGCGATCCGATGCTTTTTAGCAGAGCTACATATATTAATCAGGCGAGAGTGCACCAGGGATATCACTATCCCCGGTCTATTTCTACTGCCATGAAGTCGGCAGGATATTTTGAAAGATTTAACAAAGACTTTGCTTTTTGTATAAATAAAGAGTTCGATCAGATTTATGCGACCTCAAGTGAATATTCCTGGTCCAACGGAAAGCAATTTAAGGATTTCTGTAAGACGGCCAATATTCCATGTGAAGAGCTGCATCCGGGGAATTATTTCAAAAACGGCATGTGTGATGGTGTATTCAGAACCAGAGAATACACCTATGACGCTATGATATTAAAAGATTATTATCTGGAGGAACTGGCTAAGTTTCCAAAATCTGTCCGGATTAAATATGGAGTAGATATCACTGGGATAAAAAAGGATACGGATATCTATATCATCAATGCAGCCGATGGAACATCCTATGGTTCAGGTTTTGTATTGAATGCCACTTATGCAGGAACGAATCAGATTCTCAACATGGCAGGATTCGCAAAGTTCGGAATCAAGTATGAACTTTGCGAGATCATTTTATGCAATGTAAATGATAAACTTAAGGATATTGGTTTTACGGTCATGGATGGACCGTTTTTCTCCATCATGCCGTTTGGAAAGACCGGATATCATTCGTTAACATCCGTAACCTTCACACCTCATACAACAAGCTATGATGAAGTGCCTGTATTTGACTGTCAGAAAAAGAGCAGAGGCCATTGCTCAACTTTTCGTCTCGGAAATTGCAATGATTGTCCTGCGAAGCCTGTTACAGCCTTCCCGTATATGGCACATCTGGCAAGAAAATATATGCTTGACGACTATGGATTTGAATATGAAAAATCACTTTTTTCAATGAAGCCGGTTCTGATGAGCTCGGAAATAGATGATTCAAGACCAACCGTGATCAGAAAGTATTCTGAAAGACCTACATTTGTAAGTGTGCTTTCGGGTAAAATAAATACCGTTTACGATTTAGATGAGGTGCTCAGTGATGACGAATAAAGAGAAGAGTTTTGCCTCTGTTGTAATCTATGTGCATAACGCAGAGAAAAGAATAGAAAACTATTTAAAGACAATTATAGAAGTCATGGAGGGAAATTTCGAACATTCCGAGATTATTTGTGTGAATGATTCGTCTGATGATAATTCCCTTGCGCTCATAAAGAAAACAAGCGAGATCGCGTCGACTACCAGTGTTTCTGTAGTGAACATGAGCTATTTCCACGGACTTGAGCTGGCAATGAATGCCGGAATAGATTTGTCCATTGGCGATTTCGTTTTTGAATTTGACAACACATATCTGGATTTTGATCCGGCAGTGATCATGGATATTTACAGAAGATCGCTGCAGGGATTTGACATTGTCAGCGCGTCTGCCGACCGCAGGGAGAAGTTCACATCAAAGTTGTTTTACAAGGCTTTTGACAGATATTCAGATCTCTCCTGTAAAATGTCTACGGAGAGCTTCAGGGTACTCAGCAGACGTGTGCTTAACCGTATTGATTCAATGAATAAGACCATTCCGTACAGGAAGGCGGTATATGCAAACTGTGGACTGAAAACTGACAATATCAGATATCAGGTAATTGATCAGATATCCCGGATCACAGATAAAAAGGAAAGGACCTTCCGATCCCATCTGGCTGTTGATTCGCTTATCCTCTTTACTGAGATGAGCTACAGCTTCGCAAAGCTCATGACAGTCCTCATGATGTGCATGTCAGTATTTATGATTGCATATTCCATTATCATCTATGCTACATCAAACCCGGTAGCAGGATGGACAACAACCATTCTCTTCCTGTCCGTAGCTTTTTTCGGATTATTTGGAATACTCACTATCGTGATCAAATACCTTCAGCTTCTGGTTGATCTGGTATTCAAGAGAAAACAGTACAGTTTTGAAAGTATAGAAAAGCTGACAAAGTAGGAAGGGGAAAGATATGACAACAGCTTTAGTAGGTTATACAGGCTTCGTAGGAAGCAATATTTATGCTTCTGGCGAAATTGATGCGGCCTATAACTCAAAAAATATAGAGGAGGCCTATGGTACTGCTCCGGATCTGCTGATATATGCGGGTCTCAGGGCGGAGAAATACCTGGCAAATAATGCTCCGGATAAGGATATGGAGCTTATCCTTCAGGCAGAAGAGAATATTACAAAGATTAATCCAAAGAGGCTGGTGCTTATTTCCACAATAGATGTATTTAAGGTTCCTAAAGATGTGGATGAGAATTCTGCTATAGACACGGAAAATCTCCATCCATATGGCTATAACAGATATCAGCTGGAACTGTGGGTAAGAGAAAATTATCCGGATGCTCTGATCATAAGACTGCCCGGACTTTTCGGAAAAAATATAAAGAAAAATTTCATATATGACTTCATTCATGTGATTCCATTCATGCTGAAGGACGTTAAGTTTGAAGAACTTGCCGCTAAGGACACTGAACTTAAGAAATATTATCAGCTGCAGGATAATGGTTTTTATAAGGTTAATGTATCTGATGATGACAGGGAAATCCTTAAGGAAAGATTCAGAAGTTTGGGCTTCTCAGCGCTTAACTTTACAGACAGCAGGAGCGTATATCAGTTCTATAATCTGGCCGGATTATGGGAGGATATCCAGACGGCGCTGAAGGCCGGAATCAAGCTGTGGCATCCTGCCACAGAACCAGTGTCAGCCGGTGAGGTATATAAATATCTGACAGGTGAAAATTTTGTTAATGAACTTGACGGAGTGCCCGCTGATTATGATTATAAGACGGTATATGCAGAAACTTTTGGCGGGTCAGAGGGTTATATCTGCAAAAAAACAGATGTCCTTGAAGAGATAAAGAAATTTATAGAATCTATGTCGTAGGACGGAAAAAGGTGGATTAAAATTCAATGATAGCAAAGTTAAAGACATTATCTGCAAATAAAAAGCTGATTATGATGATCAAACTGGTTTTCTGCGCGTTGATCATAGCCTGGTTCTGTAATTGCGTTTACATAAACGGCTTTGATAATTACTACAGCTGTATGGATTATAATTATCATAATTATTTTACGGATTCGACAACCGCTGCAGGAGTTCAGCAGGTAGATCAGATTTTTATATCTAAAGGGAATATATTGTCTAATCTAACTTTGTATTTCAATGAAGTGCCGGATTCGGAACTTTCAATCTCAATTGCGGATAAAAACGGCAGCGTTTTATGTTCCAGGACAATTATTGTATCAGATTATGATTCAGAATCATGGAATACGATTTCCATGGAATACAACGGAATAGAGAGAAACGAGGAATATCATATTATTCTGGAGGGCGACGACCTTTCCTATATTGTTCTCAATACCGGAAATGTGTTTACAAAAACATTTGGAGAATGTAGTCTGGATGGAACCGCTGCACCATATACATTGGCCGCAGGCGTGACAGAGACTTATCGGTATATGATGCTCGGTTACGGTCTTCAGCTTGTGATCTCACTATTATTTACTGCCGTCCTTGCTGTGGCTTTATGTTATATCATTCTTAACATGGAAAAAATATACGCCAGTTTTATCAACACGGAGAAAAAAAGCGGCTTACTTTACGCACTTTATTTTTCAGTATATACAGTGCTTTTATTTAATCCTGTTGATACGATCCGTACGAAAGCGGTGGAATTCGCAAGAGTGATCGGAGTAAGCATCAATGCCGGAGTAGATG
The DNA here is from genome assembly GCA_019118685.1 of Candidatus Blautia merdipullorum. Lineage (GTDB taxonomy): Bacteria > Bacillota > Clostridia > Lachnospirales > Lachnospiraceae > Blautia > Blautia merdipullorum. Next base: position 15,453 of record DWYL01000081.1, read on the forward strand.
TTACGAAAAGAACCAGCAATTTCAATCACTGGTTTATTTATTTCGCAATTGCGTTCACACTCTTTTTCCTGCTTGCAAATTATTTAAAGAGCCAGAAGTTTGAAGAAGAGGATCAGAAGATTGTTGATCTCCTGGACAATATCATCATTCTGGCAAACCTTATTCTCGGATTGCGCTGTATAACATACTTTGCTAATGAGGCGGTGGAAACCGATATTTTCTATTACTCTGATTTTATCATCATGGCGATAATGCTTCTTGTATTCGCCTACATTAAGTTTGACATAAAGACGAAAATCACCGCAGAAAAATTTGAAGCAATTATTATTACTGTATGGATGATCGCTCTGCCGGCTTCAATGGTAATGACTCATGATTGGGTGCTTGGCCGCGTTTTTATGGGCCTTCAGGTAATTGCTTCAATCCTTGCTGTCGTATTGATCAGATTTTTAAAAATCGACTGGAACTCTGATAAGGCAGGCAGGATCATAAATACTTTTGTCCTTACATTCTCTCTAATCCCGTTCTGTACTTCATTATACATTGAGTTTATTGTCTGGCTGAACCAGAAAGGATATTTTGTCACACATCTGAGACGTTACTATTCCATAGCAATCATTTTAGGGATTATTTTTTCTGGTATGCTTGCGTGGATATGTGTTAAAAAGAACAAATCGATAAAACACTGGAAAACATTCACATATCCAGCGATAATATTTGGATTCGCCTGTTTATGGCAGCAAATTGGGATTTCTGTGGAACAGTCTGTGGATATACTTGAAACGCCAAATTTCAGCATTTTGATAAGCGATTTCCTGAATTTTGGAAAAATACCGATCATAGAACACTATGGCGGTCACATGATGACCGGCGTATGGGAAGCGCTCGTATATGCATTGTTAAACAATGATTTTGCAGGAGCTGCTTTTACGCCTTATTCAGGCTATGCAGCCGCAGCTATAGCTGTTCTTTTCTTTCTGCTTGTTAAATATATCTGGGATGAAGATGCGGCACTTCTTGTTGTGCTGTTTTTCCCGTTCTATAGTTCGATAAGCTATTGGGGCCTGGGCATTTTGACGGCTCTTGCAGCGATGGCATATGTAAAGAAGAATACTTATGTCAGGGCAGGTCTGTTCTGGCTGGCATGCATCTGGTGCGCTTTATACAGGCTGGATTTAGGTTTTGCCTTTATTTTTGCCTGTATATCAGCATTGGCTGTTTATATGGTTTTTAATAAAAATCTGAACGCACTGAAGCAGCTGGCAGTTACTCTCGGAATCTGGGGTGTGATCGGGCTTGGCCTCTGGTGCGGTGTATGTCTGGCAAAAGACATAAATCCCATCAATCGTTTACTGGAATTTTTATATATCAGCCTTTCAAACCAGAATTGGGCACATACAGATATCGGGGATATCAGCCTGACCAGATTTGGCTTTATATATATTTTACTGCCATTTATGTCCGTGATCGCGTTGCTGTACCTGGTATTTTCAAAAAAAATAAAGAAAGAACTTGGAAATGCAAAGTGGGTCATGATCATGATCCTTGGATTTTCATATCTGTATAATTTTTCGCGAGGCCTGGTCAGACATTCACTTGCAGAGAACTTACTGATGGTTTGTCTGTGGACAGGCCCTCTTTTCCTTTCGGTGTTTCTGGCAATCATAAAAAAGAACTGGAAACTGTTTATGCCGGCGTTTACTGTGTGTATTCTCCTGTTTACTCTGTTCCAGAGCGACAACAACTTTACGGAAAATTCCATAGCAGATAATGCCGTAGCGCATGTGGGAGATTATACAAAAGCATGGACACTGGGACGCTTCGCAGAGGAAGAGTTTCCAGAGGGTGAAATCCCCAGGACATATTGGACTCAGATCCGGGATGATCAAGAAGTGATTCAGCGTGTTGAATGGACAGAAGATCTGAAGAAGACGGTACAGAACTATCAGGTTGTAATAGATGGTTTGCTTGAAGATGATGAGACCTTTGCAGACTTTATAAATAAGACATTCCTCTATCCTTTGCTTGGCAGAGAAAATCCGGCGTATGTTTCACAGTCACCGATGCAGCTGTCCGGTGAGTTTGCTCAGGAAGAATTTGT
>DWYL01000082.1 GCA_019118685.1 Candidatus Blautia merdipullorum
AGAAAATCAGTAAAGCAAAATAAATGATGTAATTGGAGTAAAAATCGGTGTGGATTTGCATAAAACTTAAGCAAATACAGTTAATAACAATAAAGAACACGCCGAGTTCGAGTAGCGGACAGAACCCCGGAAATGCTGATAGAATGGGCGTTTCCGGGGTCGATTTATGTCCGTTGACTCTAAAATGGCTCTAATTGTTTTTGATGCAGTTATTCTCAGAATAATAGCGGAAGGCTTTCACAATATATTCGCTACTTCCTGCACCATGTTTTGTGTCAAATACTTTGCTAAGATAATCATTAGAATAAGTGTCAATCATCATTCGGCAGTAATTTTCCGCACTTCCAACCAGCAGTTTTGAGGTAGTGGTTTGTATGCTGGCTATGATTTCCTCTACAATGCTTTGAACCGGTTCCGAAGCCACATCTTCTCCTTTGTGAGAAGCCAGCTTAAGAAATTTATCTTCTTTCAGCATTTCTTCTGGTACTTGTGAATACCATTCATCCATAATTTCAGAGAAATGCTCCAGATTATGCTTCATTTCTTCGGTATATTTTTCAATACTGCCAAACTGCTGGATGGCGAGTTTTGCCACATGTTCTTCATCATCTCTGATTTTCTGGATGAACATATCAAAATTTTCAATGCTTCCCCAGTGCTGAATGACAGTTTCTGTCTGATTGGATTTGAAATCTTCCAAAGCGTTGATGTAATCAGATAGGTCAAATTCTTTAAAGCTCATACATTGTTCTCCTTTCTCAAGCCGGTCGAGAAGCTGTATAAGCCGGTCAAGGCGATCCCGTTTCAGCAGGAACAGTTCTTTTTGTTTTTTAAAAGCAGCAATCCTGTCAAAATCTGGTTTCTCCAAAATCTCTTTTATTTCTTTTAGTGGAAATCCCAGCTCCTTAAAAAACAAGATTTGTTGTAAGATCTGCAATGTGTTATCGTCATACATTCGATAACCGGCTGCAGTGAGTTTACTTGGTTTCAGCAGTCCAATTTCATCATAGTATTGAAGTGTCCGTATGCTGACGCCAGTCAGCTTTGCAACCTGACTTATACTTTTCATCAAAATAGCTCCTCTCAGTACAGGAAAACAGGAGTGACCGGTCACATCTGTTATGTTTCCCTTGAGAAAAGAATACAGTATCACGCAACGTGAGAGTCAAGAGAATTTGACGATTATTTTTCGGGATATATTTTGACAGCTATTCCAGAAACGCCTTTTTTGACGACAATGTTCGTATCAACTAAATGCTGTTTGATCTGCTCGCAGGTTTCGTTCATCTGTGCCACTTCTTGCTGAAACGCTTCTTCGCTTGGAAATGCGTCTTTGGAGGCAAGCAGATTTTCCCGCCATTTCTTTGTTTTAGCAAATTTAGCCAGTCGGTCATTGATTGCCGGGTGCTTAAAACGGATATAGATTGTCTCTGGAATGAGATTTCCATCCTCATCTTTATCTCCGTCAATCTCCATATCTATCTGATCGTCCATTTTAAAAAGTAAGGTAAGCACATCAGAAGCAGTTTCTATATCAAAATCCGTAAAAACATTGATACTTACGCCTAAAGCGTTTGCAATTTTTAAAAGCTGGTCAGGCTTGGGATTACGGCTGCCCAGTTCATATTTACGGATTGTGGTTCCGTCTATGCCCGCCAGTTGTCCTAACATATTCTGTGAAATTCCTCGGATATTTCGGAATGTTTTAATCTTTTCTCCTACTGTCATAAGGTGACTCCTTTCAGAGTGAATATAAATAATAGGGACATTTGTATTCTATCATATTTAAGCGAAATAGGGAAGAAAAATTTAGAAACTATATTGACAAGGTACAAAAGAGCCTATATAATGAAAATACAAATAAGGCACAAATGTGCCTAATAAAAATAAGGAGGACACTGAATGGAGAAAACAAGAAAAATGTATGTAACAGCGGAAGAAGCAGCGGAGATACTTGGCGTGTCAACAGGTTATGCCTATAAGATTATTCGGGGATTAAACGAAGAATTAAAAGAAAAAGGGTACCGGACAATCTGCGGCAAAGTTCCAACAAAGTATTTTGAAGAAAAGTTTTACGGCTTGACCGTAACAATGTAGAGAGGAGGGCTTTTATGCCGGCAACAAGAGACGGTAAGATGTGGCGTAGTCAGTTTTATTACAAGGACTGGCAGGGAGTGCGCCATAAGAAAAATAAGAGAGGCTTTAGAACAAAAGCAGAAGCTGAACAGTGGGAACGGGATTTCCTTCAGCAACAGCAGCGCAATCTGGACATCAATTTTGAAAACTTTGTTCAGATTTATTACGAAGATATGGAACACCGGCTGCGTGAAAATACCATGAGGACAAAGAAGTTTATCATTGATCTGAAAATTATTCCCTACTTCAAAAATAAGAAGATGAATGAAATCAAGGCTTCGGATGTACGAGCATGGCAGAATGATCTTATGAAAAAGGGATATTCGCAGACCTATCTGAAAACCGTAAACAATCAGTTATCTGCTATTTTTAACTATGCAGTAAAATATTACGATCTGCGGGATAATCCATGCAGAAAGGCTGGAAGCATAGGGAAAAGCCACGCCGGAGAAAGACAGTTCTGGACGAAGCAGGAGTTTAAACAATTTCTTGTAACTGTAGAAGATAAGCCGGAAGCAAGGATGGCTTTTCTGCTTCTTTACTGGACAGGTATGAGGATTGGAGAATTGCTTGCGTTGACTTATAACGATATTGATTTGGAAAAACGCACAATTTCAATCAATAAATCATATCAGCGTCTGGACGGCAAGGATATTATCACGCCACCCAAGACTCCAAAAAGCAAACGTATCGTGACGATACCACCGTTTCTTGCAGAAGAATTACGGGATTATATGTCTCATTTATACGGTATTATGGCGGATGAGAGAATGTTCCGATTTACAAAATCTTATATGGAACATGAAATTATCAGAGGGATTAAGGCTTCCGGTGTAAAGAGAATAAGGCTGCATGATTTACGCCACTCGCA
>DWYL01000012.1 GCA_019118685.1 Candidatus Blautia merdipullorum
TAGATCAAATATTATTTTTTTCGGATTGCAGGCTCCGAAAAGCCTTGTATTTACAGCGTTCCTAATAAGAAACAATCATATGAAATACGTCTTCAGCAGGCTCTTGAGGAAGATTTACTATGCCCTTTCCATTATTTTGGAATTACGGATTTGGAAATAAATGGAGAAGTATTTGATGATAATGCGGGCGTAAAGAACTTTTCGAATCTGATTTCTGATGCCCGAGTCGATTATGTGATTGACAAGGCAAATTATTATGGATTTAGCGGAGACCGGGTAAAAGGGCTGATTTTCTGCAGCCGAAAAGATGAGGCAAAAGAATTGTCGAATAAGTTTAATGAGCGTGGATTGAGAACGGAGGTTCTGACTGGAGAAGATACTCAGGAACGACGTGAAAGTGTGATTGCCAGACTGACAAACGATGAAGATGGTGAGGATCAGCTGGATTACATTTTTACTGTAGACATTTTTAATGAAGGTGTCGATATCCCGGAAATCAATCAGGTTATTATGCTGAGACCGACTCAATCTCCGGTAGTGTTCATTCAGCAGTTAGGACGAGGACTCAGAAAATATGAAGGAAAAGAATATGTAGTGATTCTTGATTTCATTGGGAATTATATGAACAACTTTATGATTCCTATCGCTTTGTCTGGGGACAGAAGCTATAACAAAGACGCGATGCGCCGTTACATTCGTGAAGGAGCCAGAGTTATTCCTGGAAGTTCTACCATTCACTTTGATGAAATTTCAAAAAAGAGAATCTATGCGTCTATTGATACAGCAAGAACCAATGATATGAAGTTGCTTAGAGAGTCTTATAGAACTCTGAAATATAAGTTGGGAAGAATTCCGACTATGCAGGATTTTAAGAAATTTGGCTCTGTGGACGTCACAAAAATTTTTGAAAAGTGTGGATCTTATCATAACTTTTTGAAAAAATATGAAACAGAATATCATGTGCATTTGACGAATCAGGAAGAAATTATAATAGAGTATTTTTCAAAAAAACTGATAGCTTACAAAAGAATTCATGAGCTGGAAATGCTGAGAATGCTGATCAGTAGGGGAAATCGTCTTCTGCAATATCAGAAACTCCTGCAGGAAAAATATCATGTGGGCATGAATGAACAAGTAGAGAAATCGGTGATGCGCAATTTGAAAAATCAATTTCCGAAAGAAGAAGAGCGCCGTAAATATGCGGACTGTGATCTGGTAGAAAAAAATACAGATGGTAGCTATTCTCTTTCCTCAAAATTTCAAAAGGCACTTTTGAATAAAAACTTTAAGCAGATGATCTTGGAATTGCTGAATTTTGGTATAGAACAGTGGAAGGAAAAGTATGGACAAATTTATAGAGATACTAATTTCACGTTATATCAAAAATATACATATGAAGATGTATGCCGTTTGCTTAACTGGAACAAAAACTTAAATGCTCAGAATATTGGAGGCTATTATTATGATAGTGATACTAAGACGCTTCCTGTATTTATTAATTACCACAAAGCAGAAGATGCAATTGCTTATGAAGATCGTTTTGTATCGGAAGGTCATTTAATTGCACTTTCCAAACATCCAAGAAAAATTACATCCAGCGATGCTGTTCATATTTACAAGCAATCCGAAGAGGATAAAGATAATAGAATTTTCCTGTTTGTCAGAAAAAATAAAGATGATAATGAGGCAAAAGAGTTCTATTTTCTGGGAGAAATCTTTGCAGAGGGAAACCCGAGACAGATTTATATGGAAAAAACAAAGGACAATGCTTTTGAGATAGACTATCGGTTAGATGTGCCGGTAAGAAGTGATATCTATGATTATATTGTGAGTGATTGATGTAAAAGACATAAGTAAAAATAGAAGAAACAGAATGGAGAAACGTGATGAAGACTGTACGTGTAGTAGCAGCAGTAATTAGAAAAGATAATATAATTTTTGCCACGCAAAGAGGATATGGAGAATTCAAGGACGGATGGGAATTCCCTGGAGGAAAGATTGAGGATGGGGAATCACCTGGACAGGCCCTTGTCAGAGAAATCAAAGAGGAATTGGATACCGATATCAGAGTAGGAGATCTGATTGATACAATCGAATACGATTATTCCAATTTTCACCTGTCTATGGACTGTTTTTGGTGCGATATTGTGAAAGGTGGATTGGAGTTGAGAGAGCATGAAGCAGCTAAATGGCTGACAAAAGAGAAGCTGTATAGTGTAGAGTGGTTGCCAGCAGATGTGGAATTAATAGGAAAAATAAAAGAAATGTTATAGAAAATGTAATATATAACGAAACATTGCAAATAGCCATTTTCCGCGGCCAGCAGGGCCGCATTTCCCGGCCAGACAGGGCCATATTAAACGGCCAGTTTTAGAGAGTGGTACAGGGGTGCAGGGCAGAGAGGGACTCCACCCTGCTAGCCTGTAGTGATTGTTGTTCCAGAAGGCTATGCCTTCTCAATCAGCATGGTAAAGCCTGTAGTCAGCCTGCGCCGTATTCCGTCAAGTTTGCCGTAGCACTCCTTCTCGTCACTCAGCTGGTTTCCCCACTCATCTGGTGAATACTGACAGGTGAAGAGGGTGGAGGTTCCAAGGTCATCCCGAAGTTTTATGAGATGGTATAGGATCTTGATCCCTTCCTCGGAATACCGGCTGATAGCAAAGTCATCAATGAACAGCAGCTGGATCCGCGCATAGTACCGGATCCTCTTATGGTACTTGTTCAGGTCTTCCTGCCGGTTGAGGACGATCAGTTCGTCCAACAGATCGCTATAGTCTACAAACTTACAACGGTAATTACGCCTGCACGCTTCTACACAACAGGCAGACAGGAAATAGGACTTACCAGCACCGGTGATTCCATAGACTCCCACATTCTGCCGGTTTTCAGCAAAGTGGAATGTCAGGACCTGTTCAACAGTGGCATCATTATAAATGCGTCCGTTGCCGGTTTTCAGGTTCTCGGCTACCGGCAGATAAGGGGCTGGTAGAGGGGATCAGGGAGTATCTGGACAATTGTCGTTGATAGAAAAATTCAGTGAAGGTCTGACTATGGACTTGCTGAAGGGATGATAATATGTATTGTTATGTCTTATTTGGAGAAAGTGCAGATAAACATACAAGGAAGTATTTATATAAATGTACAAAAAAGATGGTGGCTGGAGAAGTAGTTCTTGTTCCATCAAAAAATGCAACAAAAGTAGCTATGATACACAGCACGTTTGTCGGGATTCCGGAGGAGATCCGTATTGATC
>DWYL01000083.1 GCA_019118685.1 Candidatus Blautia merdipullorum
ATAAAAAGGTTAAGGACAATCCACAGTCCCCAAAGACCATAAAACCAGGTAAAGGGAGTGGTCAGAAGATAATTTCTGCTGTATCCCCGAAAAGTAAATAATCTCAAATAAAAGGCTGTGAAATAAAAAACACCATGGAAAAGAAATAATGCGATATAAAAAGTATTTATTTTTTTCAATTTTATCACCTTCTGATTTCAGTGGTCCCGGTTATAGGATGTCTGTGGCAGCTCTATACCAGGGGAAAGATCCGAAATTGTCTTATATATATCATCTGACCGCAGCTTTGTCAATCTATATTCCAAGATACCCTGCCTTTCTTATGGAAAGAAAAGTAAAAAATAGAGTTTACAAGAGCCGGACAGGCGTATATAATAGAAACCGGACAAAAAATATCTATATTCATATATAAACGGAGGAAAAACAATGCTTGAATTAAGAGATGTTTCTTTTCGTGTAGACGACGAAAAGGACAAGGAGAGGGATATCCTGGAGCATGTAAGCTTTACCCTGGAGGACAATAAGTTTGTTGCCATTACAGGACCGAACGGGGGCGGAAAGTCCACTATGGCCAAGATCATCGCCGGTATCCAGAAGCCCACGGAAGGAAAGATCTTCTTTGACGGAGAAGACATTACAGACTGGAGTGTTACAGACAGAGCCAAAGCCGGTATCAGCTATGCTTTTCAGCAGCCGGTGCGGTTTAAAGGCGTGACGGTCTTTGACCTGATCAATCTGGCTGCAGGAAAAGAGATTTCCCTTTCAGGAGCCTGTCAGTACCTTTCTGAGGTAGGGCTTTGTGCGAAAGATTATATTAACAGAGAAGTAAATTCCAGTCTTTCCGGAGGCGAGATGAAACGTATTGAGATCGCCACTGTTATGGCCAGAAATACTAAATTATCTGTTTTTGACGAGCCGGAGGCAGGGATCGACCTTTGGAGCTTCCAGAATCTGATCCATGTGTTTGAAAATCTTCACAAAGAAAAACATGGTTCCATTCTGATCATCTCTCATCAGGAAAGGATCCTGAATACAGCAGATGAAATCCTTGTGATCGCAGAAGGTAAGCTGGTGAAGAGAGGAACCAGAGACGAAGTGCTGCCGGGATTGTTAAATGCGGCAGATGCTCCGGAAGATACTGCAAACTGTGCCATTTGGCAAAAAGGAGGACTGAACTGATGGATACAATACAGAAAGAACTTTTAGAGGCGGTTTCCGGACTCCATGAGATTCCGGTGGGAGCCTATAATATCCGCACAAACGGCAAGACAGAGGCAAGAAACAGCACAGAACATATTGAAATCCTGCCAAGAGAAAGCGGAGACGGCATCATCATCAAGATCAAACCGGGAACAAAAAATGAAAGTGTGCATATTCCGGTAGTGCTGTCCCAGGCAGGCCTGAAAGAGACCGTTTACAATGACTTTTATATTGGTGACGACTGTGACGTGACCATTATTGCAGGCTGCGGTATCCACTGCGGTACTGATGACGGAAGCCAGCATGACGGTATCCACAGCTTCTTTATCGGAAAAAATTCCAGAGTAAAATATGTGGAAAAGCATTACGGAAGCGGTGATGGAAAAGGTCAGAGGATCATGAATCCGGAGACTATCATCGAAGTGGGCGAAAACAGCTATATGGAAATGGACACTGCTCAGATTAAAGGTGTGGACTCTACTATCCGTAAGACCACCGCAAAACTGGCGGACCACGCCAGCATTAAGGTTATGGAAAGACTGATGACCCATGGTACCCAGAAGGCAGAGAGCCGTTTTATCGTAGATATGAACGGAGAGGATTCAGGAGCCAACATCATTTCCCGTTCTGTTGCAAGGGATGATTCCTACCAGTTATTCCAGTCTGTATTAAACGGAAACGCCAAATGCAGCGGCCATACAGAGTGTGATGCCATTATCGTAGGCAACGCCAAGATCAGTTCCATTCCGGAGATCACTGCCAATAATTCCGATGCAGCCCTGATTCATGAGGCGGCTATCGGAAAGATCGCCGGGGAACAGATCATTAAGCTGATGACTCTGGGACTGACCGAGGAAGAAGCCGAAGAGCAGATCATCAGCGGATTCCTGAAATAATCAGACGTATTTTAGACTCTTCCTCTGGTAAAATAGAAACAGCTGTAGCAAGGAGGGTGTTTCTATGATCTATAATAATGTAAGACATGAATGTAATCTGTATAATTTCTTTTTTGCTCCAAGAGGAAACAAAAGGATGATGGAACTGGGAATGAAGATCACACAGATGTATCTGAATCCTTTTGACCGTATTATCGGCATTATCGGAGCGAAGGATTCCGGCAAGAGCTGGCTGATCAAAGGCATGTTCCCGGGGATCCAGACAGTGGAGGAAGATGATGAATTTGAAGTTCTGAACATGCCCCTGCTGAATTCAGAAGAAGTGGGTTTTTATACTCCGAAAACTTTTCACGTGGACGTCAGGACTGCAAAGAAATATGTGTCTCTGGAAGATATTGCAGAAGCTGTGCGTCATGTGACTGCCCAGCACAAAAGAGTGATCGTGGAGCATTTTGAAATTCTGTATCCGGTTTTAAAAAGGAATGCAGACCTTCTTATCGGAATCGGTGAAGAAGTGATCGTGACCCGTCCTTCTCTTTTCGGTCCCCTGCCAGATAATATAGCAGAGATTGCATTTAATTCTTTGATCTATCGGAAGATGGCCCATAGTGCGGAAGATCTTTTCGGTTATTGCGTAAAAGACATCCCCAGGCCTAATTATAACCGTTCGGATATCCGTCATGGATTTGCCATTAATTACCAGGAAAAGCCGGAGTTTGATCTGGAGGAGATCGAAGAAAAAGTACTGGAACTGATCCGTATGGATCTGCCGATCATTCCATATGATGAGGAACATATAAAAATCGGAGATTATGTCATGCACTGTACAGGCCCGCTGATGCATGTGGAAAGTACAGGAAAAATCCAGAATTTTGCTTTAATGAAAGAGTTCTATTATGAACCCAGATTTCACTATTATGTAGTGGCAGGAACTGTAGGTGTGAAACATACCCAGGATACAGGGGACGAAGAAGTAAATAAAATTGAGATAGTGGATGAACCGTAAAAATATCAGTTGACAATTCCTGAAAATAGGCGTATTTCTATTATATGAGTTAGGAATGACTAAAAAGAGCTGTTTTTGAAAGGAGGATTTTATGATAGCAGATCTTATCATACTTGGCGCTGTGTTCTCTTACTGCGGGTTTGTACTACGCAGATATGTCAAAAACAGAAAGAACGGCTGCAGCGGAAACTGCGGCAGTTGTAAAAAAGGCTGTTGCTGAAAAAGCCAAAGATAGGAGAAAAAGTTATTCAGATCGAGGGAATGCACTGCGATCACTGTAAACAGAGCGTTACATCGGAACTGAATAAAATTGACGGCGTGGCAGCTAAAGTGAAATTGAAGAAAAACGGCGTAGATCCTGTATCAGGTTCCACGCCGTTTTTCTAAATTTTATTCTATATTCCCTAAAGAGGGAACTTTGACAGGGAAAAATGCCGATAGTACAATGGAAGCTAGAAAGGTAACAGACAAGAAAAGAATTTTCAGCCAGAAAGAAAGGAAGGATGAAAATGGCGATTCATGTATTAGATGAGGCAAAGAGATGCTTAAACTGCAAGGTACCCCAATGTCAGAAAGGCTGTCCCATCCACACTCCTATTCCCCAGGTGATCCAGCTTATGCTGAACGGACAGCTGGATAAGGCGGGAAGGATGCTTTTTGAGAATAATCCTTTGACTACAGTATGCAGTCTGGTCTGCAATCATGAGAATCAGTGCGAGGGACATTGCGTTCTTGGGAAAAAGGGAGCCCCGGTACATTTTTCTACCATTGAAAACTATATTTCCAGCACCTATAGTTCTAAGATGGTAAAAGGACCGGCAGAACCAAACGGCATGCGGGTGGCTATTATCGGTTCCGGCCCGGCCGGACTGACCATTGCGGTGCTTTTGGCCAGAAAAGGATATCAGGTTACGATCTTTGAGAGCAAAGATAAAATCGGAGGAGTACTTCGTTATGGAATTCCGGAATTTCGTTTGCCAAAAAGCGTATTGGATGATTTTGAATACCGCCACCTGCTTCTGAAAGATATTAAAGTACGGCCAAACACCACAATCGGAGGAGCCATCACCATAGATGATCTTCTGCGGGACGGCTATAAAGCGATTTTTGTGGGGACAGGAGTATGGCGGCCCAATGCGCTTCATATTAAGGGAGAAACCCTTGGTCATGTACATTTCGGCATTAACTATCTGAATAATCCGGACAGCTTTCATCTGGGAGAACGGGTGATTGTCATAGGCGCGGGAAATTCCGCAATGGATGTGGCAAGAACGGCGCTGCGTAAGGGGGTGCGCTGGCTTCAGTGTTTTTCCAGAACTTCTACCGTTGCGGCCAGCCAGCATGAATATAATTATGCTCTGTTGGAAGGCGTGGAATTTGTCTACTGTAAGATCCCGGTGGAGATCACAGATGAAGGGGTGATCTTTGCTGATGCAGAAGAAAAAGAGGATGGAACGATTCTGCAGATCCCTGGGACAGAGAAACTGTATCCGGCGGACAGCGTGATCATTTCCATCAGCCAGGGACCCAAAAATCAGCTGGTAAATACCACGAAAGGGCTGGAGGCCAATCAGAAAGGACTGCTGGTGGCGGATGAGGAGGGACATACTTCCAGGCCGGAGATTTTTGCCAGCGGAGATGTAGTAAACGGCGCCAGAACTGTAGTAGAGGCAGTAGCTCATTCAAAGGAAGTGGCAGAGGCTATGGACCAGTATATGCAGAGCTTGAAAAAATAGAGGAAAGGTATAGAAAACTCCGGGAATAACCTGAAAGGGCGGGTTCCCGGGGTTTTTTGTAAAAAAATAAAAAAACTATAAAGTATTTCTTGACAGAATTGATTGGTTAGAATATACTAATCACTGTGAAGAGTAGTGACACCTAACTCTATGATATAAATACAATAATCAGACTGACAGAAATCAGTTGAAAGGGGTAAAAATATGACATTATTGGATGCCAAAGAAGGCGAAGAGTATATCGTTAAGGAAATTTCCACAAATGACGAGGAATTAGAGGCTTTTCTGTTTTCTCTGGGCTGCTACAGCGGGGAGCCGATCACCGTGGTTTCTCATTTAAAGGGCGGTTGTGTGGTTTCTATCAAAGATGGCAGATATAACATGGATACTGATTTAGCGAAAGCTATTTCAATATAATAATAAATGCAGTGAGCCTGTTCACTGTATGGAAATTAAAAGTTTGGCCATAGGTTAGTGAATTCTAATTTTTGTTTGTGCCAACTAATCAAATGAAGGAGGAACTTTGTATATGAGAATTGCTTTTGCAGGAAATCCGAACAGCGGTAAGACCACCATGTACAATGCGTTAACAGGAAGAAATGAACGTGTTGGAAACTGGGCCGGTGTTACGGTAGAGCGAAAAGAAAGCCCGATCAAAAAGGCTTATTATGATGGAGGGGAAGAATTGATTGCAGTGGACTTGCCAGGCGCATATTCTATGTCTCCTTTTACCTCAGAAGAAAGTATTACCAGCAGCTATGTAAAGAATGAACATCCGGATGCGATCATCAATATCGTGGATGCTACAAACTTAAGCCGAAGCCTGTTTTTTACCACACAGCTTCTGGAACTGGGTGTTCCTGTAGTAGTAGCTTTAAATAAAAGTGATATTACAGAAAAGAAACAGACAAAAATTGATGTAAAACGTCTGTCTGAAAAACTGGGCTGTCCGGTGGTCAAGACCATCTCCACTTCCTCAGGTCATGAAGGTCTGAAAGAGGCCGTAAGCCAGGCTGCCGCCTTATATGGGAAAGGGCAGAAGGCTCCTTATGTCCAGGCTGATATCGATCTTCACGATAAAAATGCAGTAGAGGCTGCAGACAGAAAACGTTTTGATTTTGTCAACAGCATTGTAAAGGAAGTTGAGAAGAGAAAAGTCTTTACAAAGGATAAGAACCTGCAGGA
>DWYL01000084.1 GCA_019118685.1 Candidatus Blautia merdipullorum
GCAGAGGGAAGAGTCACCAATATGCTTCATGTTTTGGAAGTAGTTTAATAAGAGCCAAGAGCCGCTGTACAGTCTGAGAGAGTTGAATACTCCGGTACAGCGGTTTTTTTCGATTTGTCAGGGAGCAGTACGGGAAGAATGAGGCTGCAGGAAATGAAATGGAGAGTAAATATGAATAGAAGAGAGATACTGGGCGTTGTCTTTGATATGGACGGACTGATGTTTGATTCAGAAAGAATTGTGCAGTATTCCTGGAATATTGCAGGGGAGAGGATGGGCTATGGGCCTTTGGGAGATCATATCTATCATACGTTAGGTCTTAACAGAAAGACCAGAGAGGAATACTTTAAGAATAAATATGGGAGAAATTTTCCCTTTGAGAGATTTCAGGAATTGTACAGAAGTGTCTTTCAGGAATATGTACGGGCCAATGGACTTCCCACAAAAAAGGGCCTCCACGAGCTGCTGGATTTTCTTAGGAAAGAGCAGATCCCTATGGCAGTGGCCACCTCTTCCAGCCAGGAACACGCAGTCGGCAATCTGGAGAAAGAGGAAATCAGGGAATATTTTCAGACAGTGATCACAGGAAATATGGTTTCCAGAGCAAAGCCGGACCCGGAGATATATTTAAAAGCCTGCCAGGGCCTGAAGCTGCCTCCATCTAAAGTTCTGGCCCTGGAGGATTCTTACAATGGACTCCGCTCTGCCCACCAGGCGGGCATGATCACGGTAATGGTGCCGGATCTTTTGAGAGACTCTGCTTGTGTAGACGATATTTTGGATGGAAAAATGGAGTCTTTACTGGAAGTTCGGAACTGGATTGCGTCAATGCGTTAAAAAGTTAATAAAGAATTGCAGGAATGACTTGAAAATCAAAGGATATTTCCGTATAATGAATTCTGGATTTTATCAGGCGGAGAAGCCTTTTGCTGAGATACAGATTAAATAGAAAAAAGGAGAACAAACATGGAGAAGAAGCCATTCGTGACAAAAGAACAGTTAGATGAAATTGTAAAAGAGTTTCCTACGCCCTTTCATCTTTACGATGAAAAAGGCATAAGAGAAAATGCCAGGGCTATGAAGGAGGCTTTTTCCTGGAATAAAGGTTTTAAAGAATACTTTGCTGTTAAAGCAACGCCCAATCCTTTCCTGATCCAGATTCTTCGGGAGTATGGATTTGGTTGTGACTGCTCCTCTTATACAGAATTGATGCTGTCCAAAGCCATAGGCTGCACAGGAGAAGACATTATGTTTTCTTCCAACGATACCCCGGCAGAAGAATTTCGGTACGCTTATGAGATGGGAGCGACGATCAATCTGGACGACATTACCCATATTCCTTTCCTGGAAGAAGCCATCGGAACTATTCCAAAGAGAATCAGCTGCCGTTTTAATCCAGGTGGAATCTTTGAGATCAGCAATGGCATCATGGACAATCCGGGAGATGCCAAGTACGGAATGACCGAGGAGCAGCTTTTTGAGGCTTTCCGTATCCTGAAAGCAAAGGGAGCAGAGGAGTTTGGCATCCATGCTTTCCTGGCCAGCAATACTGTGACTAATGAGTATTACCCTATGCTGGCAAAACAGCTTTTTGAACTGGCAGTAAAGCTTCAGAAAGAGACTGGCGCCAAGGTATGCTTTATCAATCTTTCCGGCGGTGTGGGAATTCCCTACCGTCCTGACCAGGAACCAAATGACATCCGGGCTATTGGCGAAGGCGTCCGGAAAGTTTACGAGGAAGTTCTGGTTCCTGCAGGTATGGGTGACGTGGCTATCTACACAGAACTGGGCCGTTTTATGATGGGACCTTACGGCTGCCTGGTAACAAAAGCAATCCATGAAAAACATATCTATAAAGAATATATCGGAGTAGACGCCTGTGCGGTAAACCTTATGCGTCCGGCTATGTACGGAGCTTACCATCATATCACAGTTATGGGCAAGGAAGACCAGCCCTGCGACCATAAATATGATATTACCGGTTCCCTCTGTGAAAACAATGACAAATTCGCAGTGGACAGAATGCTGCCGAAGATTGATATGGGAGATCTTCTGGTGATCCATGATACAGGGGCTCATGGATTTGCTATGGGATATAACTATAATGGTAAATTAAAATCCGCAGAGATTTTGCTGAAAGAGGATGGAACTGCTCAGCTTATCAGAAGAGCGGAGACACCAAAGGATTATTTTGCTACTTTTGACTGTTTTGATATCTATAAGGAACTGGACTGCAATAAGTAAGGACAGAGAAGAGGACAGTTCCATGGCTGAACTGTTAGGGATTACAGGAGAATTGCAGAAAACACTTGCAATTCTCCCGAATTTGTGATATTCTAACTATCGGTTCAGCAAAAGATGCCGGCGTGTCGGAATGGCAGACGAGGCAGACTCAAAATCTGTTGTGGGCAACCACGTGCGGGTTCAAGTCCCGCTGCCGGCAGTAAATTTAATCCCGAAAGTACTTGAGTTTTGTTCAGGACTTTTGGGATTTTTGTTAAAATTTCCATTTGACTTTTTAAAAATAAACTTGATAACATAATTGTGTTGAGTAACAAAATGCGTAAGTCCAAACAAGACTTGCGCTTTTTTGTGGTTGTGCGCCTGGCTGCGCACGTTTCTCAAGGGTGTAAGTCCTCTTACTTACTCGACTGAAGGAGGAGGGTCAAATCTCTCCTCATCCGATCCAGTGCACCTGTCAAGCGGCTGCCGTGCTTGAACAAACAGGCATTTATAAAATAAAGGAGTGATTTTTTGATAACATCGTGACAGTTGCTTTTGGAGGTATAGCTTCTCGCCTTCCATATTGCTTTGCAATTGTATTATCCATACTGTTTGTTCTGTGCTCATCACAGATAAAGGATGGGAAGACGAAGTAATCATAAATGAACCGCTGCCCCTTTTTATGCTAGAATAATGGAAAGGTTGTTTCTAGATATAAAAAGGGGTTTTTAACAGTGAATATACTATTAAATCAGTATAGTTAGAAGATTTCCGGCAGGAAAAGATTTTTTAAGTGGATTTAACTTTTTAATAGTTTGTTTTCGTGTTACAATAAAAACGATAAACAGAAAGAAGGGACTTTATGAATTGGTACGGTAAAACAGGTCTCGTCCTGGAGGGAGGCGGTATGCGGGGAGCTTTTACCGCAGGAGTGCTGGACTTTTTCCTGGATCAAGACATTTCTTTTCACACCTGTATCGGCGTGTCTGCAGGTGCCTGTCATGCCTGCAGTTATCTTTCCAAGCAGAGAAGGAGAGGATTTGAGACCAATACGGATTATCTGGATGATGAAAATTATTGCAGCTTTAAAAGCCTGTTGAAAACAGGAGACATGTTTGGTGTGGATATGTGCTACAGGAAGATTCCTGAGGAACTGAATCCCTACGATTATGAAGCTTATGACAAAAACCCTACGGAATTCTATGCGGTAGTTACAAATTGCCGGACAGGAAATGCAGAGTACAAAAAGATAGATGATATGCATAAAGGGATTCATTATGTCCGGGCTTCCAGTTCCCTGCCCCTTTTGTCCAGAACGGTCTGGATCAGAAAACAGCCCTATCTGGATGGAGGAATCGGAGATTCTATACCAGTTAGAAAATCCCAGGAGCTGGGAAATGAGAAATCAGTAGTGGTTCTTACAAGGGATCGGAGCTACAGAAAAAGCCCGAACAAGGTTATGCCTCTTATCCGTCTCCGATATCAGAATGAGTTTCCAAAACTTGTGGAGAGGATGAAGGATCGTCATATCCGCTATAACGAGACTCTGGACCATCTGATCAGGGAGGAGAAAGAAGGCAGGGTATTTATTATCTGCCCTGAAAAACCGGTGGAGATCGGCAGGGTTGAGAAGAATAGAGAAAAATTAGAAGCCCTTTATCAGGAAGGGTACCATATAGCAGAAAAAGAATACGAGAAGATGAAAGAATTTCTCGGCAATCCTGAAATATCCGGGTAGGGGAGCTGTTCCCCTGCCTGAATCAGGAAGAAAGAACAGACAGGAGGAGAAAGGAGAAATGGGAATTACAACATTTGCGGCTATCGACGTAGGTTCCTATAATGTATGCATGGACATCTATGAAATGTCACCCAGGATAGGGATCCGGCAGATAGACGAAATACGCCAGAGACTTGAAATCGGAAGGGATACTTATGGCAAAGGCAAGATTGCTTTTGACACAGCCAGCCAGCTTTGCCATATTCTTAAAGATTTTGTACACATCATGGAGGGATATCAGGTAGAGAACTACAGAGCCTGTGCTACCAGTACGCTGCAAGAAGCAGAAAATGTCTGGATCGTTCTGGAACAGGTTTATCAGAAGACCGGGATCCGGGTAGAGATACTCAGTAATTCTGAACAGAGATTTTTCGGTTATAAATCTGTGGCAGCAAAAGAAGAATCCTTTACAAAAATGATTCAGAAAGGAACGGCTATCATTGAAGTGGGCGGAGGGAACATGCAGATTTCTTTGTTTGATAAAGATGCCCTGCTCACTACACAGCGGTTTATGCTGGGAAGCCTTCGTGTAAGAGAGATACTCCAGCCGGTAGAAAAAGAAACTATCCATTATGAAAAGATGGTGGAGGAACTGGTACATAATCAGATTCTCGGATTTAAAAAGCTTCATTTGAAAGACAGAAAAATAGACAATATCATCCTTATGGGGGACTCTTTCCTGGATAAACTCTTTGAGGATAAGCAGAGTATGAAGGAAAACCGTACGGTGAGCTATGATGCTTTTATGGAGGAGTATCAGTGGGTGGTGAGCCATTCTCCGGAGGAGATTTCCGTTTCCCTGGATGTTTCTTTGGAATATGCAGAGATTCTGATCCCGGCCATGATTATATACCGGGTATTTGCAGAGGAATTGGGAGCCCAGACCATGTGGCTGCCGGGAACGCAGCTTAACGATGGTATTTCCTATGATTATGCGGAAAAACATAAATTTATAAAGAGCAAGCATAATTTTGAAAATGATATTATAGTCTCCGCCAAAAATATTGCAAAGAGATATATGAGCGGAAAAAGCCATACCCAGTGCGTATTGAAAAATGCCCTGGCGATTTTTGACGGAATGAAGAAAGTACATGGTATGGGTCCGAGAGAGCGCCTGCTTCTTCAGATTGCCGCAATTCTGCACGACTGCGGCAACTTTATCAGTTCCAGCAACTCTTCTCAGTGCGCTTATGAGATCATCATGTCTACGGAGATCATCGGCCTCTCCCACGCAGAAAGGGAATTGATCGCTAATGTAGTGAAATTTATCAAGATGCCTTTTGAGTACTATAATGAGGCAGATTCCAAAGCAATGATCGACCGGAAGGATTATATGCAGATTGCCAAGCTGACAGCGATCATGCGGGTAGCAAATGTGCTGGACAGAAGCCACAAACAGAAAATTGAAGAGATGAGCGCTTCCGTTAAGGAGCAGGAACTGATCATGAGGGTGACTTCCAAGGCAGATCTGACTCTGGAGAAAGCATTGCTTACAGAAGCTGCGGATTTCTTTGAAGAGATTTTCAGTATCCGTCCGGTATTAAAGAGAAAGAAACAGAAATAGGAGGCTGGAACAATGGATTATAAAGCATATACTAAACCAGAATATTATTGGAACAGAGAGATCAGCTGGCTGGGATTTAATGAGAGGGTGCTCTCAGAAGCCAGAGATAAAAGCATTCCATTATTTGAAAGATTGAAATTTTTAAGTATTACTGCTTCGAATCTGGACGAATTTTTTATGGTCCGGGTAGCATCCCTGAAGGATATGGTCCACGCAAAGTATACGAAACCGGATATCGCCGGAATGACCCCGAAAGAACAGCTGAAAGCGCTGGCCCCTGAGGTGAAGAAGTTTATCCAGGCCCAGTACAGCACCTATAACCGTTCTCTTCTTCCTGCGCTGAAAAAGGCGGGAGTGAAGGTAGTGGAAAAACACGAGGATCTTACAGAAGACCAGCAGGCTTTTGTAGACCAGTATTTTGAAGAGGCTGTTTATCCGGTGCTGACGCCTATGGCTATGGACAGCGCAAGACCTTTTCCTCTGGTCAGAAATAAAACATTAAACATTGGAGCTCTTATTGCAAAAAAAGGGAAAAAAGATAAAGAAGAACTGGAATTTGCCACGGTTCAGGTTCCTTCAGTGCTGCCAAGAATCATTGAGATCCCGGGAGATAAGAAGGATAAGACCACAGTGGTGCTCTTGGAAGAGATCATCGAGAGAAATATCGGAAAACTGTTTTTAAGTAATACGGTAG
The DNA here is from genome assembly GCA_019118685.1 of Candidatus Blautia merdipullorum. Classification (GTDB taxonomy): domain Bacteria; phylum Bacillota; class Clostridia; order Lachnospirales; family Lachnospiraceae; genus Blautia; species Blautia merdipullorum. The sequence continues at coordinate 6,259 of DWYL01000084.1, forward strand.
TCTGCACCTGCCCTTACAGGATCATCCGGAATGCGGATCTGACGATTGATGAGGATGAGGCTGCGGATCTTCTTACAGAGATTGAGAAGCAGTTAAAGAAAAGACAGTGGGGTGAAGTGATCCGTCTGGATGTGGAAGAAAAGATGGATCCCAGACTGCTGAAGATCTTAAAAATGGAATTTGATATGAAGGAGGAGGATATTCACTATATCAATGGCCCTCTGGATCTGACCTTCCTGATGAAGATGTATAAACTGGAAGGCTTTGATGATCTGAAGGTACCTCCTTATACCCCGGCACCGGTAAAAGAAATGATGACAGACGAAGATATCTTTACTCAGATCCGCAGACAGGATATTCTTCTTCATCACCCATATATGAGCTTTGATCCCGTAGTAGATTTTGTACGGCAGGCTTCCAGGGATCCGGAGGTATTGGCGATTAAACAGACCCTTTACCGTGTCAGCGGAAATTCTCCGATCATCGCAGCCTTGGCTCAGGCGGCAGAGAATGGAAAACAGGTTACGGTCCTTGTAGAGCTGAAGGCCAGATTTGACGAGGAAAATAATATTGTCTGGGCGAAGAAGCTGGAGAAGGCCGGCTGCCATGTTATCTATGGACTTTTGGGATTAAAGACTCACAGTAAGATCACTTTAGTCGTGCGCAAAGAGGAAGAGGGCATTCGCAGATATGTACATCTGGGAACTGGTAATTATAATGATTCAACGGCAAAACAGTATACAGACTGCGGTATCCTGACTTGTGCTGCAAAGATCGGCGAGGATGCCACAGCGGTATTTAACATGCTTTCCGGATATTCCGAACCGAAAAGCTGGAACAAGCTGGTGGTAGCGCCTATCTGGATGAGGGACAGATTTCTTCATCTTATCGAGATGGAACAGAAAAGAGCAGAGGAAGGAAAAGAAGCCAGGATCGTGGCAAAGATGAATTCTCTCTGTGATAAGGATGTGATCGCTGCCCTGTATGCGGCAAGCGCTGCGGGAGTAAAAATCGATTTGATCGTCCGGGGAATCTGCTGTCTGAAGGTAGGTATACCGGGAGTCAGCGAAAATATCACGGTTCGTTCAATTGTAGGTAATTTCCTGGAACACAGCAGGATCTTCTATTTCTACAGTGACGGAAAAGAGCAGCTCTTTATGGGAAGCGCCGACTGGATGCCCAGAAATCTGGACAAACGTGTAGAGATCGTATTTCCTGTAGAGGATCCGAGATTAAAAGAAGAAGTAAAACATATTCTTCAGATCCAGCTGGCAGACAATGTGAAAGCGCATATCCTTCAGCCTGACGGCACCTATGAAAAGATTGACAAGAGAGGAAAACAGCTGGTAAATTCTCAGGAATATTTTTGCGAAGAAGCCCATAAAAAGGCAGAGATGAAAATAAATCCTGGGCACGACCGTATTTTTATACCGGCCGAAGCACCAGAAGAAGTATAAAAAATAAGAAAGGACTTTCTTTTCCCCGGAAGTATGGGCCGGCCGGCTCTTTCCGGGAGGAGAAAGTCCTTTTCCCTTCGGATATTATCTGCTGCTATGTCTGTGATGCCTGAGATTTTCCCATATCTGATAGGAGATCTTTAAATTTCCTCTTCCAGTTCCAAGCTGGATCTGAGGCTTGTTGCTTCCGTGGAAGTCACTGCCTCCCGAGAGCGCCAGGTTATGTCTTTTGGCAATCTGGATCACGGTCTGTTCGTCAGCAGGGCGATAGGTGGAATAATAGGCTTCGATTCCATCCAGGCCGGCTTGTTTTAGTTCTTCAGCGAAACTCTCCAGACGGTTTTTGTCTAGGCGGCAGAGGATAGGATGGGCGAAAACTGCAATACCATTTCCTTCATGGATCAGAGAAATAGCCTGGAAGGGTGTAACCTTTTCCCTGGGAACATAACATCTGGCATGATCTCCCAGATATCGGTCAAAAGCTTCATTTATAGAACCTACATATTTATGATCCAGAAGATATCGGGCAAAATGAGCCCGGGTCCATACGCTGTCAGGAAAAGCTTCTTCCATAGATTCTCTGCTGATGGAGATTCCCTCTTTTTGAAGGAGATTCAGTATTTTATCGTTTCTCACATCTCTGGAATCCTGAAATCGGGAGAGAGTTTCCTGAAAATAATAATTTCCATAATCAATATCCAGCCCTACAATATGTACATCTCGTCCAAGCCAGGTGGTAGACAGTTCAATGCCGGGAATTACTTCTACAGAGAAATTTTTTGCTGCCAGTAAAGCTTCTTCTAATCCTGCGGTAGTGTCATGATCTGTCAGAGCGAAAGCTTTCAGCTTTTTTTCTTCTGCAAGAGACACTAGTTGAGATGGAGTCAGAGTTCCGTCTGAAGCAGTGGAATGAACATGAAGATCAATAAATTTTTCCATAGTAACCTCCTGAGTAAATGATACGCTGTCGGAGCAGCATTTATATAATCCGATGAAGGATTGTCCTGTGTAAAAGAAAAAGGGAAATACTTAAATAAGTATTTCCCATAAAAGCAGTTCGTACGGGAATCGAACCCGTGTTTCCGCCGTGAGAGGGCGGCGTCTTAACCGCTTGACCAACGAACCGTGCTTGATTATAATACATGATTCCCCATAAAAAGTCAACACCTTTTTTGAAAAAAATAAGAAATTTTTCACGAAAAAATTTCTTGATAAAAACAAATATATGTTCGATAATATTAAAAGAACATAGAAAGCGTTTGAAAATCTCATAAAAATGATATATGATACATAAGACCTGTCAAGAAAGACATAATGAAATAGGTGATGTCTGTCCTGGCAGCCAGACGTTTTGGGAGGAGGGTTGTTTTATGGAATGGGAATTTGAGATTTTAGATTTCTTACAAAGTATACATTCTCCGATTCTGACAAAGCTGATGTCTTTTGTTACATTTTTGGGAGAGGCCGGCTGGTTCTGGATTATCCTGGGAATTTTTCTTCTTTGCATGAAAAAGTACAGATTTGCAGGAATTGCTGCGCTGACTGCGCTGATCTTTGATTTTGCGGCAGCAAATTTAATCCTCAAACCTTTAGTGGCCAGACCAAGACCCTGCTGGATCAATGAATCTGTAGAAATGCTGGTAAGAGTCCCTGAGGATTATTCTTTTCCTTCGGGACATACCATGGCTTCTTTTGCCGCTGCAGGGGCACTGCTTTTTATGGGACAGAAAAAAATAGGAATCTGTGCAGTTCTTCTGGCGGTGTTGATGGGAGTCTCACGGATGTATTTTTATGTGCATTTTCCAACGGATGTACTGGCAGGGGCTGTATTGGGACTGGCCTGCGGCAGAGTGGGGGCTGCCTTGGTAAAGAAGGGGCAGACAGCAGGAAATGGAAGGGATTATTTATAGGAAGGAAGGAAACATAGAATGGCTAAGAAAAATACTTATGATGCCAGCAGCATTACGGTGCTGGAAGGCCTGGAAGCCGTGCGAAAGCGTCCGGGAATGTATATCGGAAGTGTTTCCCGTAAGGGTCTGAACCATTTAATATATGAAATAGTAGATAATGCAGTGGATGAGCATCTGGCGGGGTTCTGTACGAATATCCGGGTAACTCTGGAGGCAGATGGATCAGCTACTGTGGAGGATAATGGCAGGGGTATTCCTGTAGGCATGCATGAGAAAGGGATGTCCGCAGAGAGACTGGTGTTTACAACTCTTCACGCCGGGGGAAAGTTTGACAGCTCCGTCTATAAGACCAGCGGAGGTCTTCACGGTGTGGGGTCTTCTGTAGTAAACGCTCTGTCTGCTTATCTGGATGTAAAAATCAGCCGGGACGGTTATATCCATCATGACTGTTATGAAAGAGGAATACCGGCAATTGAATTAGAGGAGGGACTTCTTCCAAAACTGGGGAAAACCAAAGCTACCGGAACGTTGATAAACTTTCTGCCGGATCCGGAAATTTTTGAGAAGACCAGATTTGCGGCGGCAGAGGTGAAGAGCAGACTCCATGAGACGGCATACCTGAATCCGGAACTCACCATTGTTTTTCAGGATAAACGGGGAGAGGATCCGGAGGAGATCATCTACCATGAGCCGGAAGGGATCGTAGGATTTATTCGGGATCTGAACAAGAAAAGCCAGCCCATTCATGAGCCGGTGTATTTTAAAGGGGAATGTGATGGGATCACTGTAGAGGCGGCTTTTCAGTATGTGAATGAATTCCGTGAGAATGTCCTGGGCTTCTGCAATAATATTTACAATGCAGAAGGGGGCACCCACCTTACCGGGTTTAAGACAACTTTTACAACAGTTATGAACAATTATGCCAGAGAACTGGGGATCTTGAAAGAGAAGGATCCTAATTTTACAGGAGCAGATATCCGGAATGGAATGACAGCAGTAGTGTCCATAAAGCACCCGTCGCCCCGCTTTGAGGGCCAGACCAAGACAAAGCTGGATAACCAGGACGCCTCTAAGGCTACGGGAAAGGTTACCGGAGAAGAAATCGTACTGTACTTTGACCGTAATCTGGAAGTGTTAAAAAACATTCTGGCTTGTGCGGAAAAATCAGCAAAGATCCGTAAGACAGAGGAAAAAGCGAAGACCAATCTTCTTACAAAACAGAAATATTCTTTTGATTCTAACGGAAAGCTGGCAAACTGCGAGAAAAGAGATCCTTCTGTCTGTGAGATCTTTATTGTAGAGGGAGACTCTGCGGGCGGCAGCGCCAAGACGGCAAGGGACAGAAGCTTTCAGGCAATCCTTCCCATTCGAGGAAAGATCCTGAACGTAGAAAAAGCTACCATTGACAAGGTGCTGGCCAATGCAGAGATCAAAACTATGATCAATGCTTTTGGCTGCGGATTTTCAGAGGGCTATGGAAATGATTTTGATATTACCAAGCTTCGGTATGACAAAATCATCATTATGGCGGACGCGGATGTGGACGGCGCTCATATTTCTACTTTGCTCCTGACTCTTTTTTACCGGTTCATGCCGGAATTGATCTACGAGGGACATGTATATATTGCCATGCCTCCTCTTTATAAGGCTATGCCCTCTAAAGGAAAAGAAGAATATCTCTATGATGACAAGGCTCTGGAACGGTACAGAAAAACTCATAAAGGTCCTTTCACCCTTCAGCGGTACAAAGGACTGGGAGAGATGGATGCTCAGCAGCTTTGGGAGACTACATTAAATCCTGTGACCCGTATGCTCCGGCTGGTAGAGATCGAGGACGCCCGTATGGCATCGGAGGTTACAGAGGTTCTGATGGGAACCGAGGTTCCGCCGAGAAAAGCTTTTATTTATGAGCATGCAAAAGACGCGGAATTAGATATTTAGGAGGTGGAGTATGGCGGCAGGTATTTATGAAAATATTATCCGGACAGAATATTCGGAGATCATGCAGAAGTCTTATATTGACTATGCCATGAGTGTGATCATTGCCCGTGCTCTTCCAGATGTAAGAGACGGACTGAAACCTGTGCAGAGAAGAACTCTGTATGATATGTATGAACTGGGTATCCGATATGACAGGCCTTACAGAAAATGTGCCCGTATTGTAGGAGATACTATGGGTAAATACCATCCTCACGGGGACAGCTCTATTTATGAGGCTCTTGTTGTGATGGCACAGGATTTTAAAAAAGGACTGCCTCTGGTAGACGGTCATGGGAACTTCGGCTCTATTGAAGGGGACGGGGCTGCGGCTATGCGTTATACAGAGGCCAGGCTTCAGAAGATCACCCAGGAAGTTTATTTAAAAGACATGGATAAAAATGTAGTGGATTTTGTACCGAATTTTGACGAGACAGAAAAAGAACCGGAAGTGCTTCCGGTACGGATCCCCAACATTCTTATAAACGGCGCTGACGGAATTGCTGTAGGTATGGCTACCAGTATTCCGCCCCATAATCTGGGAGAAGTGATCGATGGAGTTATTGCCTATATGAAAAACAATCAGATCACTACGAAAGAACTGATGGAATATATTCAGGGACCGGATTTTCCTACAGGAGGTATCATTGTAAATAAAGATGATCTTCTTTCTATTTATGAATCCGGAACAGGAAAGATTAAGATCCGGGGAAAGGTGGAGACAGAAAAAGGGAAAAACGGAAGGACCCTGCTGGTGATCTCGGAGATCCCTTATCCCATGATCGGCGCTAATATCGGAAAATTTTTAAATGATGTGGCGGCATTGGTGGAGACGAAAAAGACCACAGATATCCTGGATATTTCCAATCAGTCTTCCAAAGAGGGGATCCGCATTGTTCTGGAACTGAAAAAAGGGGCAGATGTGGAGAATCTCACCAATATGCTTTATAAGAAGACTCGTCTGGAGGATACTTTTGGTGTGAATATGCTGGCTGTGGCAGACCAGAGACCGGAGACTCTGGGTCTTCGCCAGATCATCGAACATCATGTGGATTTTCAGTTTGAGGTGGCTACCAGGAAGTATACCAGTCTTTTGAATAAAGAACAGGAAAATCGGGAGATCCAGGAGGGACTGATCCGGGCCTGTGATGTGATCGATCTGATCATTGAGATCCTCAGAGGAAGCAAAAGCCGGGAACAAGTGAAAAACTGTCTGGTAAATGGAGAAACTGAGGGAATTAAATTCAAGACAAAGACCAGTATGCGCCAGGCGGCTAAGCTCCGTTTTACAGAACGGCAGGCTGCGGCGATCCTGGATATGCGTCTGTACAGGCTGATCGGCCTGGAAGTGGAAACTCTTATGGCAGAGCATGAGGAGACCCTGAAGAAGATTGCAGCCTATGAGGATATTTTAAATAACTATGATTCTATGGCTGCCGTGATCATGGAAGATCTGAAAAAGATCAAAAAGGAATACAGCCATCCAAGAAAAACCGCAGTGGAAAATGCAGCAGAGATCGTCTATGAAGAGAAGAAGATCGAGGAGACCCAGGTTGTTTTCCTTATGGATCGGTTCGGCTATGCCAGGACCGTTGACACCTCGGTCTATGAGCGAAATAAAGAGACGGCGGATGCTGAGAATAAATATGTATTTTCCTGTATGAACATAGACAAGATCTGTATTTTTACAGATGCAGGGAGAATGCACACTGCGAAAGTCCTGGATCTTCCTTACGGAAAATTCAGGGATAAAGGCACGCCTATTGATAATGTGAGCAATTATGACAGTAAGACAGAGCAGATCGTTCTGGCAGCTCCTTTGGCCCAGGTAAAGGAAGAGCAGATTTGCTTTGTGACCGGCAAAGGTATGGTAAAGCAGGTGGAAGGCAGTGAGTTTGAGGTGTCCAAGAGAACCATAGCTGCAACAAAACTGGGAGAGAAAGATAAGGTTGTTATGGTACAGCCTGCGGCTGCAATGGAACATCTGGTTCTTCAGACCAGGGATGGTTATTTCCTGAAATTCCTGAAGGAAGAAATACCGGTCCAGAAGAAAAACGCCCTGGGCGTCCGGGGGATCCGCATGGGAGAAACGGATCTGGTAGAACATGCTTATATGCTGGAAAACAGGATGGAATATGTGATAACCTACAGAGAAAAACAGGTAACCCTGAATAAACTGAAACTGGCGAAACGAGACACAAAGGGGACCAAAATAAGGATTTAAGGACAGGAGAGGTGTTTAAGATCAAAAAGAGAATACTGGCTTTTATCCTTTGGGGAGCCTTGCTTACGGGAATTTCCGGCTGTGGGTTCCAGGAAGCCAAAGAGGCAGTAGGGCATTTTCAGGAAACCGTTGATGACGTTATCGGCTCTCAGGAAGAAGAAACAACAGAGATGGAAACAGAGCTGCCGGAAATAGAGATTACGGAAGAAGCTTCTGCTTATTATTATGGATACAGTACTTTGGAAGAAGAGGAACAGAAGGTATACCGCCAGCTGGCAGCCGGCATTGAAAGCTTCCAGGAAGAAATCCCGGTGGATCCCCTTTCTCAGGAACAGCTGGAAAAAGTTATGCGGATCCTCCTGGCAGATCATCCGGAGTATTTCTGGACAGACGGTACCAGTAGCTATACTTATCAGGAACTTCCGGGGGGAGAGATCCAGAATCTGAAAGTAAGGCCGGAATATCAGGCGGGCAGAGAAGAAGCGGCAAGCCTTCAGAAACAGATAGAGACAGTGGCGGACCAGTGGATTGCCGGGGCTCCTCAGGGAGATACTTATGAAAAGATCAAATATATTTATGAAACTCTGATCCGGCAGGTGGAGTATCAGGAAGACAGCGGACAGAATCAGAACATACGCAGTGTCTTCTTAGAAGGAAAAACTGTTTGTATGGGATATTCCAAAGCAGCCCAGTATCTGCTGAACAGAATGGGAATCTTCTGCACACTGGTCACAGGTACCGTTAATGGAGACAGGCCGTCCAGCCATGCCTGGAACCTGGTGAAAATAGGGGAAGAGTATTATTTTATGGATGTTACATGGGGAAATCCGGGTTATTTAAATCCTGCAGAAAATGACGCCTATATTTCCTACAGCTATTTGTGCTGCAGCTGGGATACTCTTGCGCCTACCCATGTCCCGGATGATACGATCCCTCTCCCTGTCTGTGAAGACGGCCGGTATAATTATTACAAAAATATAGAACGGTGGTATGAAGAATATGATCAGGATCAGATCCGTCAGGTTCTTCAGAGCGATCTGGTTCAGGGAACTGTAATGACAGAGCTGCGGTTCGCCGGTAAGGACAGTTATGATCTGGCATTGGAGGATCTGTTAGAAGGTAGCCTGATCGAAAGTGCGGTTCAGGACAGCGGCATTTTGACGCCTGGACAGACGCTGGTCTGGCAGACTTATTACGGAGGAAGCGATCATCTGATCATTATTGCCTGGCAGCATTGAGGGAGCGGAAAAATAGCAAAAAGCCCTAAAAATAGGGAAAAACTACTTGCAAGATAAGAAAAATAGTGTTATCCTAAGAAAGAACACGATAGTTATTTCAGCATAAGAGTGGACCGCAAGGTCCACTCTTATCGTTTGTATACCTGGTTGAAAGAAGGTGAGGATATGAGTAAAAAAGAGATATATGAGCAGAAAGCAGAAGCACTGGTATCTCCCATCGTGGAGAAATATGGATTTGAACTGGTTGACGTAGAATACGTCAAGGAAGGCAGCAGCTTTTATCTGAGAGCTTATATTGACAAACCGGGGGGCATTACTGTTGATGACTGTGAAACAGTAAGCAGAGAATTTTCTGACAAACTGGATGAGGCAGATTTTATCGAGGAAGCCTATATCATGGAAGTTAGTTCTCCTGGACTGGGAAGACCTTTAAAGAAGGAAAAAGATTTTAAGCGCAGTATTGGGAAAGAGGTCGAGATCAGAACTTATCGTCCGATAGACAGGGAAAAGGAATTTTATGGTGTCTTAAAAGCATATGATGAAAATAGCGTGACTATTGACTGCGAAGAGGAAGAAAGGACTTTCCAAAAGGCAGAGATTGCCCTGATACGTCTTGCATT
>DWYL01000085.1 GCA_019118685.1 Candidatus Blautia merdipullorum
CCAAATTCCCAAAATAAGAAGCGCTCCCGCCATGGAAAGGAAGAAAAAATAAGCCTGATAATCTTCTTTGTCTCGTCTATATCCTGTAAAGGATTTCTGGCTCATCTGCGTCACTGCAAAAAAATAAAGGAACCATCCAGGAATATAAAATAAAATCTGAGGGAACAGGCAAAGTATTCCTATCCCCATGCCTTTTATTCCCAGTGCTGTCAAAAAAAGTGTAATAAGATTTCCTCCCATAAATCCCGCCCATAAAAGACTCACAGACATCAGGAAAAATCCAAGTACTGTCACACCGCATACTGCTCCTACAAAGAAAAAGCCTCCCCGCCGGAACAGAAGTTTCCAAAACAGCAGTCTGTTCTCTCCAGAAGGCGCAGCTGCCAAATATACGGACAGTAAACTTGTCTCATATCCTGTTTTCCTGATCAAAAGATTTGCCGCAAGTATCCCTGCAGCAAATCCAGCCAGATAGAGTAAAAGAAAAAGCCTTAGATTTTTTTTCATATACTTCACCCTCTACAGTCTATGAATGAGAACGGTGAAATAGTCTGGAAGTATAACAAAAAAAGATCCCTGCTTACCGCAAGGATCTTTTTTTAATAAATCTAAAGTCGACACTATTTTGCGTAATCCACTACTCTGGATTCACGAATTACATTTACTTTGATCTGTCCAGGATATTCCAGTTCAGCTTCAATCTGCTTAGAAATATCCCTTGCCAGGAGTACCATATCGCTGTCGCTGACATGTTCCGGCAATACCATAACACGAATTTCTCTTCCTGCCTGAATAGCAAAAGATTTTTCCACTCCTTTAAAGGAATTTGTAATGTCTTCTAACTGTTTTAATCTGTTGGTATAAGTTTCTAATGTTTCTCTTCTTGCCCCAGGTCTGGCAGCAGAAATTGCATCAGCAGCCTGGACAAGACATGCGATCAGGGATGTAGGCTCTACATCTCCGTGGTGAGCCTCCACCGCGTTAATAACGATCTGAGATTCTTTATATTTTCTACATAAGTCAGCACCAATCTGAATGTGGGATCCTTCCACTTCATGGTCGATGGATTTTCCGATGTCATGGAGCAGTCCTGCTCGTTTTGCCATACGTATATCCGTTCCAACCTCTCCTGCAAGAAGGCCTGCAAGCTGAGCCACTTCAATAGAATGTTTCAAAGCATTTTGGCCGTAGCTTGAACGGAACTTCATACGTCCAAGAAGTCGTATCAGTTCGGGGTGGATTCCGTGTACCCCAACCTCCAATGCTGCGGCTTCTCCTTCTTCCCGCATCATGGTCTCAACTTCTTTCTGTGCTTTTTCAACCATTTCTTCAATTCTGGCCGGATGGATACGGCCGTCTACGATTAATTTTTCCAAAGCGATTCTGGCTACTTCTCTGCGGATAGGATCAAATCCTGAAAGCACTACTGCTTCCGGGGTATCATCAATGATCAGATCTACACCTGTCAATGTCTCCAGGGTTCTGATATTGCGGCCTTCCCGGCCTATGATCCTGCCTTTCATTTCATCACTTGGAAGCTGCACAACAGAAATTGTAGCTTCTGCCACATGGTCTGCTGCACATTTCTGTATAGCAGTTACTACATATTCTTTTGCCTTTTTGTCTGCATCTTCTTTTGCCTGGCTTACTAATTCCTTGTAAAGCTTGGCGGTGTCAATTTTTACTTCATCTTCAACAGTTTTCAACAAATAATCTTTTGCCTGTTCGGAGGTAAGACCTGAAATTCTTTCCAGTTCCTGTATTCTCTGTCCCTGTAGTTCGTCGACTTTCTTTTCTTTTTTCTTTAAATCTGCTTCCCTTGCTGCATTTTCGGCCTCTCTCTTTTCCAGGACTTCTGCCTTCTTATCAAGGGCCTCTTCCTTTGACAAAACACGCTTTTCGTACTTCTGAAGCTCGTTTCTTCTCTCCTTTGTCTCCTTCTCCAATTCATTCTTGGTGCGAAGGTTCTCTTCTTTCGCTTCCAGGAGAGCTTCACGCTTCTTTGTTTCAGCAGTCTTCAATGCTTCATCTATAATGCTTCTTGCTTTCACTTCTGCGGTTCCGATGGTCTCTGCATCTTTCTCTGTTTTTTTCTTCACGGAAATATTTGCAGTAACAGGAACTGCGATCAGCAATGTAACAGCTACAGCAACGATTGCAATGATTAGATAGATTGCCACAGGAGCACCTCCTTATTAAGTTTTCATTGTACGTATACAACAGTATAATTTTATACTGATTTCATAAAAAAGTCAACATAAAACCAAGAATTAGGAAGGTGCTCTATGTATATTTTATACAAGTTTTTTCTGAATTTTCAATGACAATCTTTTAAAATTCCCGCAGTACTGACAGGATCTCTGAAGAAGAAAAGCCTCTGCGCATAAGAAATCCGTAAAGTCTGTTTCTCTCTTTCTCATCTATGGGCCCTTCTCCCCTCTTTTTCTTCCTGATAAGCTCCCGGATAGTTTCTCTGGGATCTGTGTCCTCCTCTGTCTCTGAAAAGGCCTGGTCGATGTCCTCCTGAGACACTCCCTTCCGGCGAAGTTCCATCTGGATTCTGGTCTTTCCTTTTTTGTCCTTTTGGCTCAGGATATAGGAAAGTGCATACCGTTTATCATCTATATAGTGAAAAGATTCCACATAAGCCAGGGCTTCCTCTGCTGCATGAGGCGGATATCCGCTTTTCAGCAGCTTGTCTTCCAGCCCTCGCCTGGTCCGATCTCCCTGCTCCAGAAGGTGCATGGCTCTCATCTTCGCCCTTTTCGGCAGAATTTCTTCTGTGATCTCCCTATAGGTTTCAGGAGATATTCCCCTGCCTTTTTCTATATGACAGCGGGACAGCTCGCCTTTGTATAAAACAAAAGCCGGCTGTCCATCAATTTCTACCTGAAATTTCTGCTTTGTCACAGCTCTTAGTTCTGTAACAGTCATGATCTTTTTCCACCTACTCTTCCGTATCAAGATGAAGGGTCTGCTGAGAAGGTTCTTCTGCTTTTGGCTCCCCTCCTTCTTCCGCAGTCAGTCCATAATGTTCCCGCACTTTTTTTTCAATCTCGTCTTTGACAGCGGGATTTTCTTTCAGATATTTCTTGGCATTTTCCCGTCCTTGTCCGATTTTTCCATTATTGTAGGCATACCAGGCACCGCTTTTATTTACGATTCCCAGATCTGCCGCCAGATCCAGAATATCTCCCTCTTTAGATATGCCTTCTCCGAACATAATATCAAATTCCGCTTCTTTAAATGGCGGGGCGATCTTATTTTTTACCACTTTGATCCTGGTCCGGTTTCCAACTATTTCCCCGCCCTGTTTCAAAGTTTCAATCCTTCTTACATCCATACGGATAGACGAATAAAATTTCAATGCCCTTCCGCCGGTGGTAACCTCCGGATTGCCGAACATAACGCCTACTTTCTCACGAAGCTGGTTGATAAAGATCACAATGCAGTTGGACTTGCTTATATGGGCGGTGAGCTTCCTGAGTGCCTGGGACATAAGCCTTGCCTGAAGCCCCACATGTGCGTCTCCCATATCTCCCTCTATCTCCGCTTTGGGAACAAGCGCCGCTACTGAGTCTACGATAATAATATCCACTGCGCCGGACCGGACCATAGTCTCAGTGATCTCCAGAGCCTGTTCTCCATTGTCCGGCTGAGAAATATAGAGATTGTCAATATCAACCCCAATATTTTTAGCATAAGCGGGATCAAGAGCGTGCTCGGCATCAATAAAACCGGCGATCCCTCCTCTTTTCTGAACTTCCGCTACCATATGAAGAGCCACTGTAGTCTTTCCGCTGGACTCCGGTCCATAGATCTCTATGATCCTTCCTTTGGGAACTCCTCCCATTCCAAGAGCAATGTCCAGGCTCAGGGAACCGGTGGGAACGGTCTCCACATTCATATTCGCGGCGGAATCTCCCAGCTTCATCACGGAGCCCTTTCCAAATTGCTTCTCTATCTGGCCGAGGGCAGCGTCCAGGGCCTTTAATTTATCTTCTTTCACCATCTGTGCCATCTTTTTTCTCCTTTTATTTCGCTGTTTCCTTTTACGAACGGATGTTCGCCTATGTATCCAATAATAGTATAGTTTCCGGGGATTGTCAACTGTTTCTTTTTTACTTTGGGCAGCCGTAGCTGTCTTTTTCTGAAAAGGCGGGGGATCTTTAAAGAACTTTTTTGATATGTGGTGCTCAAATTATAGCACAGCCAAACGTCATGTGTAAATCCCAGGAAAATCACCAAATTTTTCTTTTTCTGATCCGGAAAAAACTGTGAAAAAAGCCTGTTCCTGTTACTGAATTTTTTCAGCAGAGCAGGAAACAGGCTTTTGGCCTATGCCTTTTTAATGAATGGAAGGCTGAGTGAGTATGGAGCGGACGTGGGCAACCTCTTCAGGGTCGGCGCAGGCCGCCGGTACATAATAACTTTTTGCCCTTGCGATCTGATAAATCTCTTCCTGGGACATCTCACATTGATTCCGCATTTGTTTCAGGACCTGTTTCAGCTGGGGATTCTCTGTCTGGGGGATCATTTCCCCGTAGCGCACCAGTTCTCCATTAATTCCCGCCAGTGTATCTGCAACCATTGTCTTATCTGTCATGATTTCTACCTCCTACTGTAAAAACTGCATCAGCTGCTGCTTACTCTCCAGAGCGGACTGTGCGGATTTCTGAAAAAACTGTTTCACCTGGGGATCCTGGGCTTCATGGGCATAATCCTGCATTTTGCAGTGAGTAGTGTCAAATCCTCCGATAAGATGGCGGAGATTCTGAAGGTCAAGTACCGAAATTTCTGTCATAATCATTTCCTCCTTAAATTTAGTTTCCAAAGTTAGTATGACAAAATTCCGGATTTTTATGTGAGCTTATGAATTCCTGATAATCCTTTTGCTTCCAAAATAGGTAAGGAAAAAATAAGCACCGTAGATCAGGATAAAAATCATTGCTGCGGAAAGAATAGAAGAAAAATAATCAATACGTCCCATGCTCTGGAGACCGATCTTTATAAAAATCATGCCAAACACAGAGTGAACTACTGCAAGAACCAGAGGGATAAAAAAGAAGATCCCGATCTGACGGAAAAGCGCCCTGTTGATCATTTTTTCGTCTGCCCCGATCTTCCGGAGCATAGCATACCGTTCTTTGTTGTCCGAGCTGTCTGAAAGCTCTTTTAAAGCCAGTATGGCGGCACTGCAGATCAGGAAAATGATCCCCAGATAGATGGACACAAAGGTAACTGCCGCAGAAATTCCTCCGCTGACAGCGATAATATCTATTTTGGTATTGATCAGAAGGCCTTCCGCCATATTCGAAACATCATATTTCATGACCTCCTGGTCGATCTGTTCCTTCTCACTCTGGCTGTCTGCCCGGTAATCTGCCGCCAGAAAACTGCTGCTTCTCCATTCTTCCTGTACCTGGTCATCTTCCAGGATAAAGATTCCTGTATTTCCATGGTTCGCCATCATCTCTGCGAATCCATACACACATTTTTTATACGCCGGCTGATAAGTTTTTCCGTTAAGTGTAATAGTCTTTCCTGTTTCCAGAAGTTTGTTTCTCAGTTCTTCTGTGATTTCATAATCACTGACGATCCCATAGGTATCTTCTTCCACGTTTACAGGCTCCATACCATATAGTTCTGCAAGACGGTTATATTCCGATTCTTTCATAATGGTTTCCTGGTAGTCATTCCCTTCAAGATAGGCAGTCAGTCCCGAGGTATCCGCTTCCAGTCCTGTCCTGTCCAATGTGTCTCTCAGAATCAGATCCGGAGTGTTATAGAAATGAACTTCCACATAGCCTTCTTTTAAAAGAGACATGTCAAATCCATTCTCTTCCAGCTTTGTGCTGACTTCTTTCCCGGAGATATCCATGAAATTCACATCTACCGGTGTCAGCTCACGCAGCATTTTCTGAAAGCTGAAATTAATACCCAGCCCTCCTCCCAGGATACAGATGGTAAGAAACAGCATAAGACAGATAATGGTCATGGAAAAGACCATAGTATTCACCTTGCTGTGGATCTGTCGGAGGATGAATGCATTAAGATCCCTGAGATAATATTTTCTGTTTTTTTGAAGGATCACCAGAAGGAATCCGGAAAGTGACCAGAAAAAAAGAAAGGTTCCCACACAGCCTGCCAGGATTATCACCAGTACCCAGCCGGAAGTGATTCCTTCAGGATGGCTCACCTGATAATACTGATATGCCAGATCTGTCGTTGCCAGGAGAAACACCGCTCCGCACAGCAAAGGATTTTTCATGGAAATCTTCTCGTTTTTCTTCCCTGCGGATAAAAGTTCTATAAGAGAATATCTGGAAAGACTGATTACATTAAATACCGCCACAATGAGAAACATAATGCCAAAATATACGATCGTCTTCCAAAAAGCAGCGCCGGAAAACACAAACTGATAGCCGTCCATGACACCGTTAAACATTTTTACTACCAGAAGGGACATAAACTGAGAGCCGAAAATTCCAATAAGAAGGCCAACCGCCAGGGACAACAGCCCAATCAGAAAGGTTTCCCCCAGAAGGATCCTGGATATCTGCATTTTCCCCATTCCCAGGGTCATATAAACGCCAAATTCTTTTTTTCGTCTTTTGATCAGAAAATTATTGGCATAGACAATGAGAAATCCCAGGATAAAGGAAACAAATACAGATACGCCGCCCAGCATCTGTATCATAAACTCTATGATCTCATAGGT
>DWYL01000086.1 GCA_019118685.1 Candidatus Blautia merdipullorum
ATGGACATTCCAGGTATCCTCAATGCCCTTGGTTGGCGTGGCTTTGTATCCGTTTCAAGGATTCCGACTTCGATCATGATATCCAGGTAATATTGTGCAGATGATGTTGATCTCAGTCCCACTCCATCCGCAATCTCTCGCACTGACGGCGGGTACTTATGCTCCAATATGTATGATGCTATGAAATTTCGGATCGCTTTGATCATTTTATCAGGCATGCGCTGTCTCCTTTCTTATGTACGTCTACATAGTCTTCAATATCAATCCCGGTCAGTCTCCTGTACATTTGCACGGCGCGGTGAAGTTCTAATCTTTCCTGATATTCCCGTGTATATCTTTTTTTCCAGTCCCGAACATCTTTCTGCAGCTTCCTGATCTTCTCCATATCAGCTGCATCCTGATATTTCCACATTTTCCATGTCAGTGTCCGGATAAGGCTTTCCTTGACCAGCATCTGCTCTTCCGGGCCCAGTTTCTTTTTGACCGGTTTTCGCTTATTGACTAATGCAGGACCATGCCATGTTTTTTCAAGCACACTGATCCCTACAAAATCCGGGATATGTGCACTCCAGTCTTCCACTGCTTTATACAGTTCCTCTGCTACTGCCAAATAATTGTAGTGCCCATACCAACTTAGCTGCGCCCCTGACCTAAGGTCCGCCAATGAGACCTTGATCTCATAACAACGGATGATTCCCTTACTGTCCATGGACATAAAATCGACAATTTCGTTCCCATGTCCGTTGTTAGGAAATCCGATCGTAACCTCTTCGCAGCCATACAGACGTTTCTCGCGACACGATTGATGAAGCGCCTGCTCAATCTCGAGTGTGTTTTCTGATTTTGCCATTCTATTTTACCCCTTTGTGTCAGAATACTTTGGGCAGAATTGAATTTTACCATCTATGTATTTGGCGCCTTTCGGAATGACCCGGAAATGACTGGTCATGCGTTCGCATTTAGAATATGGCGTTTTGCAGATCCCGCAAATTCCATTCTGCCGGATGTATTCTTCCTGTTGTTTCTTCTTTTTTGCTTCTGCGGATTCCTTTTTTACAGGCGGCATTTTAGGAAGCGGAGGCAACGCGGGTTGAATCTTAACGGATCTAAATGCATTTGGATGTTCTTTTCGATATGTATTACTACACTTTTTGCTACAGAAATGCATATTTTTCGACACGAACGTTTCTCCACACTGCTTACATTTCTTAATGCCATATCTGTTAATGTCCAGTTTTTCCTTATGTTCTTGCTCACAAAAGTCCGAGCAATAATGATACTTCTTAGTCAGTTCTTCATCAGAGATGTCAGACCGCACGCTTTTGATCAATATTCCACAGTTGTCGCATACAAGATGCTCCCGATTATATTCCTTACTGCATCTGGATGAACAGAATTTTCGGTCCTGACGAGTGCTTTTGAATATGGCCCCGCATTGTATGCATGTGTTATCGAATATTACTGGATTATAGATGCGGTCGAGCATTTTGCTATGCGCGATTTTGTTTTCTATGCGGCGGCAGATATCTCCGCCTCTTTTTCCGCAAGCGGGACAGTATTTTTGATTTTTTCGACTTGGCACAAAATATGTGCCGCAGGCCTCACATGCTTTTTCTTGACTCATTTATTACTCCTTAATTGGTCGTATTTTGCTTAAGATTCCATATTGATCAGTATGTCTCGATTAATCTTCTGTCCGCACTTCGGACAGAAATCATGGTCATCGTAGCCAATTTCGTATGCTTCTCCGCAGCTTGGGCAGATCCAGGTATCATACACTGGAAAGCCATCCGCCTCCCCATCGCCTTCTACATCGGGCTGCATTGGAGTCCGCTTTTCTTTCGCTTCACGGATTTCATCCAGCGTGCCGATTTCCCTGTATCGTTCAGCCTCTTTGATCATTGATATGGCATAGTCGATGCATCCGAGCCGATCCCCAAAAATCCCATTGTACAGCTTCTCTTTCAGGAACAGCAGTTCGTTGATTGCCTCGTTATTTTTAATTTCTCCCATTATTTTCGCTCCTTCCATATTTGCGCGAAGAATACGCTCTATCGTCCCGATTGAAACACACATAGCTCCATATCCATCTTTTGTCTGCGAATAGATTGCCGACGCATGCATTTCTTTAAGGATCTTTTCCACGTTTCCCATAACAATGTCCTGTTTTTTCAGTTCCTGCTTCTTCACGTTTCCCTGACACTTATAGTCGCTAAATATGTCACGTTGTCATTTCCATTTCATCAATAATCTTTTGGCAGTCCTCATTGATATGGAACCGACGTCCCTCTTCTTTATATTTCCGACGCCGCTCGTACCGCTCCAGCATCAGCTTCACATCCCGGCTTCTAAAATGGCACCAGATCCTTTCGCCGTCTTCCTCTTCTACACATACCCCTGCATCGAGCAGATCACCTGATATTGAATGTTTGGGGACAATATCTGTACAATGCCCGATCACCGTCAATTTGTATTCTTTGCATTTCTGCGCCATTTCCCAGGGATTTGGCGACAGCCATGCGTTCCACATCTCTTTGCTCCCGATCTCATCCCGGTGCAGCTTCCTCTGTATTGCGTGGGCAATTTTCCCGGCATCATGGTCATACTTGTCCATGATCTCTTCCTCAGACAATTCGATCAGGAACTGTGCATCAGACGGAATCTTGTCAAATTTTCCACTGCCCGGGCGCCAAAGTTCTACTTTGACGACCGCCGGAGTGATCTCCTGTACATATCCAGTGAAGCTATGGTATGTATTTCCGCTTATCGAGCCGCAGATCTTCTGCCCCTTTTTCAGTGCCTTATATGTTACCTTCCTTGATTCTTTCATGATCCAACCCTCCTTTTTTAGTATTTTATCAATACCAAAAGGAAGTCTTTTTTTCAGGCACGGGTTATTTTCGCTTCAATCCTTTTTTTAAGTCTGAAAGAGCAGATTCAGGCTTTTCCCGCAGGTAGATCAGATAATTGTATGCCCCTAGAATTGACAGCGGATACTTTTCAGCCAGCGCCCCGGCAGTGTATCCCTCCACGCTGACTGGATGCTCCAGGGCATCCTGCTTTTTGCCGTATATCACCTTCACAAATTCATCGTAGATATCCTTATGCGCCGCCAGTTTATCCAGAGACCTGACTGCCCTTCTCTGGTTCAGCCGAAAAATCTCTTTCATGCGGCGGACCAGTTCTTTGTCATACCGGTCGATTTCGTAAGATGAGTCCTCAATCTCTGTAACCAGGGGAAGGATATTCAGATCCGGCTCTACAGGATACCCCAACCCTATCACCCCTTCTTTTAATTCTGAACAGGACGCTGTACACTCGACTCCTTTATACAGAAATTTCATCTCCCAGTATCCGAAATCTTCCCGGTCAAATTTCGCCATAAAGTCCTCCAGGGCAGGATAAGCCTTTCGAAATTCTTCCGCAGTGTACTCATACTCCCATTCCCAGGGGATCCCGACTTCCGGATTGTCCGCTTTCAGATGTATGGTTGTAAAATCTATATTGGGATTTTGCGTAAAAAGATAGCAGACCAGAAGTCCCGGCTTCATCTTCGGATCTCTCAGATACAGACTGTTAAACTGCAGCCGTACAATATACTTGTCATAAATCTGTTTTTTCTCTCTTATAATTTTCATCGCAGGTCTCCTTCAGTTAATAAAGCGTTTTCTGGATCATTCTAAAATATGAAAGATTTTCCACATAGCAAAAGCTGCCATACATCTCTGTACAGCAGCTTGCGCGTTGTCAAAT
>DWYL01000087.1 GCA_019118685.1 Candidatus Blautia merdipullorum
CAGCAGCTATTGCAGCTTCTGAAAATACATCCCCGGACAGCTTTGTAGTCCGTTCGATCAGAAAATCAAAGAAAAATAATTGGCGTTAGCTGAAAGTCATAGGAGGAAAAGAATATGAAATCTTATACAATCACTGTAAACGGCGTTGCGTATGATGTAACAGTAGAAGAAGGCGCAGGAAATGGAGCAGCACCTGTGGCCGCACCAAAAGCAGCACCAAAGGCCGCTCCCAAGGCAGCCCCTGCGCCTGCAGCAGCACCTGCCGCCGCAGCAGGCTCTATCGAAGTAAAGGCTTCTGTACCAGGCAAAGTTTGCAGCGTGGCAGCAAATGCCGGACAGGCTCTGAAAGCAGGAGACCCCATCGTTGTTCTGGAAGCCATGAAGATGGAAATTCCCGTAGTAGCACCTCAGGACGGCACAGTAGCAAGTATTAACGTGGCAGTAGGAGACGCAGTGGAAAACGGCGATATCCTTGCTACCATGAACTAAGCACTATGGACTGTGTAAAGTCAAAGAAAAAATACGGGAGGTAAAAAAATGTCAAACATTGCAGATGTTGCGTCAAATCTTATCAGCCAGACCGCTTTTATGAATTTGACATTTGGAAATCTGATCATGATTCTAGTGGCGTTTGTATTCCTGTTCCTCGCCATTAAAATGGGTTTTGAGCCCCTTTTGCTGGTACCCATTGCATTCGGTATGCTTTTGGTAAATATTTATCCGGATATTATGATCTCAGCGGAAGAAGCCTCAAACGGAACACCGGGACTTCTGCACGTTTTCTATATCTTGGATGAGTGGAGTGTTCTGCCTTCTCTGATCTTCCTGGGAGTAGGTGCCATGACAGACTTTGGTCCCCTGATCGCAAATCCCAAAAGCTTCCTTATGGGTGCTGCAGCACAGTTAGGTATTTATGTGGCTTATTTCCTGGCAATCTTTATGGGATTCAACGGAAAAGCTGCGGCAGCAATTTCCATTATCGGAGGTGCCGACGGACCGACTTCTATTTTCCTGGCCGGCAAGCTGGGACAGTCGGGACTTATGGGAGCCATTGCCGTGGCGGCATATTCCTATATGTCCCTGGTTCCTATCATTCAGCCGCCTATTATGAAACTTCTTACAACAGAGGAAGAAAGAAAAATCAAGATGGAGCAGCTCCGTCCGGTTTCCAAACTGGAAAAGATTTTGTTCCCTATCGTTATTACGGTAGTGGTATGCCTGATCCTGCCTACTACCGCTCCTCTGGTTGGTATGCTGATGCTTGGAAATCTGTTCCGTGAGTCAGGCGTGGTAAAACAGCTGACAGAGACAGCTTCTAATGCTCTTATGTATATCGTTGTAATCCTTCTGGGAACTTCTGTAGGTGCTTCCACAAGCGCTGAGGCTTTCCTGAAGATGGATACTTTGAAGATCGTTGTCCTGGGTCTGGTAGCCTTTGCCTTTGGTACTGCGGGAGGCGTGCTCCTGGGCAAGCTGATGTGTAAGCTGTCCCACGGCAAGATCAACCCGCTGATCGGTTCTGCCGGAGTATCTGCCGTGCCTATGGCAGCCCGTGTATCTCAGAAGGTAGGTGCTGAGGCTGATCCTACCAACTTCCTGCTGATGCATGCCATGGGACCAAACGTAGCAGGCGTTATCGGTACAGCTGTAGCTGCCGGAACCTTTATGGCAATTTTCGGCGTATAGTAAAATCCGCATCGGCGGACATGGAAATATAAATGGAGGAAAAAAAGATGGCAGAAGTAGTAAAAAAACCTATTAAGATTACTGAGACGATCCTGCGTGACGCTCATCAGTCTCTGATTGCCACCAGAATGACAACAGAACAGATGATGCCTATCGTGGATAAACTGGATAAAGTGGGTTATCATTCTGTAGAATGCTGGGGCGGCGCTACCTTTGATGCTTCCCTGCGTTTCCTGAAAGAAGACCCATGGGAAAGACTTCGTAAATTCCGTGATGGATTCAAAAATACAAAGCTCCAGATGCTGTTCAGAGGACAGAACATTCTTGGTTATCGTCCCTATGCAGATGATGTGGTAGAGTATTTTGTACAGAAATCTATTGCCAACGGAATCGATATTATTCGTATTTTTGACTGTCTGAACGATCTGAGAAATCTGCAGACAGCAGTAAAGGCAGCTAATAAAGAAAAAGGACACGCTCAGGTGGCTATGTCCTACACTTTAGGCGAGGCTTATACCCTGGAATACTGGGTAGATCTGGCAAAAAGAATTGAAGATATGGGAGCTAACTCTATCTGTATTAAAGATATGGCAGGACTTCTCCTTCCATATGCAGCAACTGAGCTGGTAACAGCCCTGAAAGAAGCAGTTGATATACCAATTCAGCTTCATACCCATTATACTTCTGGTGTAGCTTCTATGACTTATCTGAAAGCAGTAGAGGCAGGGGTAGATGTGATCGATACGGCTATGTCACCCTTTGCTCTGGGAACTTCCCAGCCAGCTACAGAGGTTATGGTAGAAACCTTTAAAGGAACTCCCTATGATACAGGATTTGATCAGAACCTGCTGGCAGAGATTGCCGATTATTTCCGTCCGATTCGTGACGAGGCTCTGGATTCCGGCCTTCTGAATCCGAAGAACCTGGGAGTAAATATCAAGACCCTTCTGTATCAGGTGCCGGGCGGCATGCTTTCCAATCTGACTTCTCAGCTGAAAGACCAGCATGCAGAAGATAAATATTACGATGTTCTGGAAGAAGTTCCAAGAGTTCGTAAGGATCTGGGAGAGCCGCCTCTGGTTACACCGTCTTCACAGATCGTGGGTACCCAGGCTGTATTCAATGTGCTCATGGGCGAGCGCTATAAGATGGTAACCAAAGAGACAAAAGATGTTTTAAGCGGCAAATACGGCGCTACCGTGAAGCCTTTTAATCCGGAAGTCCAGAAGAAGTGCATCGGCGATGCAGAAGTGATCACCTGCCGTCCGGCAGATCTATTGGAGCCTGAACTGGATACTCTGAGAGATGAAATGGCTCAGTGGTCTGAGCAGGAAGAAGACGTGCTGACCTATGCACTCTTCCCTCAGGTTGCAACAGACTTCTTCAAATACAGAGAAGCACAGCAGACGAAGGTAGATCCTAAGGAAGCGGATACAGAAAACGGCGTATATCCGGTATAAGGAACATACTATTAAGTAAGCAGAATAACCGTCCCACAAAACTTATCGGAAGATAATAGTACTTCCGGAGTTTTGTGAGACGGCTTTTTTTGATTTTCCTAAGATTTTATGATATGATAATTGAAATGTGAGAGGAAAAAGAAAAGAAGGGACACAGGAATGGGAAATACAGAACACTTGCTTGGCAGGATCCAGCAGCAATATCAGAACTTCAGCAAAGGACAGAAAAAGCTTGCTTCGTACATTTTAGATAATTATGATAAAGCGGCTTTTCTGACTGCTGCAAAGCTGGGAGAGACTGTAGGCGTAAGCGAATCTACAGTGGTGCGCTTTGCCATTCATCTGGGATATAAGGGATATCCGGAATTTCAGAAAGTGCTGGAGGAACTGGTAAGAAATAAACTGAATTCTATACAGCGGATGGAGGTAACCTATGGGAAGGTACCTCAGTCAGAGATCCTTGATACAGTGCTTCATTCAGATATTGATAAGATCAAACAGACCCTGGAGGGGATTGATCATGACGCCTTTGAAAGGGCAATAGAAATACTTTTGCCTGCCAAAAACATTTATATCGTAGGAATACGGAGCTGCGCGCCTCTTGCCAGTTTTATGGGTTTTTATCTGAATCTGATTTTTGATAATGTGCGGCTTTTGACGACCAGCAGTTCCAGTGAGATCTTCGAACAGATGATCCACATCGGAGAGCAGGATGTGATAGTGGGAATCAGTTTCCCAAGATATTCTATGAGAACTTTAAAGGCTCTTGAGTTTGCTAAGAACAGGAAGGCCAAGGTGATCACTCTTACAGACAGCGCCCATTCTCCTATGAATCTGTATGCTTCCTGCAATCTGATTGCAAGAAGTGATATGGCATCTATTGTTGATTCTCTGGTGGCGCCGCTGAGTGTGATCAATGCTCTGGTAGTGGCGCTCAGTATGAGAAAACAGAAAGAAGTGGTAGAAAGACTGGAATCTCTGGAAAAAATCTGGGATGAGTATGAGGTATATGATAATAAGGAGTAGTTATGGCAAAAATAGTGATTATAGGAGGCGGTGCGGCCGGAATGGCTGCGGGGATCTTTCTGGGGGAGCAAAGACATCGGGTTCATATTTTTGAAAAGAATGAGAAGCTGGGAAAAAAACTGTTTATTACAGGAAAGGGAAGGTGTAATCTGACGAATTCCTGCGATGAAGAGTCTTTTTTTCAGTCTGTAGTGACAAACCCTAAATTTCTTTATAGTGCCTTTTATGGATATACAAATCAAGACACCATTGCTTTTTTTGAAAGTCTGGGACTGAAGGTAAAAGAAGAACGGGGAGGCCGGATTTTTCCTGTCTCCGATCATTCCTCCGATGTGATTCGGGTGATGGAAAAAAGGCTTCGGGAGCTGGACGTAAAAATCCATTTAAACAGCCAGGTTCAGGAAATTCTTACAGGAGAGGCAGAAACAGAAGGAAGAAAAGTCCAGGGGGCAATCTTGGAAAACGGAGCCAGGATAGAAGCGGATAGGGTAATCGTTGCGACGGGGGGATATTCTTATCAGGCCACCGGGTCTACCGGAGACGGATATCGTTTCGCACGGGAGACCGGACATGAAGTTACGGAACTTCTTCCCGCACTGGTTCCTATTGAAACAAAAGAAAGTTATATAACAAAAATGCAGGGACTGTCTCTGAAAAATGTAGAGATTACTATAAAAGACGGGAAAAGGACACTATATAATAATTTTGGAGAGCTTCTGTTTACGCATTTCGGGATGTCAGGCCCTTTGGCGCTTTCCGCCAGTTCCTATATTGGAAAACGGCTGAAAAAAGGCCCTCTCCAGGGATCTCTTAATTTAAAACCAGCTCTTTCCCGGGAACAGCTGGATAAAAGGCTGCTAAGGGAATTCCAGGAAGCACCGAATAAACAATTTAAAAATGTGGTCACAGGATGGTTCCCTGCCAAGCTTTATCCGGTTATGATGGAACTGGGCGGAATCCTGCCTGAAAAAAAGGTACATGAGATCACAAAAGAAGAAAGAGGCGGATTCCTGGAAAAGGTTAAGAATTTTCCTTTTACCATAACGGGGCTGAGAGACTTTAATGAAGCTATCATTACACAGGGAGGAATTAAAGTCAAAGAGATTAATCCTAAGACAATGGAATCAAAAAAGGTAAAGGGGCTGTACTTCGTTGGAGAAGTATTGGATGTAGACGGACTTACCGGGGGCTTTAATCTCCAGATTGCCTGGTCTACAGCAAAAGCGGCAGCTTCGGACTGAAAAGATTTTATGATAAGGAGAAGTATATATGGCAATTAATATCGCGATCGACGGACCGGCAGGCGCCGGAAAAAGCACCATAGCAAAGGCTGTGGCAAGAGAATTGAAATTCATATATGTGGATACAGGGGCAATGTACAGAGCTATGGCTTTGTATCTGATCCGTCAGGGAATTTCGCCCCGGGAAAAAGAGAAGATGGAGGAAGCATGCCGTAAGGCCGAAATCTCAATTTTATATGATAACGGAAGCCAGCAGGTGATCCTGAATGGAGAAAATGTTACTCCTTATCTCAGACAGGAAGCAGTTGGGAATATGGCATCTGTCAGCTCAGCAAATCCGGTGATCAGGGAGAAACTGGTGGAACTGCAGAGAACTTTGGCATCCAGAGAAAATTTAGTAATGGATGGAAGAGATATAGGTACCTGCGTGCTTCCTGACGCAGATGTAAAAATATACCTGACGGCCAGTGTCAGCACCAGGGCTGCCAGACGGTGTAAAGAATTGGAAGAAAGAGGGATTCCGTGCAGTCTGAAAGAAATTGAAGAAGATATTAAAGAGAGAGACCGGAGAGACATGGAAAGAGAAATCTCTCCTTTGCGTCAGGCGGAAGATGCATATCTTGTAGATTCCTCTGATATGACTATACAGGAAGTAAAAGAGAAAATTCTCTGTATTTACAGCAGCAAAACCGGAAAGGAAAACAGAGGATCATGAAAGAAGTAAAAGTTGCACGGACCGCAGGCTTTTGTTTCGGCGTTAAAAGAGCTGTAGAAAAAGCCTATGAGGTAGCGGCTGAGAAACAGGGGCCGGTTTATACTTATGGCCCGATCATCCATAATGAAGAGGTGGTCTCAGACCTGGAAAAACTGGGGGTAAGGGTTCTGGAAACAGAAGATGAACTTAGAGGGCTGAAAAAGGGAACGGTGATCATCCGTTCTCATGGTGTGCCAGAGTATATTTATAAGCTTCTGCAGGAGAAAGGACTGGAGTGTATAGATGTTACCTGCCCTTTTGTCCTTAAGATCCATCGCATTGTAGAAAGAGAAAGCAAGGCGGGCCGTCATATTGTGATCATAGGAAACCCGGACCATCCGGAGGTGGCAGGAATACAGGGATGGTGCCACGGACCCTCTACTGTGATCAGCACAAAAGAAGAAGCCAGGGACTTTTTGTCGGAAGAACATGAAAAAGTTTGTATTGTATCTCAAACGACATTTAATTACAATAATTTTCAAGAAATAGTTGAAATTTTGAACGAAAAGAGGTATGATAGACTTGTTTTAAATACGATTTGTAATGCTACCCAGGATAGACAAAGGGAGGCAGAGGAGATCGCAAAACAGGTAGACGCCATGATTGTCGTTGGGGGCAGGCATAGCTCAAATACCCAGAAGCTTTATGAAATATGTAAAAAGGAATGTAGAAATACTTACTATATACAGACACTTGCTGATTTGGATTCTGAACGTTTTCGTTCCGTTCAATGTATAGGTATTACAGCAGGGGCGTCAACCCCAAATAAAATAATTGAGGAGGTTTCAAAACATGTCAGAATTAAGTTTTGAACAGATGCTGGACGAGACATTTAAAACTATAAGAAATGGAGAGGTAGTCGAAGGCACAGTTATTGATGTAAAAGAAGATCAGATTATCTTAAACATTGATTATAAAGCAGACGGTATCATTACCAGAAGCGAATATTCCAATGACCAGAACCTCGATCTGAGAACGGTAGTTCATCCAGGAGATACTATGGAGGCAAAGGTATTAAAACTCAATGATGGAGATGGACAGGTGCTTCTGTCATCCAAGAGACTGGCTGCCGACAAAGGAAACAAGAGACTGGAGGAAGCTTACGAAAACAAAGAAGTACTGAAAGCAAAAGTTACTCAGGTATTAGAGGGCGGCTTAAGCGTTGTGATCGACGAAGCCAGAGTCTTTATCCCGGCAAGTCTTGTATCTGATACTTATGAGAGAGATCTGACAAAATATCAGGATCAGGAAATTGAGTTTGTGATCACAGAGTTTAATCCCAGAAGAAGAAGAGTGATCGGTGACAGAAAACAGCTTCTTGTTGCTAAGAAAGAAGAAATGAAGAAAGAACTCTTTGAGCGGATCAAACCGGGTGATGTAGTGGAAGGCACGATTAAAAACGTGACAGATTTCGGTGCATTTATTGATTTAGGAGGAGCTGACGGGCTTCTTCATATTTCCGAAATGTCCTGGGGCAGAGTAGAAAATCCTAAAAAGGTATTCAAGACCGGCGAAAAGCTTACCGTTCTTATTAAAGAGATCAATGGCGACAAGATTGCATTAAGCCTGAAGTTCCCGGAGCAGAATCCTTGGCTTCATGCTGCAGAAAAATATGCTGTTGGAAATATTGTAGAAGGCAAGATCGCACGTATGACAGATTTCGGCGCTTTTATTGAGCTTGAGCCAGGTGTAGATGCTCTTCTTCATGTTTCACAGATTTCAAGAACCCATGTAGACAAGCCTTCAGATGTTCTTAAAGTTGGACAGGAGATTACAGCAAAGGTTGTAGATTTCAACGAGGAAGAGAAAAAGATCAGCCTGAGTATGAAGGTGCTGGAGCCTGCTAAAGAAGAGGCCGCTGATCCAGCTCAGGAAAATCAGGAAGAAACTGTTGAAGAATAAGATAAAGTATAAAATAATGGAGCCGCGGCATCATTAAATGCTGCGGCTCCATTTTAGTATTTCCTGAAGATAGGTGTGAAGAGAATCGGAAGACATATCTGAAAAAGGCCATAGAGTATAGGTCGCAGAAGATTTATAATTTTCTCTCAGCAGAGGAAGAGATAGGCTGCCGGGAGCAGATACAAAGGTTCCGGTATATTTTTTATAGCACTCAGAAGCTTTTGCTTTTCTTCTTCGGGAAGGATCTGTGTATATGGCTATACTTTTATGAATAGCTTCGTCTTCGTA
>DWYL01000088.1 GCA_019118685.1 Candidatus Blautia merdipullorum
ACAATTTTTGTATAGGTTGAAATTGCATAAAAATTATACTATAATATATAAAAATATTACCAGTGGAGATATGTTTATGGATAATGTTCTTATAGATTTTACGAGGAAACTGTTCAGCGAATTACGGATTCCTACACATACGGTTACTCTTCCTTTCCAATGGGATGACCAGTTCGACCTGGGGCTGAGAAAAACTCTTGTGAAAGATCCCGGCAATATTATAAAAGATACCTTTCTGGATTTCGATAATCTGTTTGGCGATAAAGTGGAGATCATCTTCGGCGAGGATTTATTTACCTGCTGCTATCTGATACTTCCCCTGAATTCCTCGCAGCTTTTTCTGGCCGGTCCTTTTATCTTTGAACCCTCTGTGGTGGGAAATCTCATGCAGCTCTGCGAAAAGCTGAAAATATCAGGGAAATATCACACCTATATCAAGCAGTATTTCTCTACCCTGCCCAAAGTTCCAAGCAAAAGCTTCCTGGGAAGCTATATAAAATGTCTGGCT
Organism: Candidatus Blautia merdipullorum; assembly: GCA_019118685.1. Taxonomy (GTDB): domain Bacteria; phylum Bacillota; class Clostridia; order Lachnospirales; family Lachnospiraceae; genus Blautia; species Blautia merdipullorum. Next base: position 509 of record DWYL01000088.1, read on the forward strand.
GATGAGGTCTATGGGCCGAGGAAATATGAGATACGCCGTCTGAAAAATCAGAGCTCCTTTGATTTTCATTTTGACGAAGCTCTGGAGCCGGAGCCAAGTCTGGATACCATCAAGAGCATGGAAAACCGCTATGAAAATGAAGAAGCCATCATGGAATGTATTGCCCGGGGAGATTATGAAACTGCAGAGACCTATATGTACCGGCCATCCTATCTCTCGGATCTGGAGCAAAGGCTCACAGACACTATCCGGGATCAGAAAAACTATCTGATCATTGGCAACACCCTTTTCCGCAAGGCTGCCCAAAGGGGAAAAGTGCATCCCATCTATCTGGACGAGCTGTCCAGTAAAATGGCGGCAAAGATCGAAAACATTACCTCTGTATCCCAGGTAGATCCTCTCAGACGGGAAATGGTCCGGAAGTACTGCTTTTTAGTAAAGACCTACTCCACCAAGGGGTTCTCTCCCATTATCCAGAAGGTATTAAATTATATTGCCTTAAATCTGGCTTCTGATCTCACGCTGAAGAATCTTTCTTCTATTTTCTCACTGAACAGCAGCTATCTTTCCGCCATGTTCAAGAAGGAGACCGGGACCACCCTCACTTCCTATGTAAATAGCAAGAGGATCGACAGGGCAGTATATCTTTTGAATACCCAGGTAGATTCTATCCAGGATATCGCTATCCTCTGCGGAATTCCGGATCTTACTTATTTTACCAAGCTGTTTAAAAAGGCAAAGGGAATGACTCCCACCAAGTACCGGGAACTGATCACCCGAAAAGCAGAAGATATCGATGAACAGGTAAATGCAGGTTCTCAGACGCCGCCTCGTTAGAAAAGTGTAAAGCAGCCCCGGAAATTTTCTGGTCCGAAAAGGATCCGAATAATTTCCGGGGCTTGATCATTTACTTTTTGTAAAAGCTTCCGCACATAGTCTCATCACATCTGCAGGCATTTGTTCCTGCAATGGTGATTTTTGCAGCGTCACATTTTTCCTGGTCGTTATAGGTACATCCGCAGGCTTTACAGGCCACCTGGATAGTCTGAGTGGCTGTACCTGTTTCCATACTGTTCATAGCGCCTTCTTTTTTCTCCACAAAGCTTTTGCAGCAGGTTTCATCCGGTCTCTGAGCATTTGGTCCGTCTACCTGGATGTCTCCTTTAGAACAGTATTCATTCTTATTATACAGACAGGTTTTTGCTGTACAGCTTAATAATGGCATACATATTACCTCCTAAAATAGATTTATCAGAGATAATATGTGCCATTTCGCTATTTCTTATACATCAAAAATTACTTTTCTTCCTGTTCAGCCTTGCGGATTTCTTTTGAAGCAATCTCTTCCTGAATGTCTTTTATAAATTCTTCCAGTCCTTTCTGGCCTTCATCGCCCTGGAAACGGCTTCTCACAGATACTTTTTCTTCCTCTTCCTCTTTTGCTCCCACTACCAGCATATAAGGAATCTTTTTCATCTGAGCTTCCCGGATCTTATAGCCGATCTTCTCTGCTCTTGTATCAATTTCAGCCCGGACGCCTGCCTCTTTCAGTTTTTCCAGGACTTTCTGGCCATATTCCAGATGTTTGTCGGAAATGGGCAGTACCTTCACCTGTACTGGAGCAAGCCAGGTTGGGAAGGCTCCAGCGAAGTGCTCGATCAAGATACCGATAAATCTCTCGATAGAACCGAATACTACACGGTGGATCATGATCGGTCTGTGCTTCTCTCCGTCTGCTCCTGTATATTCCAGTTCAAACCGCAGAGGCAGCTGGAAGTCAAGCTGGATGGTTCCGCACTGCCAGGTTCTTCCGATGGAGTCTTCCAGATGGAAATCAATCTTTGGTCCGTAGAAAGCTCCGTCTCCTTCATTTACAACATAGGGCAGTCCCAGATCATCCAGCGCTCCCTGAAGAGCCTCTGTAGCCATCTCCCAGTCTTCATCACTTCCCATGCTGTCTTCCGGTCTGGTAGAAAGCTCTACATGATATTTAAAGCCAAACAGCTTATACACACTGTCGATCAGGTCTGCCACGCCTTTGATCTCATCTTTAATCTGTTCCGGTGTCATGAAAATATGGGCATCATCCTGGGTAAAGCAGCGCACACGCATAAGTCCGTGCATCTGTCCTGATTTTTCATGACGGTGTACGATTCCCAGTTCTCCCATACGGATAGGCAGGTCACGGTAGGAACGTGGCTCTGACTGATAAACCAGGATGCCTCCCGGACAGTTCATAGGCTTAATGGCAAAATCCTCATCATCGATAACTGTAGTATACATATTTTCTTTGTAGTGATCCCAGTGTCCGGAAGTCTCCCAGAGATGACGGCTTAACATGATTGGTGTAGAAATCTCCACATATCCTGCTTTCCGGTGGATCTCACGCCAGAAATCCAGAAGCTGATTCTTCAGCACCATTCCATTAGGCAGGAAAAATGGGAATCCAGGACCTTCTTCTCTCATCATGAACAGTCCCAATTCTTTTCCAAGCTTTCTGTGGTCACGTTTTTTGGCTTCCTCCAGCATATGGAGATATTCTTCCAGCTCTGCTTTCTTTGGAAAAGCAGTTCCGTAGATCCTCTGGAGCATTTTATTCTTTTCATTTCCTCTCCAGTAAGCACCTGCCAGGCTGGTGAGCTTAAAAGCTTTTACATATTTTGTGCTCATCAGATGAGGTCCTGCGCACAGGTCTGTAAACTCTCCCTGAGAATAGAAGCTGATCACTGCATCTTCCGGCAGGTCTTCGATAAGCTCTACCTTATATGGTTCGTCTTTTTCTTTAAAATATTCGATGGCTTCGTTTCTTGGCTTTTCAGATCTGGTAAGAGGAAGATTTTCCTTTACGATCTTTTTCATTTCTTTTTCAATTTTTTCCAGATCTTCTGCTGTAAATGGAGTCTCTCTGTCTACATCATAGTAAAAACCGTCTGCCACAGAAGGACCGATGGCCAGCTTTGTCTCCGGATACAGTCTCTTAATGGCCTGGGCCATGATATGGGAAGCTGTATGGCGAAAGGCCCCCTTTCCCTTCTCGTCGCTGAATGTGAGAATATTTAAATTGCAGTCTTTTTCCACCGGGGTTCTCAGATCCACAATCTCTCCGTCGATCTCTCCTGCGGTGGCTGCTCTTGCCAGTCCTTCGCTGATATCTGCTGCAATTTCAATGACAGATTTTGCTTCTGGGTATTCTTTCACAGAGCCATCTTTTAAAGTAATCTTCATAATTTCATTCCTCCTGCTGATTTTTCATTTCTATCCTTGCTTTCCGGCTGGCATAAAAAGAACCTCGTTCCTTCCGCCTTTCGGCAAAAGGGACGAGGTATAGATTCTCGCGGTTCCACCCTATTTGAACCGGCATCACTGCCGGAACCACTTCATTTTGACGATAACGGGATCACCGGGCCGGATTGGGGCCACTCAGAGGTAGTTTTCAAATGCTTCCGTGACAGGAGACTTCCAGCATATATCTCCCTCTCTGGGACCTTTCACATTCTACTCTTCTCTTCAACGTGTTGTCTTTCTTTTTCCATATTATATCCCACTTTAGGGCTTTGTCAACCTTCTTTTTCGCATAAGAATCTCAAGCAGAAAAAATAATGAAAAACACTTTATTTTTTCTTTCTATCGTGTATAATATTAAGTATGAAAGGAGTGTTGATTATGGCTCAAACAGTAAATGTAAATTTTAAGTTAGATGCTGATGTTAAAAAAAGCATGGAGCAGGCATGTTCCGACATGGGGCTTTCCATGAGTGCAGCCTTTACAATTTTTGCGAAAAAGGTCGGCAGAGAAAGACGCATCCCTTTTGAGGTGTCTGCTGATCCGTTTTACAGTGCAGAAAATATTGCCGAACTCGAAAGACGTGTTGCAAATGTCAAAAACGGCACAAGCACTCTAAAAGAGCACGATTTAATCGAGGTTCAGGACTAATGAGAAAAGTTTGGCATGATAAGGCATGGGAAGAATACCTGTATTGGCAAACACAAGATAAGAAAACTTTAAAAAAAATCAATCGGCTATTACAAGACATAGACAGGAATGGATACAACTGTTTTGGAAAACCTGAACCATTAAAAGGTACTCTGTCAGGATATTGGAGTGTTCGGATCGATGCTCAAAATCGAATTGTATTTAGAATTACAGATAGCCAAATAGAAATCATACAATGCGGCTCCCACTATGGCGACAAATAGCAATAGCCGCAGCTGTACGCAGAAAGCCTATGTGTTAGGCCTTCCTATTGTCAAAAAAGAAAAAGAATATGCTGTCGCATTAATCAGAATCAAAAAAATATATAAATATTCGTGAATATGGCTAATGCGACAGCTTATTTCGCTTTGCCATTCTACCCGGTCACTCATCAAACAGGGGAGTAGAGAAATACCGCTCTGCCGTATCCGGAAGAATGGTCACTACAGTCTTTCCTTCTCCCAGCTTTCTGGCCAGCTTTATGGCCGCCGCCACATTTGTGCCTGAGGATATTCCGCACATGATCCCTTCCTTGGACGCCAGGTCTCTGGAAGTCTGGATCGCCTCATCATCGGTAACAATGCAGATATCATCATAAATCTCTGTATTCAGGATCTCCGGGATCAGACCATCCCCGATCCCCATCTGCAGATGAGTGCCGATAGAACCTCCAGAAAGGATTGCCGCATGCTCCGGCTCCACTGCCCATATTTCCATGTCAGGATTTTTCTCCTTCAGTACCTCGCCGATTCCTGTGATGGTCCCTCCGGTTCCGATTCCGGAACAAAAACCGTCAATAGGACCCTCTGCCTGCTCCAGGATTTCCACAGCTGTCTGGTTTCTGTGGACAGCCGGGTTAGCCGGGTTTTCAAACTGCTGAGGCACAAAGACCCTGGGGTCTTCCCCGGCCATTTTCAGGGCCGTATTCAGACATTCTTCTATACATTCTCCGATATTTCCGGCGTCATGGATCAGGACCACTTCCGCTCCATAATGCTTCATCAGCTTTCGCCGTTCTTCACTTACCGAATCCGGCATGATGATCCTGGTCTTATATCCCCGGACAGCGCCCACCAGAGCCAGGCCGATCCCCTGATTGCCGCTGGTGGGTTCCACAATGATGGTGTCCTCTTTTATCAGGCCTTTTTCTTCGGCGTCTTTTATCATGTTATATGCAGTCCTGGTCTTAATAGAACCACCCACATTTAGCCCTTCAAATTTCACAAGGATCTGGGCGCTTCCCTTCTCTGTCATCCGATTCAGACGGATCAGAGGCGTATTTCCCATTGCTTCAAGAATATTATGATAGATCACTTTATTTCCCATACCTTTCCAAAATTCATGTTTCAGCAGGTCTCAAGATCCTGCACCCACTTATGAGCAAGCTCATGTGGGCTTTGACCTTTTCACCCTGGTATCATTATATTACGATACCTTTTTAGCCTCAACAAATTTTTGAAAAGATTATGGAACAGTTCGTCCATTAGGCCTTTTCTACCAGCCGCACCTAGTATTGAAGTTTATGAGGAAATAAAAGCTGCTGTTTTCTCTTCTCCCAGTCCCTCGCTTAAGGCATTTGGCAGAACGATCTCATCCCAGTCATTGTGGCGCTGTTGATCATTATCCTCGTCATACCAGGGATGGACAGCGGAATGTATAATATGTTAAACTAAAAAATATCATATTTTGAAACAGGTGACGATTATGCCCATTTTTTTCCGCAGCGCCCCAGTAAGACAGCCTCTTGTCTTTGATTCTATCGGAAACAACTGGCTCCAGGACCCGACACGGCGCCCCAAGGGATATCCTCTTTTTCACTATCTCCAGACAGAATCCGGACAGGGAGAGATCTGGCTCCAGGGAAAATCTTATATTTTAAATCCGGGAGAGGGCGTTCTGATCTCCCCTTTTCTGGGGCATTTTTATAAAAATCTGGGATCGGACTGGCGAACCTGCTTTGCTACATTTACCGGTACTGTGGAGGACAGTATCAGCAAAATGATCGGAGGGCGTCCTTTTATCTTTACAGACAGTTCCCAGGGAGAACGGATCGCCGGTCTCATAGGATCGGCAGTCCTCCAGTACGAGAATCCTCCAACAGACGAAAAAGCCCTGTCCATGTGCTGCTATAATCTTCTTCTGGAATTTGTAGAAGGGGGGTATACCCACGATCTGGAAAAGGAAGAATTGTATAAACGATATGTAGAACCGGTTATGAAAGAAATCGAAAGCAACTACAGCCAGGAACTTACGGTGGAAGGCCTCAGCCGCCTGGTCTATATCACTCCCCAGTATCTGGCCCGGCTTTTTGAACGATTCCTGGGATGTTCCACTTACGAATATCTGACCTCTTTTCGGATCAATAAAGCAAAGGGCCTGCTGATCACAGACCCCCACTTAAAAATACAGGATATTGCCAGGCTTACCGGATTCTCCAGCGTCAGCCATTTTATCACTATGTTTAAACGGATTGCAGGAGTGACTCCTCTTCAGTTTCGGAAGCTAAATTAAAAATCACAGATTTCCCATCAGTTTATCTTTTATAACGCAGAAAAATTCCCGGAACAGATAATTGGGCAGGAGAAAAGCATTGCTTTTGGCTCCGATCCCATAGACCTGCCAGTCTGTTTTCTTCCGGGCTATGGCCATGCTCCGGTACAGGTGAAAGCCGTTGGTGACAATTCCTACCTTCAGGCGCCGTAATATCCCTTCTGCGCCCTCTTCACTTTCTGTTTTTTCTCTCAGAAGATTCCGGGTAAATGCAATATTCTGGCTGGTGCTGGCAGACCGGTTCTCCAGGATCAGCTGTTCCCGGTCCACACCCTGGCGAAGCATTTCCTCGTACATGCACCTGGCCTCAGAAATTCCCTCGTCCGGCCCCTTTCCCCCGGAAAGCACTGCCCGGGTGCCGGGATTTTCCTTCAGATATTCACAGGCACTGTCGATCCTGTACTGAAGGGACAGGCTTGGCCTTGTTCCCTTTACCTGAGCCCCCAGTACCACCAGGTAGTCCAGATCCGGCTCCACAGTTAGGAACATGACAGAGGCAATCACTCCCACCACCACCAGCACAGAGACCAGCAGGAGGAGGCCAAAGCCCCAGCATAAGGTCTGAATCCTTTGGGGAATACTGTCTGTCAGGATCAGGATCCCCACTGTCAGCAAAACGCCTCCCAGAATCGCCCAGACTATAAAAAATTTGGAAGACCAGCCTGCATATCTGGCAATTCCCACAAAATAGCCCAGGCACAGAAGGCCCAGCCAGAGGAAAATGATTTCCGGCATAACTCTCCTTTCCGAAAAAAGAGGAGCTGTCGTATTAATCAGAATCGAGAATATTTAAAATGTATAAATATTCCTGACATATGACTAATACGACAACTCCTCCTTTGTTCTTACTTATTCATGATAACAGGCAGCACGCAGAGCGTGATGTCTGTTATTTATTTCTGCCGCAGCAGTATTTATATTTTTTGCCGCTTCCACATGGACATGGATCATTCCGGCCAATCTTCGGTCCTTTTACAACAGTTCCGGATTTCTTCTGCTCCTTGTATAATTCTTTTCTCTTCTCTTCAGAGAAAATGTTATTCCACTGGGGCAGTTCGTACAGCCAGTCCGCCTTTGCGTCTACCATGTTCTTGTACAGAGTCTCCAGGTCATAGCCCAGATTTACTTCTGTATCTTCTTCCATCTCCTCAATAGGATTTGGAACTTTCAGACTGTCGTTGATTCCGTCCAGGAAGCCTACCATTGTCATAACATCTACGTTATATTTTTCTGCAAGCTCTTTTACAGTACCTCTTACCACTTCGTCAGGATTGCTGAGAAGCTGTTCATAAATTCCCTTTTCAATTAAAAAATAATCTGTCCAGAATTTCTGCAGCTGGCCTCTGTCTGCCTGCTGGGAGTACGCTTTGTCTCTCCATTCCTGTAATAACGCCATATATCTTACCTGCCTTTTATCTTTTCTATTTCTCTTGTTTTAATTTAACAGGTACAGTATATACGATATCTGATTATTTTTCAATCCTAACTTTCGGCAATTTGGCAAAGAGTCTCCCCGGACATAACATCGTTCCAGTAATAGAGGTCTTCCGGTTGGGTAACCCGGAACATGGGGAAAAGTTCCTCCATATCCGGACAGATCTGTGGGAAAAGATTTTCCTCTTCTGCAAAGAGTTCCGGATCATAAGCCAGCTTTCTCCTATCTTCCCAAAGGGCACTGTAAAAGATCTCCGCCTCCACCATGTCCTGGAACATATGGCTTCCGTAGCTCAGTTCCGGCATATAGCCGGCCCGGCTGTCAGAGACCTCACAGATCCCGGAGACAGCAGAAATATCCGCAAAGGTTACCGGAACCCCCAACTCCGGAGAGGATGTTCCTACCCTGCCGGGAGTCATGAGAAGAAGATTTTTCCCCGATCCCTTATAATAGCGGTTAATCCTTCCTACAGCTTCTGCCACCTGGTGC
>DWYL01000089.1 GCA_019118685.1 Candidatus Blautia merdipullorum
AAAGCTCCAGGCCTTTTCTTTTGATATGATAGGGGGGAACACAGGTATATTCACCGCCCCATAACACGCAACACCAATGATCCTTGGCAAAATCGGATGGAGAATAAAAATAAATCCCTCTTTTTTTCACAATTCCCTGCTCGTTTGGTATCGTTATTTTTTTCTGTATTTCCTCAATTTTCATAAAATCCTCCCAGAATAAATGAACACAGCATAAAATGTATATTATTCTGCATATATCGTCAGTGTCAAAAAGAAATATTTAGTATATTATACATGATAACAAGATTGAATGAAAATATAAACTTACAGCACAAAATTATTATAATGTAGGAGAGGAGAATAACTATGACATCAAAAGAACGGGTACAGACAGCTTTCGCCCACAAACATCCGGATAAAGTCCCTGTAGATTTCGGTGGAATGAACTGTTCAATGATCAATGCTGTTGTACTGAATGAGCTAAGAAATTATTACGGACTGGAATACCGTCCTCCCAAGATCAATGATATGTCTACCATGACAGCTTATGTAGAACCGGATTTGGAAGAATATCTGGGCTGTGATGTACAGCAGCTGTATAATTATGGAGATACCTATGGACATATTAATACTAAGTGGAAAGAATGGACATATCATGGCGTCACCGTCCTGATTCCTGCAAATGCTTCTGTGACCGACGACGGCCAGGGCGGCTACTACGTATATCCGGAAGGAGATACCTCCTGTGCGCCCTCCGGTCACATGCCTGCCAAGGGCTATTACTTCGATAATCTGATTCGTTCTCCTGAATTTGATGAAGAGCATGCAGATCCTGCGGATAATACGGAAGATTATATGCTTATCACAGATGAGCAGATAGCCTATCACAAAAAAGTACTGGAAAGCGTAAAAGGAGATATGAGGGCCATCCAAGTGGCTCCCGGATATTTCGGCCTTGGAGATGCCAATAATATTCCAGGACCTAATCTGAAAAAACCAAGGGGGATCCGGAGCATTGAGGAATGGTATACCGCTCCCCTCCTTTACCCGGAATATGTGGAAGAAGTCTTTGAAAAGGGGACAGATATTGTCATTCAAAATCTGAAAAAATACTGGGATGCTTTTGGAAGCGATATAGACGTAATGTTTATCTGCGGCACAGATTTCGGAACCCAAAGGGGCCCCATGATCAATCCGGAGACATTTAAAGAAATCTATATGCCTTACTATAAAAAAATAAATGACTGGATCCATGAAAATACAACCTGGAAAACTTTAAAACACTGCTGCGGAGGTATTTTCCCAATTCTTCCCTATCTCATCGAAGGTGGATTTGACGCCATCAATCCGGTTCAATGTTCCGCAGAAGGTATGGATCCTAAAAAGCTTAAAGAAATTTACGGAAAAGATATCCTCTTCTGGGGCGGCGGCGTAGACACTCAGAATGTCCTGCCTTTTGGAAAGCCAGAAGAAGTACGGGAACAGGTGCTTTATCGTCTGGATATCTTTTCTAAAGGTGGTGGTTATATCTTTAATACCATACACAATATTCAGGCAAATGTTCCAGTTGAAAATATTGTAGCAATGGTAGATGCTGTTAAAGAGTTTAACGGAGACAAATAATATAAAAACACCGCTGCTTTCAGTTAGATCTTTTCCTTTCTGAAAACAGTGGTGTTTTCTTGATTCCTTTTAACGATTTAGAGCATCTGATCTTTCTTCTCCAAAATTGCCTCTACTGCAGCGCAGGCAGGGCAATCGCAGTATTTTCTTCCGGCGTCTTTAAGCTCTTTTCCGTGAGCCTCTACCTCTTTTGCCTTGTCCGGTCCGAAAACTTTTGCCCCTGCTTCTGATGCTGCAAAAGCGATCAGACCATCCACCGGCATAATATCCATTTCCAGTTCAGCGATCAGATTTTTTGTCTGCTCAGCTTCCTGATCTGTTCCTGCAGCCTTCAGCCAGTTTTCTCCGGCTGCTTTTGCCTGGTCACAGCAGGAGGGAGCGCTTATCAAAGCTTTTACCTTTTCTGTCACATATTCTCTTACACTCTGTTCCATTCTACGGTCATCCTTTCTATGTATTTTTTATCATTATAATCCTAATAAAATTGTATGTAAAGCTTCCTTTAAACAGGTCTTCTCCCCAGCTGCCAGAAAGCCACGGCGCTGGCTGCCGCCACATTCAGAGAATCCACATTGTGGGACATGGGGATCCGGACTGTATAATCACAGTCTGCAATAGTGGAAGAGGACAGGCCGTCCCCCTCTGTCCCAAGTATCACTGCCAGTTTTTCTTCCTTCACAAGAGCCGGATCATCAATGGATACGGAGTCATCGCTAAGAGCCATGGCTGCCGTTTTAAATCCCATAGTGTGAAGTTTCCGGATCCCCGAATCCGGCCAGGCAAAGGAATCATCCAGAAAGGTCCAGGGAACCTGAAATACCGTCCCCATACTGACTCTGGCAGCTCTGCGGTATAATGGATTGCTGCAGCCTGCTGTCAGAAGAATCCCATCCATATACAAGGCCGCAGCAGAACGGAAAATTGCGCCTACATTGGTAGGGTTTACAACATTCTCTAATATGACCAGTCTTTTTGCCCTCCTGCAGATCTCCTCCGGCTTGGGAAGCCCGGGCCGTCTCATGGCACACAACATACCTCTGGTCAGTTTAAAGCCTGTAAGCTGCGTCAGTACATCAAATTCTGCCGTATAAACCGGAACCTCCGGGCATCTTTCCAGCAGTTCTCTGGCCTGAGTCTCCAGGTGTCTGTGTTCTACAAGAAAGGACAGGGGAATGCATCCTCCATCTAAAGCTCTTTCGATCACTTTGGGACTTTCTGCAATGAAAATCCCCTTTTCCGGTTCATGACGGTTCAAAAGCTGGTTCTCCGTCAGTCTGGCATAAACATCCAGTTCAGGAGCGTTGAAATCTTTTATTTCCATAATCTGTAACATCATAACTTTCCAACGGCGCTGTGATGATCAAAATCCTCCTTATAGCTCTTGCAACATCTGAGCCGGATTGTCTGCCGCCTTTACCTTTCCGAAAGCTTTCTGGATCACGCCTTCTTCATCGATCAGATAGGTGGTGCGCACCACTCCCATGGTCTTCTTTCCATACATATTTTTCTCTTTCCAAACATCGTAGGCCTGGATACAGGTAAGATCCGGATCTGACAGTAAAGTAAAGGGCAAATGATATTTTTCTTCAAATTTCTTATGGGAAGCTACGCTATCCTTGCTTACCCCGATCACTACCGCACCTTTTTCTAAAAACTGAGGATAAAGCTCCCCGAATCCGCAAGCCTGCTTTGTGCAGCCGGCAGTATTGTCTTTTGGATAGAAGTAAAGAATTACCATCTTCCCTTTGTATTCCTCCAGCCTGTGTATATCTCCATTCTGGTCCGGCAGTTCAAAAGCCGGCGCCTTGGTTCCGATTTCCAGCATATTTATCCTCCTCATAGTATCCTGTTTTTGCTCATTATAACCTGCTTTTCCTATAATAGCAATGAAATCTCTTCCATCTAGGATAATTCCTGCTTACGGATTTTGATCTGCTTTTTCTGATATTTTCTGTATTCTTTTAGCTCTCTGTGCAGCTCTTTCCTTATCTCCCGCCTGGACATGCCCTGATATTTTTCTTTTACCCGCTCTTTCATGCGTTTTGGTTTTTCTGTTTCAATATCTTTTAAGATCCACTCTACAGCTTCCTCCGGGGTAATTTTGTTTTTTTCCATGACATATCTGGTATAGAGATTTAATATATGATATCCTCTTTCATCCAGGTCACTTACCGCAGCCCGGGCGGCTTTCAGTTCCCGGCTTCCTCCGGTGATCAAAATCATATGATTTCTGTTTTTATCTGCAACGATCTTCCATATGATGTGAGAAACTCCATAAGGCAGCTTCCCGTTTTCACTTTCAAAGATCAGTCCCACTCTGGCCCCGGTGGCATATACCAGGCTCTGATCCTGATAATCCGAAATTTTCCTGCATTCTACATTTTCATACTGGCCGAATTTTTCTGCGCAATTTATGCAGCTGTTTTTCCTGTCATCATAAAAAATAACTAACTTGTCCAAAGACCTTCCACCTTTCTTATTCTTTTTCTTCCATTACACTCATATAAGCCGGACGTATGATCTTGTCCATATCAATGAGTTCCTCGATCCTGTGGGCGCTCCAGCCCACGATCCTTGCCACGGCAAATAAAGGCGTATAAAGCTCCTGCGGGATTCCAAGCATGTCATAGACAAATCCACTGTAGAAATCTACATTTGGGCTGACCCCTTTATAAATATGCCGTTTCTCTGCGATAATCTCCGGCGCCAGTTTTTCGATGGCCTGATACAGATTCATATCCTCTTCCCGGTCTTTTTCCACAGCAAGCTTTTCTACATACTCTTTCAGTATTCTTTCCCGGGGATCTGAAACAGAATAAACTGCATGGCCCATACCGTAGATCAGACCTTTTTTGTCAAAG
>DWYL01000090.1 GCA_019118685.1 Candidatus Blautia merdipullorum
TCCGGCGCTATACTGAATCCTATCAGAAAAATCGGCAGTGTCTTTGTGGAATATATCCGCACTCACGAAAAGATCAGCAGGAAAGCTGCCTGGGAAAAAGGACGGGAAATGCTTGAACAGATGCGTCTGCCAAGCAGCGACAATATTATGAAATCCTATCCCTTCCAGCTTTCCGGCGGTATGCGGCAGCGGGTGGGCATTGCCATGGCTATGACTTTTCAGCCAAAGCTGCTGCTGGCAGATGAGCCTACTTCCACTCTGGATGTGACTACCCAGGCTCAGATCGTAAGGCAGATGATGGAACTGAGAGATGAATGGGGGACAAGTATTATTATGGTTACCCACAATTTGGGAGCTGCAGCTTATATGTCCGATCAGATCCTGGTAATGAAAGAGGGACAGATTGCAGATACCGGCAGCCGGGATCAGATCCTGAAAGGGGGCCGCAGCATTTATACACAGGAACTTTTAGAGGCAGTTCCTTCACTGGGAGGTGAGCGTTATGTTTGATGAAAGAAATCTGCTGCTGGAAGCAAGGCACGTAACCCGCCGTTTTCCTGCTTCAGGGGGCAGAGTGCTGACCGCCTGCAACGACGTTAATCTGAAATTTTACAAAGGGAAAACTCTGGGACTGATCGGAGAGTCCGGCTGCGGAAAATCTACTTTTATGCGTCTTGTGGTCCGGTTGGACATTCCCACTGAAGGGGAGATTATTTTCAGGGGAAAGGATCTGACAAAGCTGAAAGGAGAGGAACTGCGTCAGACCCGCCAGCATATCCAGATGGTTTTTCAGGATCCTAACAGTTCCTTTCATCCCAAAATGCGTATCCGGGATATTCTCTGCGAACCTCTTATGAACTTCGGCCGGATCAAGGCTTCGCAGAAAGAGGAGACAGCCCGGAAACTTCTGAAAGCTGTAGACCTTCCCGGCGACTTTGCAGACCGTTTTCCCCACAGTATGTCCGGCGGGCAGCGGCAGAGAATTGCCATTGCCCGGGCTATTGCCCTGGAACCGGAACTGATCATCATGGATGAAGCCACCTGCGCCTTAGATGTGTCTGTGCAGAAAACAATTATCCAACTGGTCTGCAGGCTGCAGAAAGAAAAAAATATTGCCATCGGATTTATCGCCCATGATCTGGGACTGATTCAGTCTTTTGCCCATCAGATCGCTGTCATGTATCTGGGAAATATTGTGGAGATCATTCCCGGAGGGGAAGTGGAAAAGGCAAAACACCCTTATACACGTACTTTGATTGATTCCATTTTTGATCCGAAGATGAACTTTTATAAAAAGATAGAGCCAATGGACAGCGAGATCCCCAGTCCTCTGGATATGCCTCCGGGCTGCCCTTTCCAGACCCGCTGTGAATCTTGCAGGGAATTGTGCAGGAAAGAACGTCCTGTACGGAAGACCATCGGAGAAGGGCATGAAGTAGCCTGTCATCTGTTTGACGGATCAGGGAAGAGGGAGAGAAGTATGCCTCAGGCTGAAGCCAAAAAGAATTGCTTTTTTTACAGGAATCCCCTATAATGGGAACGGTAACGGAACCAGCTCCAAAGGGGCAGTTCACAAAAAAGGAAAAGGGGTAAATTTATGCTGAAAGGTAAAACAGTTGTGCTGGCAGTGACAGGAAGCATTGCCGCATACAAGATCGCTTCCCTTGCCAGCGCCCTGAAAAAGCTTCATGCTGACGTACACGTGCTGATGACAAAAAACGCAGAGAACTTCATTAATCCCATTACTTTTGAGACTCTGACGGGAAATAAGTGCCTGATCGATACTTTCGACAGGAACTTTCAGTACAATGTGGAACATGTGGCACTGGCAAAAAAAGCAGATGTGGTTATGGTGGCTCCGGCTTCGGCCAATATAATCGGGAAGATCGCCCATGGCATTGCCGATGACATGCTGACCACCACAGTGATGGCCTGCCGCTGCAAAATAATCTTTGCGCCGGCTATGAACACCCAGATGTTCGAGAATCCCATCGTTCAGGATAATCTGAAGATACTGGAACATTACGGCTATGAGGTGATCAGTCCGGCATCCGGTTATCTGGCCTGCGGAGATACCGGCCAGGGGAAAATGCCGGAACCGGAGCTGCTTCTCCAGTATATCTTAAAGGAGATTGCTTTCCCGAAAGATCTGGAGGAAAAGAAGGTTCTGGTCACTGCAGGACCTACTCAGGAACCCATAGATCCGGTGCGGTACATTACCAATCATTCATCCGGGAAAATGGGCTATGCTCTGGCAAAGATGGCCATGCTGAGAGGGGCTCAGGTTACCCTGGTGTCGGGTCCTGCAGCGATTACGCCGCCGGAATTTGTAGAAGTGGTTCCTGTGGTAACTGCAGAGGATATGTTCCAGGAAGTGACCAGCCGGGCAGGAGAACAGGATATTATCATCAAAGCAGCGGCAGTGGCGGACTACCGGCCCAAAACTGTCAGCCAGGAAAAGGTGAAGAAACAGGGAGAGGATATTTCCCTGGAGATGGAAAGGACCAGGGATATTCTCAAATATCTGGGAGAGCATAAGAAACAGGGACAGTTTCTCTGCGGATTTTCTATGGAGACAGAGAATATGCTGGAAAATTCCAGGAAAAAACTGAAAAACAAAAATCTGGACATGATCGTGGCCAACAATCTCAAGGTAGAAGGAGCAGGATTTGCCGGAAATACCAATGTGATCACCATGATCACAGAAAATGAGGAAGTTTCACTTGAAAAAATGTTAAAAGAGGAGGCAGCCTTAAAAATTCTGGACCAGATTTTAAAGAACATGGCACAGGCGTAAAATCAGGCCTGAACCTTAAAGAACAAGAGCAGAAAGAGATTTCTGTGCCAAAAGTATTGTATCTCAAAAAAGAACGATAACAAGGAGGCAATTATGAATCATTATCAGAACACAGCAGCCAGGCGGACGCCTGGAGATAACAGACGACAGATCAGAAGTATGGTGCAGACCGCCATTTTCGGGGCGATCATTGTGATCATGGCTTTTACCCCTTTTCTCGGATATATCCCTCTGGGATTTACAAGAGCCACGATTATCCACATCCCCGTTATACTGGCATCTCTGCTTCTGGGACCAAAGAAAGGAGCAGGTCTGGGATTTCTTTTCGGCCTTACCAGCTTCATTAACAACACGATGAACCCTACCGTCACATCTTTTGTTTTTACACCCTTTTATAATCTTGGAGAGTTCAGCGGCGGGATCGGAAGCATCCTTATCTGCTTCGTTCCCAGGATATTGGTAGGAGTGGTTCCCTGCTTTGTCTACAAGGGAGTGAAAAAATTCGGGACAAGCAAGGGAGTTTCCAATCTGGGACTGATCCTGGCGGGAATTTCAGGCGCACTGGTGAATACTTTGCTGGTCATGAACATGATCTTTCTGTTTTTCAGAGAAGCTTATGCGGCGGCCAATGAGGTGGCTGTCCAGGCTGTATACGGATTCATCTTATCTGTTATTGGAATCAATGGAGTTCCTGAAGCCATTGTGGCAGGGATCCTTACCTTCTTTATCGGCCGTGTGCTGATGAAAAAGAATATCAGGGAAAGATTAGGTTTTACTTATGATTTTAGCGATTGATATCGGAAATACAAATATTGTCATTGGCTGTATCCAGAAGGGAGAATGTCTGTTTGTGGAGCGTCTTTCCACTGTCCATACCAAGACAGAACTGGAATATGCCATTGATATCAAAAATGTTTTGGACATTTACCATATCCGGCAGGAACAGCTGGAAGGAGGGATTATTTCCTCTGTGGTTCCCCAGGTGACCAGGGCGGCAAAGCTGGCAGTAGAAAAAATACTGAAAAAGGAAGTCCTGATCGTGGGAGCGGGTATTAAGACAGGCTTGAATATCCGGATTGACAACCCGGCTCAGCTGGGAAGTGATCTGGTGGTGGACTCTGTGGCGGGGATTGCCGAATATCCGGTGCCTTTGCTGATTTTTGACCTGGGTACCGCCAATACGGTATGTGTTATTGACCGGAATAAAAACTATATTGGCGGTATGATTTATCCGGGTATCGGAGTATCTTTGGATTCTCTGACGGCCCATGCTTCCCAGCTTGGCGGCATCAGCCTGGAGGCTCCGGAACACATTATTGGAAAGAACACAACAGAATGTATGAAAAGCGGTGTGATCTACAGTGCAGCGGCAGCTATGGACGGAATCATTGACCGGCTGGAGGAAGAACTGGGAGAGGCAGCTACAGTCGTCGCTACTGGCGGACTGGCTAAAAGGATCGTTCCTCATTGCCGGAGAAAAGTGATTTTAGATGATAACCTGCTGCTGAAGGGACTGTATATCATCTATCAGAAAAACCGGAAATAACCGGATATATATTTTGGGACAGGTACTGCCGCCGGGAATTGTATTAGTAAATTTCCGGCGGTATTTTTTGCAGCCCAAAGCCCCGGCAGATGGCCAGAATCATTTTTTTCTATAGGTCAGCAGCAGGCTGGAGTTTATGATTACCAGCACAGATCCTGCATTGTGGACGAGAGCGCCTACTACGG
>DWYL01000091.1 GCA_019118685.1 Candidatus Blautia merdipullorum
ACCGGATGCTGCAAAGCGGCTTGAAACGAAAAATCCTCTATCTTGCCGATCGTAATATTCTGGTAGATCAGTCCATCCAGCAGGACTTCGCTCCGCTGGACAAAGTTACGCACAAAATCAACGTGGCGAAAGATGATAAAAGCACCATCACTTCCCATGAGGTGTATTTCTCTTTGTATCAGCAGCTGGTGGGTGACGATGACAAAGAGCATTTCAGCGAGCTGTTTTCCCCAGACTTCTTTGACCTGATTATCGTGGATGAGTGTCACAGAGGTTCTGCGAAAGAAGAAAGCCGTTGGCGCAGAATTCTGGAATATTTCCAGTCTGCAACCCAGATCGGCATGACCGCCACGCCTAAGGAAACCAAGTATATCTCCAATCTCAGTTATTTCGGGGAGCCGATTTATACATACAGCCTGAAAGAAGGAATTGAAGATGGCTTTTTGGCACCTTTTAAGGTTATCAATATTATGACCGATATTGGGGAAGGCTGGCGTCCTCGCAAGGGGCAAAAAGACATCAACGGTATAGAAATCCCTGACCGTATCTATACCAATAGCGATTATGATTACAACATCATTATTGAAGACCGTATCCAGCAAGTAGCGGAAGAAATCACCAAGTATCTGAAAAGTACTGACCGTATGGCAAAGACTATCGTGTTTTGTGCCACCGAGGATGCCGCTTTGCGCATGCGGGATGCACTAGCTAAGCTTAATGCCGATATGATGAAAGAAAATCCTGACTATGTGGTACGTATAACCGGTAGTGATGATTACGGTAAGGGGAAGCTGAAATATTTTATCTCGGTTTCATCGTCTTATCCTGTAATCGCTACTACTTCCAAGCTGCTTTCCACAGGTGCAGACTGCAAGATGACCAAGCTGATTGTGCTGGATGAGATGATTGGCTCCATGACTGAGTTTAAGCAAATCATCGGGCGTGGAACCCGTCTGCGGGAAAAAGAGGGCAAAACCCATTTTGTGGTCATGGATTTCCGCAATGTCACTCGTCTGTTTGCCGATCCGGATTGGGACGGACCTATCGAAATTAACGAAGGATTTGCACCTGGGGCAAAGCCAACTGAGCCAAAAGACACACCGGAAGATGGCAATAAAGACGGTCAGAATCTGCCTCCAGAGCCGAAGCACAAACCCATTGTGGATAAGCATGGCTGCAAGGTTCAGATTATTCATAAAACCGTATCGGTCTATGACGCAAATGGCAAGCTGTTGCGGCAGGAGAGCATTGTAGACTACACGAAAGAAAATATTCGGGGTGAATATGCTTCTCTGGATAATTTTATCCGTCAATGGTCGGCACAGGAGAAGAAAGAGAAGATTCGTGACCTGCTCCATGACAGAGGTATTGACTTGGAACTATTGAAAGCTGACCAGAACATGATCGATGTGGATGATTTTGATTTTATCTGCCATGTTGCTTTTGACAAAAAACCGTTGACCCGCAAAGAACGAGCTAACAATGTGAAAAAGCGGGACTTTTTCAGTAAATACAGCGGCGTTGCCCGTGAGGTGCTGGAAGCTTTGTTGGACAAGTACATGAATACAGGCATATATGAAATCGAGAAAACAGAAATTTTGAAGCTTGATCCATTCCTGAAGTTAGGGAAACCAGCAAAGATTGCTGGATATTTCGGCGGCAAAGCCGGGTATCTCAAAGCAGTACAGGAGTTGGAGCAGGCGATTTATATGGATGAGGTAATTTAACATGAGCAATTTAACAGGATTTGTAAAGCGTCTGCGTGACATCATGCGCAACGATGCCGGTATCAACGGCGACGCTCAGCGCATAGAGCAGATTGCGTGGATGCTTTTTTTGAAAGTATATGACGCAAAGGAGCAGGATTGGGAATGGGATGACGAGGATTATACATCCATTATCCCGGAGAAGTGCCGTTGGCAGAATTGGGCGCATGATGATAAAACCGGTACAGCACTGACAGGCGACAAACTGCTGGATTTTGTCAATAACAAGCTCTTCCCGACTCTCAAAAATCTGCCAGTAGACGTCTCTACTCCCATCAAAAAAGCTATTGTGCAGACTACCTTTGCTGATGCCAATAACTATATGAAGGACGGTGTTCTGCTGCGTCAAGTTATCAATGTCATTGACGAGCTGGATTTCAGCGATTATGAGGAAAGCCATGCCTTTGGTGAGATTTATGAAACTATCCTGAAAGAGCTGCAAAGTGCCGGTTCTGCGGGTGAGTTTTATACGCCCCGTGCTGTAACTGATTTTATGGCGCAGGTGATTCAACCCCAGATTGGTGAAACCATGGCGGACTTTGCTTGCGGAACCGGTGGCTTCATTGTCAGTTGGCTGAAAGAACTGAAAAAGTTAGTGAACACCACCGAGGATGAAGAAGCATACAGCAATTCCATCTACGGTATTGAGAAAAAGCAGTTCCCCTATATGCTCTGCGTCACGAACCTGCTTCTCCACGGGTTGGATGTGCCACAAGTGTACCACTCCAACACTCTGCTTCACGATGTGCTGGATTACACCGAAAGTGACAAGGTGGATGTCATTCTGATGAATCCTCCTTACGGCGGCAGCGAAAAGGCAGATGTGAAGAATCATTTCCCATCTGACCTTGCAAGCTCGGAAACCGCTGATTTGTTTATGTCGGTTATTATGTACCGCCTGAAACAGAATGGTCGGGCGGCGGTGATTCTGCCGGATGGTTTTCTGTTTGGCACCGACAGTGCAAAGGTGAATATTAAGAAAAAACTACTGCGAGAGTTCAATCTGCATACCATTATCCGTCTGCCGGGCAGCGTGTTTTCTCCATATACCTCTATCACCACCAATATTTTGTTTTTTGACAACACTCACCCTACCGAGGAAACCTGGTTTTACCGTCTGGATATGCCAGAAGGATATAAACATTTCTCCAAAACCAAGCCGATGAAATTAGAGCATTTTCAGCCTGTTTTAGATTGGTGGAATGACCGTCAGGAGATCAATGAGGAAGGTTTTGATAAGGCGAAGAAGCTTACCGTCCAGCAGCTCACCGAGGAACTGGGCTACAATCTCGACCAGTGTGGATATCCCCATGAGGAGGAAGAAATTCTGGCTCCTATGGATTTGATTCAGCGGTATGAGGAGCAACGGGCCTCGCTCAATGCGGAAATCGACCGAGTGCTGGAGGAGATCACCAGCCTGTTGGGAGGGAATGCCGAATGACCCCACAGGAATTAAAGAACAGTATTTTACAGCTTGCCATTCAGGGCAAGCTGGTGGAACCTAATATCAGAGATTTTCCGGTAGATTTGTCTGCAATCAAGCAGAAAAAAACTGATGATTATGAATTTGAACTTCCAGATAATTGGAGATTGGCGCATCTTGAAAGTATTACAAAAAATATTCCATCCAAGCAATACCAGATTCTTGAATCTCAGGTATTAGCAGATGGTAGGTTTCCGGTTATAAGTCAATCGAAGGCGTATTCAATCGGGTTTAGTAACGAAGCTGACAGAGTATATCATCATGATAGACCAGTTATTATTTTCGGTGATCACACAACCGAAGTAAAATTTGTGGAATTTGATTTTGTTGTTGGAGCGGACGGTGTTAAAATTTTCGAGCCGATTGATGATATTATAGTCGGTAAATTTCTTTTTTATATATTTCAATTCTATTCAAGGGATTTAAGTAAAATTGGTGGATATAGTCGGCATTATAAATATATTAAAAATAAGCCATTCCCACTCCCGCCCCTTGCCGAGCAAAAGCGGATTGTTGCTAAAATCGAGGAACTGTTGCCCCATATTGACCGTTACGAGCACGCATGGAGCAAGCTGGAGCAGTTTAACAGCCGTTTCCCGGAGGATATGAAAAAATCTCTCTTGCAGTATGCCATCCAGGGCAAGCTGGTGGAACAGCGCCCCGAAGAAGGTACCGCAGAGGAACTCTTTGCCCAGATTCAAGAGGAAAAACAGCGGCTGATTGCGGAAAAGAAAATCAAAAAAGAAAAGCCCCTGCCCGAAATCACTGAGGAGAAAAAGCCGTTCGATATTCCAGAAAGTTGGAAATGGGTTTATTTGTTGGATATCATTGAAGAAAAGCCATCAAATGGCTATTCTCCAAAAGGTGTTACTTATCCTACCGAAATTAAAAATCTTACTTTAACAGCAACAACATCCGGGAGATTTAAGGATGATGCATTTAAATATGTTGATATTTCAAAAGAAGATGCATCCAAATATTGGCTGAAAAATAATGATTTACTAATTCAAAGAAGCAACTCAAGGGAATTAGTAGGTACAAGCTGCATTTACACAGGTGCTGACAATGCATATATTTATCCCGATTTGATGATGCGTATGCATGTTTCTAGTCAGGTTGACATCTATTACATTGATTATGTGCTCAAAGCACCGGTGACACGAAACTATTATATGGCAAGCGCATCAGGAACATCTGAAAGTATGCCCAAGATCAATCAAAAAATAGTTTCATTTACGCTTGTACCTCTCCCACCTCTTGCCGAGCAAAAACGTATTGTAGAAAAACTGGAACAGTTACTGCCGCTGTGTGAACGATTGAAGTGAGGTAAAATACAAGATGATATATTTTTATGATGATCTGGTTGAAAAAACAGTTGAA
Source organism: Candidatus Blautia merdipullorum (assembly GCA_019118685.1). Classification (GTDB taxonomy): domain Bacteria; phylum Bacillota; class Clostridia; order Lachnospirales; family Lachnospiraceae; genus Blautia; species Blautia merdipullorum. The sequence goes on from DWYL01000091.1 coordinate 4,630, forward strand.
ACAATAAAGGAAGCCTATGATTGTGCGGACATTCTCAATGACC
>DWYL01000092.1 GCA_019118685.1 Candidatus Blautia merdipullorum
ATGACAGCAGGATGGCGGGCCGTGTGTTCCAGAAGTTTCCGGATCACCCGCTCCCCATAATACCGGTAGGTGGGATTTAAAAGATCAAAAAGCTGACGGTGTCCGTAGGGGGCTCTTCCCTCCTTGGTAATGACCATAATATCAGGATCCTTCTTTACCAGCCAGGAGGGCACAGCATAAGTAGGTGTGCCAATGATCACTTTCATGTCTGTTTCTTCAGCCTTTTTTAAAGTCCGGTCAATATATGAAAAATCAAAGACCCCCTCCTCTTTCTCCAGGATGCTCCAGGTAGATTCCGCAATACGGACCACGTTCATCCCGGCTTTTTTCATCATGGTAAAATCTTCATCAATTCTGTCATAAAGCATATATTCCGGATAATACGCCGTGCCAAAAAGCAGTTCTTTTCTATTCATAATTCCTCCGATAAAAAAATAAGAGCTGCCGCATTAAACATTCTCGATTCTGATTAATGCGACAGCTCCATCTTAGCACATTATTTTTTATTTGTCTCCTCTATGCTTTCCTGCCTCCAGATCTGCCACGACCTGTCCGTAATACTTATCCAGGTTAAACATCGCCATGCAGATCACACAGATCACAGATGTGATAACAGGCACCCAGGCAAATGCTACGGAAATAGAAGTGAGGGCAGATGCACTCTGCACTTCCAGGGCCGCGTCAAATCCTCCTGCATCCAGGATCCATCCAAGAGCCGCGGTACCTATGCCGGATCCTACCTTCATACAGAAGGAAGAAGCCGCATTACCCATGCCGGCTGTACCGTATCCGTTATACCACTCTCCATAAGTGATCGCATCCTGCAGGCATCCATACATTGTAGCTCCGCCGCATCCGAATCCAATGCCCTTAATGACAGAGGACAGACAAATGAGGCCATAGTTTGTAGAAACACCGGAAAGGATAAATCCCACTGTAGCAATGACCATTCCGACCATAAACAGGTTCCTCTTGCTGATCTTCTTCATAAGGAACGGTGTTATAAACAGGGTAACGATCTGAGCGACGGAAAGAAGATTGGATACCATTGCATAATATCCGTCATTTCCCATATTGTACATTGTAAAGTAAACTGCTGATCCAAAGAATGTAGACATCATAAAGTACATGGAAAATACACTGATGACCATCAGAATCCAGTATTTATTTTTCACAAGGCCTACAAGACCTCTGATGAAAGAAACCGACTCTCCCTTTTCTCCGTCTCCGCCGCCTTCTACAACTCTCTCTTTACAGTTAAAGAACATAAACATGTTCAAGACTACAAAGACAATCATAAGTATGATAAAGGTCAATGTCCAGCCTCTCTGTGTATAGGCGTCTCCGCCTCCAAAGAACCCTGTCATCTTCAGGACCACGGTATTGATGGTCATGGTTCCTGCAGTAGCCAGAAGGTTACGGAAGTTTCCCAGAAGACCTCTTTCGTACTGGTTTCTTGTCATCAGTCCCTGCATAGTCGCATAGGGAACATTGATGCCGGTATAGAAAATCGTGGAAACAAGATTATATGTAAGGAACATATAAGCGATCTGGACTGGTCCTGCAAAGCTTGACGGTACGCTGAACATCAGCACTGTACACACTGCAAGAGGAATGCACAGTCTTGCGATCCAGGGACGGGCCTTGCCCCATTTGCTGTGGGTATGGTCTACAATATATCCCATAGCAAGGTCTGAAAGACCGTCCAGGATTTTTGAAACAGCAATAATAGATGCCGCCGCTGCCGCGCTGGCTCCAACTACATTTGTATAATATACAAGAAGAAAAGCACTGATTGCTGAATATACCAGGTTTCCTGCATAATCCCCAATACCATAGGCAAACCTTTCCAGGAAGGACAGCTTGGCATTAGGATTCATATCTGTTGTTTTACTCATTGATCCATTTTCCTTTCATCTCTGTCTTTTATGCTTCTTCCAGCGGGAACCATCCGAAGTCTATGCATCTGCCCAGATCCCAGCTGTCCCAGCCTACCCAGCCGGGTGTGTTCACAGTATCTGTAAGAAGCTTATAGCTCCAGTAAAAATATCCGCTTCCTGCCTTCCAGGCTTTCAGCTGTGCTTTTGCCACTGCATTATAGATTTCTTTTTTTCTTTCTTCAGATACGACTTCCTGATCCAGTCCTTCTACGCCGTTAAGAACAGTCTGGCCGCCCTTTGTATCCTGTCCCACTGCCAGAGAATTGAAAAGGCACCATTCGCCTACAATAACCGGAAAATACTCCTGCATCTCTGCAATGTCTTTCTGAAGTTCTTCTACATACTGCACATATCCTTCCACAGTCTGATCGCAGCCTTTCATCTCCGCGACCATAAGATACTGATGGGTATCCAGGACTACGCCTTTATATTTGTCCTCTCTCATGAAATCCTTCCAGGCTTTCAGCCGGAAAGCGTCATGGAATACTACATATTTATCCTCCGGCATATGTTTGCGGATCCTGTCATAGGCATCCAGATAAAACTGGCGGATAAACTCCATAGTATTGGGCTTTGTTCCTTTTGCTTTTTCAGGATCTACGGCCGGATACCTCTCTGCCACATGCATCTGTTCCCACATATCCTCGAGAACCGGCTCGTTGAGGATCTCAATACCCCACAGTCCTTTTCTTGTGCCGTAACGCTGTGCCAGTCTCTCCAGTACTGTCAGTTCAAATTCTACTTCATCCGGCTCCTGGGACCATTTGCACACGCCGCTGATACCTCCGTTGTCAAATCCGTTCTGACTGTCCGGCGCAGTATGAAGGTCGATCAGAATCTGAAGTCCGTATCTCTCCGCCCAGTTAAACGCGTTGTCAAGTTCGCCTATACATCCGACAAAAGGCTCTCTGTCTCCGAAAATAAAATATGGAACCGGGATACGGATCGTATCAAATCCCATGGATTTGATCCTTGTAAAATCCCTTTCTGTAATATACTCGGACCGGTGCATTTTAATACGGGCCTCATACACTTCTTTGGATAACTGAGTGGGAAGGTAATACTCATCCTCCGCTGTAGTTCCTTCAAACAATCCAGGGCTCATCCATTTTTCCAGGACCAGCCAGTTGCCAAGATTTACGCCTTTTACCTGCATTTTTTTACTTTCCTTTCTTTCTTTTTTGAAGCCAGCCTTAATCTGTTTCTTTTGATTGTTATTTTAACCTTACAGGGTTGCTTTTTATATTACTATTCTCAGCATTTTATCACTTTTCACGGAAAAACTTTTATGCTATGATGAGGAGAGATTTCTTATCATTTAAGACTGTCGTATACAGCAGGAGGACATTTATGAACACTGAATATCTCATACAGTATGTTTCCTATGGACTGCATACTATCGTAAGAACCTGGGATCACCCGGTGCAGGAGGAACAGGAACCCAAGACATTCTGCAGAAGAAAAGATTTGACAGACTCCTATTTCACGCCTAAAGAACTGTGCCGTTTTTTAAATGAACAGGAAAAAAACGGTTCTTACCATTCCCTCCCTGTTCTTTTTTCAATGAAAAGAAAGGTGTGCTACGCCTATGTCCCCTCTTCGAAAAAGGATTTTCTCGTTGGTCCGGTCCGTTTTTCCTCTCCCCTCCTTTTGAACCGGAATACAGATAATGTAAACTTGCCTGAAGAAGAGCTGAGAGCTGTGCCGGAATGTGATTTTTCCGACTTTGCGTCCTATGTGCTTCTTGTTTACAATCTCCTGCATACCAGCTTTCTTTCTATCGATGACCTGGTCACTGCAAACTGTATGGATGAGTCCATGGAAGATACTATTATGGAAAATTTCTCCGCCCTGGTTTTTGACCGTCACGAACAGGATCTTCCCCACAATCCTTATGACCAGGAATTCCGGGAGTTTTCCAGTATTGAGCAGGGAAATATAGAAATGCTCAAAAAAAGTCTTCAGGAAGATTACACCGGAAAGATCGGGACACTGGCCAAGGACGAAGTACGGAATATGCGCAATCGGGGGATCGTAGTGATCACATTGGCGAGCCGCGCGGCTATCCGGGGCGGCCTGCTGCCTGAAGTGGCTTTTTCTATGAGTGATGTATTTATCCAAAAATTAGAGGAAGAAACCGATACAGCTATACTGCTGAATATGATGCATCAGTTTGAATTTAAATTTGCAGAAATGGTGGCGGACTTGAATTCTCAAAAGGCAGGAAGGCCGAAAAAGGACCAGAATCCTTTAATCGATCGGTGTAAAGATTATATATTTAAACATCTCCATGAAAAAATCCGCATTCAAAACATTGCGGATGAGCTGTTTTTGAATGCGAATTATCTTTCTGAAATATTCCGGCGGCATGAGGGGCTCACCATCACAGAGTTTATTCTCCGTGAAAAAGTAAATCTTACTAAAAATCTCCTTGCTTATTCCCCCTATTCCTACAGCGAAATTGCCGCTTACCTTGGTTTTTCATCCCAGAGCCATCTGGGAAAAGTTTTTAAAAAGCATACTGGCATGACTCTGCATCAGTACCGGAACCAGTATGGAGTAAAAGAATTTTAATATGCTCTTCTATTCATGAACAATATCCCGGAGGACAGGGATTCCTTCTTTCTCTCGTTTTTCAAGAAACTCTTTCAGTTCATGGACCGGCATCTCAAGACCGGAAAAAAGCTGGAAGGCACAGGCTCCCTGCCAGAGCAGCATTCCCTTTCCTCCGATAATATTTTCCTTTCTGCAGCCGTTCTCCGCTGCATCTTTCATGAGTTTGGTGATCTCGGGATTGTAGATCACGTCGTAAACCACAAGGTCTTCATGAAAAGCCCTCATATCAGTTACCAGCGACTGGCCTTCGTTCATAGGCGCCATTCCCACTGATGTTGCGTTGATCAGGATGTCTCCCTGGCGTACAGACTCTGTCAGCAATTCTTCTGCAGAAAGAAGGTGGTAGTCCAGACTGCAGGAAACTCCCTCTTTTTTCATCTTCTCTCCGATCTTCTCTGCCTTTTCAAGAGCCGCTGCGCCTCTGTTAAATACAGTCACAGACTTTGCCCCGTCCAGGGCACACTGTACCATAATGGCCGTGGCCGCGCCTCCGGCTCCCAGAAGGACAATCTTTTTATTCTGGATAGTCTTCCCATGATCCTTCAGATCCAGCACTACCCCCGTTCCATCTGTATTATGGCCGGTGAGTATACCTCCGTCATTCACGATTGTATTCACGGCCCCCACAAATTTTGCGGCAGGGGACAGCTTATCCATGTTTCGGGCAGCTTCCTGTTTGCAGGGCATCGTAACATTCCCCCCCCGCATGTTCAGCCGGCGCATAGCTGTCAGAGAATCTTTCATCTGAGATTCCCCGCAGTCAAAAGCCAGATAGACACAGTCTATGCCATAATAATTAAAAGAAAAATTATACATAACCGGCGAACCGGAATGTTTGATCGGCGTTCCGAATACCCCCAGCAGTCTTGTTTTTCCGGATATTCTCGTATCCATGTTTCCGTACCTCCCAGCAAACTTTTGTTTTCAATAACTTTACCATTCTGAGGTACAGGTGTCAACATAAGGGCTCCATCCCATTTGGAATCCATTTTACCTGGTCAGCTTTCCCTGGCATGACTGACGCTTTCTCTGAAAATCAGTTTTGCAGGAATGGAAATATTCATACTGATCTCCCGGTTCGTATAAATTCTCTCAGCCAGAACTTCCACAGCTCTTTCTCCCATAAAGTCCATGGGGATATGAACAGTTGTCAAAGGCGGCACCAGATATTTCGCCATAGAAATATCGTTGAATCCTACGATGCTGATGTCCTCCGGTATTTCCAGTCCGGCTTCCTGGACTGCTTTATAACAGCCGATAGCCAAAGAATCATTGGCGCAGAAGATTGCTGTAGGTTTTTCAGGAAGTCCCAGGAAATATTTTCCCAGTTTATATCCGTATTTTGGCGTAAAGCCCCCGATCCTGATATATTCTTCCCTGTGCAGTCCCTTCTTTTTCATATAAGAACGAAAGGCGGCGGTCCTTGGATCTTCTGAAGTCCCCTCTCCGGATTCCGTATCACATCCTCCGATAAAAGCGATTTTTTTATGTCCTTCCTTCAAAAGATAATCCAGCACCGCCGCTACTGAATGCTTCAGATTGACTACAACAGAATCAAACAGATCCGGATTTCCCAAAGCGTCAATAAAAACTGCCGGTTTATGATATTTTTCTATCTTTGTTATCATTTCTTCGTTAAAAGTGCCCAGACAGATGATTCCATCAAGCTTTGCAACGTCTTCCGGAGTATCCTCCTGAGATACCTGGACTTTTTTAAATCCTTCTTTTTCTATCTTTTTTTCCACAGCTATCCGGATAGATAAATAAAAGGTGTCTTCCAGCTCTTCTTCTGGAGAGTAAGAACAGAGCAGTCCCAGTTTTAGTTTCTTCTTCCTTCTTTTTTTATCCTTTACCTGATATTCCAGCCGGTCTGCGGCTTCAAAAACTCTTCTCTTAGTCTCATCCTGAACATTCAATGTATCATCAAAATTAAGGACACGTGAAACGGTTGTAACCGAAACTCCTGCCATTTCTGCTATCTCTCTGATTGTTGACATTTCTCTACTATCTCCCTGTTATATCTTTCCCTGCTATTTTAGCATATCTGGATAGCAGCCGCAACAGCCCGTATTAGAGAGAATTTCTGAATTTATCCTTAATTTTCCGTCTGAAATTCAGCCAGAAATCTTCCTATCAGTTCTATACAGTTTTGTACATCCTGTTCATCTGCCACTTCCGATGGCATATGCATATACCGGAGAGGCACCGAGACAAGAACAACAGGGACGCCGTTATTAGAGAAGTGTATTTTATCTGCATCCGTATAACTGAGTCTGCTGGCGGCTTCTCTCTGCAGGGGAATGCCGTTCTTTTCTCCGCATTTCTGCATCTGCTCATTAAGTCTTTTGGAGACGATAGGGCTGTTGCACAACACCGGTCCTTTTCCCAGAAACACCGCTCCTGTTTCAGAGGGATCCATGCCAAGGCAGTCGCCTGTATAAGTAACATCTACCACTACTGCCAGATCCGGGCGGATCCTGGTGCTGCACCAGTACGCTCCTGTTTTGGTAGTTTCCTCGCCTACAGTAGATGCCGCATACACTCCAGCTTTACATCCCAGCCTTTTGGCATATTTCAAAGCTTCCATAATAATATATATCCCGATCCGGTCGTCTAAGGCTCTTGCTGTGAAACGGCCATTAAGCATTTCCCTAATATGGGTGTCAGGTACAATAGGATCGCCCAGAGCTACTATCGTTTCCGCATCTTTTTTATCCTTTGCACCGATATCGATCAAAAAGTCTCTGGTTCCCAGATCTTTTTTGCAGAACAGCTGGCGGTGTGCCTCTACAACTCCATAGATCGTTCCTTTAGCTGTCTGGATACAAATCTGCTGCCCTGGATATGTATGAGGAACGATCCCCCCTCTGTCAATAACCTGGAGCCTTCCTTCCTCTGTGATATTAGAAACCATCAGCCCGATTTCATCTGCATGGGCGGAAAGCATGATCCTGGTCCCGCTCTCCGGGTTAAGGACACAGATCAGATTGTTCATCTCATCTTTCCTGATCTCATCCGCCCAGGACCTCATCTCTCCTTCTACCTTCTGCTGGAGAATTTCTTCATATCCGGACACAGAAACACTATTCAGCAAACTTAACAAAAACGTATTATCCATTTTTCTCATTCTCTCTGTAAAATACTTTATCATCTCAAAATCTCTGATAAATCAGAAAACTTTGTTATATTATAATCTGCCAGACCGCTCTTTGCCCCGTCTCCAAGGGCAGCGCAGTCCATCCCTCCGGCTTTCGCCGCCTGAACTCCTGCTTTTGCGTCTTCCACCACGAGACAGTCTTCCGGATTTTCCCCAAGAAGCTCCGCCGCTTTCACAAAGACCTCCGGGTCTGGTTTAGACTTTGAAATAAGATTCCCATCTGATACTGCGTCAAAATAATCTCCGAGTCCTATCTGATGAAGAATAAAACCTGCGTTTTTACTTGAAGATCCGATTGCCAGTGCAAGACCTCTTTCCCTTAGCTGGTCTAAAGTGTTCTTTACCTCTTTGGACAAATCTTCAGGGCTCATATTTTTTAAAAGGTTTTTATAAATTTCGTTCTTTTTATCCG
>DWYL01000093.1 GCA_019118685.1 Candidatus Blautia merdipullorum
TGGATCGTATCCTCTCTGGAAAAAGCAGTGGAAATCTATTATCTGGGAGAAAATGGCAGTTACAGCCTGAAAAATGTGTTTGTACTGGATGAGGACGTTTCCAGTCCTTCTTATAATGGAGAACAGGAAATTTCATTAAAGGCTTTTCCCCATGTCCATCTTCGATTAAAAGAAATCTTTGAAAATCTTTAAAAGGACCGTCCACTTCGCAGATAAAAAACTGCCAGCTGGGTCCGGTCCCGAAGTCCCAGTTTCTCCAGGATAGTGCTGAGATAATTCCGGACCGTGCCCTCACTTAAATATAATTTCCCGGCGATCTCTTTGTTGCTCAGGCCCTGAGCTACAAGATCAATCACCTCTAATTCCCTGGGACCGATGTGATGCTCCTCCCAGGGAAAACTTTTCTGACTGGTTAAAAGCCCTGGGAGCTTTGCGGTAATCTCGCTTCCGTAAACGCTCTGACCGGAGTAGACGGCTTTCAGGGCAGGAATGATGCTGTTGTAATCCTGCTTTAAAAGATAGCCTTTGGCCCCCAGTTTTAAAGCCTGGATAATGTATTCGTCATCCAGAAAGGTGGTAAGGAGCAGGATCCTGGCCTGGGGATACCGGGAGAGGATTTCCCCTGAAGCTGCCAGGCCGTCCATTTCTTCCATCCGGATATCCATGAGCAGAATGTCCGGGTTCAGAGAGTCATAGAGAGACAGAGCCTCTTTTCCGTTTTTTCCCGAACCGCAGACCTGGATCTCCGGATCTGCTTCCAGAATGGTCTTTAAAGCTGTGGTAATAAAAAAATCATCATCTACGATCAAAACTTTCATAAATATTCTCCTGCTTTTCTTTTGGAATCGTGACAAAAATCCGAAATCCCTTTGTGCTTTCAAAATGAATAGAGCCTTTTAAAGTCTCCACCCTTTCCTGCATATTGGAAAGACCGATGCCCCCGCCGGAAGAGCTGCCTTTTCCAATGCCGTTGTCCCGGATGATCAGCTGATACATGGCCGGATGCTCCCGAAGGGTTACCCAGGCTTTATCTGCCTGGCTGTGAATAGAAATGTTAGAAAGGCCCTCCTTCAGAATGGCAATAAAGCAGTACCGCACCTGGGGCGGGGGAGGACTGCTTATATCGTATTCCAGAGATACCGGGCAGTAATGGAAGGAGGCTATAAGATTTTCCACAGTTTCCCTTAAATTGACAGCCTCATTGTGAAGGTCATGGACGCTTTCCCGTATGTTGTCCATAGCTGTATTTAAGGTATCCTCCAGCTGAGAAAGAGGCTGGGAGGCAGCAGGATCCCGGAACATGGTTTTCATAGCCCCTGTCATAAGGATGGCACGGGAAAGCATGTGGCCTACATGGTCATGAATCTCTCTGGCAATCCGGTTCCGTTCCTTTAAAGTAGCGGCGTAGATCTCATAATTCTGTTTCTCGATCAGCGTTTTATTCTTTTCTTTTAACAGCAGACTTCTCTCGATCCCGTCATCCCGTACCTTCTTATAATCCAGAGAAAGCTTTTCATAAGAGGCGCTGCGGTACCATAAAAGTCCTCCCAGAAACATTCCTATCAGAAGATAATAGATCACAAAAGAAGAATACCCGGAGGCCGGGAAATAGAACAGGATTCCCAAAGGAAGCAGGGACCAGAGCTTCCGGGAAGCAAGCAGTCCCGCAGAAAAGTAATCATAGGCCAGCAGGGGATAGAAAAAAACTCCCTGGGGGAAGGCCAGGGTCACCAAGCCGTAGACGGCCAGACCCGGAAGGAGAAAGAGCTTATTTTGCAAGAATTCCGAAAAGGCAGAGAAAGCCACTGCCAGAAAAAAGAACCATATATAGACAGGATCTGGCTGGATCAGCAGACAGGATCCCAGGGTATAGAGAAGAAGCATGGCTTTATCTGTAAGACGGTTCAAAATACATTCCTCCTTTCCGGCCGGGAAACCGATTTTTAACTCTACTCAGTATACCACAACTTTCCCAGACTGCCTATGTGACATTTGTCATGGCAGATCCTGACAGGAGACACTGTGAAGAAGAGAAAAACTCTGGTATGATGATGACAGAATCAATAAGGGAAAACCGGCTGGTATTTGGTGCCGGATTCCCGGGAAAGGAGACTGGAACATGTCTATGATTGAAATCAGAAATCTGGTAAAAAGATATAAAGATACCATAGCTCTGGATCACCTGAACCTGGATATTGAGGAAGGGGAGATCTTCGGACTTCTGGGGCCAAACGGATCGGGAAAAACCACAGTGATCAACTGTCTGCTGGCTCTTTTAAAATATGATAAAGGAAGCATTAAGATCTTCGGAAAAGAGATGGAGCCGGACAGCTATGAAATCAAGAGGCAGATCGGGATCGTTATGCAGAATGTGGCGGTTTTTAATGAATTGACGGTTTATGAAAACATTGATTATTTCTGCGGCCTATACGTGGCGGATAAAAGGGAGAGGAAAAAGCTGGTGGAGGAGGCCATAGCCTTTACCGGACTGGAAGGCTATGAGAAAAAACGGCCGAAAAAGCTCTCCGGAGGACTTCTGCGGAGGCTGAATATTGCCTGCGGCATTGCCCATAAGCCCAGACTGGTAATCCTGGATGAACCTACGGTAGCGGTAGATCCCCAGAGCCGGAATAAGATCCTGGAAGGGATCTGCCAGATGAACCGCCAGGGTTCCACCATTATCTACACTTCCCACTATATGGAAGAGGTAGAACAGATCTGCAGCCGGATCGCCATACTGGATAAGGGACGGTGCCTGGCTCTGGGGACTAAAGAGGAACTGAAAAATATGATAAAAACCGGGGAGAAAGTCCACATAGAGGGCATACATCTTACGGAAGGACAGCTGGAAACCATCCGCCATATGCCCCAGGTATTTTCCACGGTCTATGAGGAGGGAAACCTGACCCTGCGATTTGAGGGAAGCGGCAGCCATCTGCTGAGTCTTCTTCATTATATGGAGGAGGAGCATCTTACCTGCGGCAGGTGTTTTTCAGAACTGCCTACTTTAAATGATGTATTCCTGGAGATCACCGGGAAAGAGCTGAGAGATTAGGAGGGAAAGCGATGTTTCAGATCATGAAAAGACAGATCCTGGTCAATATCCGGGAGAAATCAAATATTTTCTGGACCCTGTTCTTCCCTCTGATCCTGGCTACCCTCTTTCATTTTACCCTGGGAGGGACTATGGGAAGACATGCTATGGAGGACGTCCAGACAGCTTTTGTCACGGATCAGAGTGCAGATCCTCAGGAAGAGGAAGCCTTTCTGGAATATCTGAAAAGCTTTGACGGGGACTGGTTTCGGATCCTTCCTATGAGTGAGGAAGAGGCCAGAGAGGCTCTGAAAAATGATGAGATCCTGGGAATATTCTATGGGGGAGAGGAGAAGAAACTGGTAATTGGAGAGGATTCTACTTATACCAGTATCCTTTCCCAGACATTGGATATCTATGAGAAAAATGAACACATGCTGGCCCAGATCGCAGAGGAACATCCGGAAAATCTTCCGGCCGCCATAGAGGCTGTGAGCGACTGGGGAAGCTATACAGAAACCGTGACTTTCCAGGGGGATTCCCTGGATTCTGTACAGAATTATTTCTTTGCCCTTATTGCTATGACCTGTCTCTATGGAAGCTTTATGGGCATGTATAATACCGTGGGAGTCCAGGCCAATACTTCCGATCTTGGAGCCAGACTGGCGGCTGGCTGTGTAAAACGGTATAAAACCATTACCGCCAGCCTTCTTTCCTCCTGGCTGATCAGCTTCGTGGAAGTGCTAATCCTCCTTTTTTATATGGATCAGATACTGGGAGATATCCATATGGGAGAACAGACGGGAGAGATCCTGGTGATCTGTTTTATCGCTACCATGTATTCTTCCGGTATGGGAATGGTGGTAGGCACCATTGGAACCTGGAGCACAAATCTGAAAAACGGTATTATCGTAGCCCTGACTATGGCTTGTTCTTTTGCGGCAGATCTGATGATCAGCGGAGTGAAGGAGGCCGTCGAGAAATATGTTCCAGTGATAAACCGGCTCAATCCGGGGGCATTGATCACAGACGCTTTTTACAGTGTGCTGGTCTATCAGGACGTGGAAAAATATCAGAGGAGCCTGCTTTTGCTGGGACTTTTCGGGGTACTGCTTCTTGGAACTGCGGTTTTGTCAATGAGGAGAATGCGATATGAAAGTATATAAAGGTTATCTCATCGCCATAAAGAGAAATATTTCCACCATTATCCTGTACTGCACGATCTTTCTGGGAGTGGCAGTTTCCATGGTTTATCTTTCAGGGAGAGAACAAACCGGGGGTTCCTATGCACAGATGAGACTTTCCATAGGGGTGGTGGACCGGGATAACAGCCTGTGGTCCCATGCTCTGGAAGATTATCTGGAGAAATATCATGATGTGACGGTAATGAAAGATGATATGGATGAATTAGCAGAGGCTGTTTACAGCAGCCAGATCCGGTATGCGGTACTCATACCGGAAGGATTTTATGAAAACTGTATACAGGGAAAGAAAAAAGTAGAATCCGTTACAGAATCCGGAAGCCAGTGGGAATATTATGTGAATGGCTGTATCGATGATTTTATCAACAGTGCCAGAGTGTATCTGGCAGGGGGCTATTCCCAGGAAGAAGCAATGAAAAACGTACTGGACACCGGGGATATCCGGGCAGAAGTGGAGCTGGAAAGCACCAGAGAGGATCTGGGAATCTATAATGTGTTCCGTTTTATGCCTTATCTGTATTTCAGTATCCTTTGCTTTGTTCTGGGACTGATCCAGAAGGAGTATCAGAATATAGACATCCGCCGGAGGCTTCAGGCCTCCAGCCTGACTCTGAGGAATAAAAATATCCAAAGCCTTCTGGCTTTCTTTACCATAGGGATTTTGTCCTGGGCGCTCTGTGAAGGGATCGGAATCCTTACCTGCTTTTCAGAATTCCGGAATAACCCCAACTGGTGGCTGATCCTTCTCAATGGATTTCCCATTATGCTGGGAGCCCTGGCGGCCGCCTTTTTCGTTGGATCTATGGCCAGGTCCGATGCAGCGGTAAATGGGATGGCCAATGTGCTGAGCCTGGGTTTCTGCTTCCTGGGCGGAATCTTTGTTCCCCTGGAAATGCTTACCGGAGTGGTCCGAAGGATCGGACAGTTTTTCCCCACTTACTGGTATGCCCAGAATATTTCCATCCTCAGCTTTAACGAGAATCTGACAGACTCCCTCAGGACCACCCTTTTTCAGGGAATGGGGATCCAGCTCCTCTTTGCCCTGGCCTGTGTGGCAGTGGCCCTGGCCATCGGCCGGGCAAGGAGGCAGGAAGAGTAGGTTCACTTTTTAAAATGCCGGCATAGGAACAGGATCCCAAGCATCATAGCCAGCAGCTGAGAAAGAGGCACGCTTACCCAGGTGCCGAAGATCCCTGCCAGCCCGGGAACAAAAAGAAGCAGCAGGGCAAGAAGCACTGGTTCCCCGTAGATCAGCAGGTAAGCTCTCAGATCCTTCCCTGTGGCATAGAAGTAAGAAGTAGTCACTCTGGACACACTGACGAACAGGTATCCTGCCAGGAACACAGGAAGGATCCGGCTGATCTCACTGGTGACTTCAGGGGAGGCGCCGAAGAGGGTCCCTGCCTGTCCCCTGAGAAAGAAGAGCAGCACTACGCAGACCAGACTGACCAGGAAGGAGAAGCGGTAGGCCAGATTCCGAAGCTGCCGGGTCTTCTCCTCTTTTCCCTGGCCGTAGGACAGGCTTAAAAGAGGCTGGCAGCCGTCGCTGACTCCCTGGAGGAGGAGCTGGACTACGCAGCAGATATAGCTTACCGGAGCGTAGCAGGTAACTGCCATGGCTCCGCCGAAAATAGAGGCGCTTTTATTTACCAGGATCAGGGTGATATTGGGAGCAAAAGTCAGGCCAAAAGGTGAGATCCCTACCTGGAATATTTTTTTGACAAGAAGAAAGGCATTTTCTGTAAAAGAGAATACAGGCCTTTCTTTTTTTCGTATAAAGAAGAAAAGACATACCAGGAAAGTCACTCCCTGGCCGATATCTGTGGCAATGGCGGCGCCCATCATCCCCATGGGGAAATGCCATACCATGAGATAATCCAGGACAATATTGGTGAGAAAGCCTGCGATCATGGCGGCCATGGCCGTCACTGAGCCGCCCATATTCCGGATAAAAGGAACCAATCCGGTGCCCAGAACCTGGAATACAGCACCCAGGGAAATAAAGAAAATATATTCTTTTCCCAGAGAATAGATCTCTCCTGTGGCGCCGAAAAGCCTCAGCACCGGAGCGCCCACAGCCATCAGAAGAAAGGTGAAGAGTATACCCAGCCCCAGAAGAAGATAAAGGGCCATGCTGAAAAACTCCCGGCTTCTCTGGGGCTTCTGATTTCCCATGGAAATAGAGTATTCCACAGCGCCGCCCATTCCGACGCCTGTGCCTGTGGCCTGGAGAAAAGCTGTCAGGGGATAGGCCACATTAATAGCAGCCAGAGCGCTGTCTCCCATGGCGTTCCCTACAAAAAATCCGTCGGCGATAGAGTAAACTCCGGACAGAGCAAAGGCCAGCATAGAGGGGATCACATATTGAAAAAATTCTTTATGATTCTTCATCTGTCTGTGCCTCCCGGAAAAATTTGTTGTAAAGGGCAGTGGCTTCCATAAGGGCCTTTCGCCGTTCCTCTCCCAGTTTTACCCATACGGTGCATTCACAGTCCGCCAGCTTTTGGGCTAAGGGCTCCATGTAGGCCCGGCCTTCTTGGGTGAGGAGAATGATCTTGTTACGCTTGTCTTCTTTAGCCGGAGTCAGCCTTACCCAGTTATTTTGGAGAAAATTTTTTAAAATAGAGTTTACTGTCTGTTTCGGGATCTGCCATTTCTGGCAGATTTCTTTCTGACTGCAGGGACCTTCTGTCAGAGAAAGGATCACCAGCAGTTCAAAATAAGATACATCATGAGCTTTGGCCCACTCCCTGTACAGGACGCTGGAGTCCAGCCACAGGGCATTATAGGCCTGTATATCCTGAAGCATTTGTTTTTTATCCATAAAAGCCTCCCTGCTGTAATTAGTCTGATAACGGACTGATTATAGCAGGGAGGCTTTTTCTTGTCAATCTCTAAAATTTACTGGTGATAATAGCTGAAAAAATCTTTCAGTTTTTCGGAAGCCTCTTTTAAGACCTCGATACGGGGCAGGTAAACGATCCGGAAATGATCCGGCTGGTGCCAGTTAAAGCCGCTTCCCTGCACGATCAGGATCTTCTTTTCACGAAGGAGATCCAGGGCAAATTTTTCATCATCCAGGATATTGAACCTCTTTACATCCATTTTGGGGAAGATGTAGAATGCAGCCTTAGGCTTTACACAGCTGATCCCGGGGATATCTAAAAGCTGCTTGTAAATAAATTCACGCTGTTCATAGATTCTTCCGCCGGGCAGGATATAGTCGTTTACACTCTGATGGCCCCCCAGGGCTGTCTGGACAATGGACTGGGCGGGAACATTGGAGCAGAGACGCATATTGGAGAGCATTTTGAGCCCTTCAATATAGTCTTTCGCTATTCTTTTGTTTCCGCTGAGGATCATCCAGCCGATCCGGAAACCGGCGATCATATGGGATTTCGACAGACCGCTGAAGGTGACACAGAACAGGTCAGGAGCCAGGGAAGCGATAGACACATGTTCCTCCCCATCCATGACCAGACGGTCATAGATCTCGTCAGAGAAAATGATCAGCTGATGTTCTCTGGCAATATCCACGATCTGCTGTAAGACTTCTCTGGGATAAAGGGCTCCCGTAGGATTGTTGGGATTGATGATCACAATGGCTTTTGTCCGGTCTGTGATCTTCTTTTTAATATCTTCCATGTCCGGATACCAGTCGGACTGTTCGTCACAGATATAGTGAACGGCTTTTCCTCCTGCCAAAGTGGCGCAGGCCGTCCAAAGAGGGTAGTCCGGAGAAGGGATCAGGATCTCATCTCCATTGTCCAGAAGAGCGGACATGCTGAGATTGATCAGCTCGCTGACCCCGTTTCCCGTATAAATGTCTTCGATAGTCACATTAGGGATTTTCTTTATCTGAGCGTACTGCATGATGGCTTTCCTGGCAGAGAACAGACCCTTTGCAGAGGAATAGCCTTCACAGTCAGTAAGCTGCCGGCGCATATCGTAAATCACTTCGTCCGGGGTTTTAAAGCCAAAAGGCGCCGGATTTCCAATGTTCAGTTTCAGGATCTGCATGCCTGCGTCTTCCATTTTTTCGGCCTCATCCACCACCGGCCCTCTTACGTCATATAATACATTATCCAGTTTTGATGATTTCTTAAACTCTCTCATTTCTGTTTCCCCCGTGGTCTGATTTTCTTTTCCCATTAACCATTCTTCCTTTACCTGGAGGGTTTCCGCCAGGAAATGAAGAATATCCTCTCTGGGAAGGGTTTTCCCGTTTACATATTGACTGATATGACTTTTTCCAAGTTTGACCCCCTGCAGGGAAGCGATGCGGATAAGATCCACCTGCTTCTTGCCCTGGAGGTCCATTGCCGTCTTTAATCGCTCAGCAAAAGTTTCTTTTAACATATTTTTCCTCCAAAAGTTCAACGGATTGATTGCATTATAGTATAAACTTACGGAAAGTTCAATAGAAAAATAAAAAGTTCAACAATAAAAGAGTCTAAACAAAAAGTTCAATTTGAAAGAAGGGCGTGGAGGCAGAAAGATATAAGAAAGCAGTTGAATTTTAGACGGGAAGATGATATACCAAATAGTATATTTGTTTTTAAATCAGAAGAATCAAAGGACAGGAGATGATCCAGATATGAATGAAAAAAAGGCTTTCCGCCCTGTTCCGGGGCTGACCAGGGAAGCGGAAGAAAAGCAGCTGGCCCTTATCATTGACACAGCTCAGGAAAATCTTGAAAAGACCAGAAAGAATATCCAGACTCTGTCGGAAGATATCCATGATTTGATAGAAACCTATGGGCCAAAGGACAAGGAGGGGCTGTCTCTTCTCCATAATACCCAGTCCCAGTTAAGGGAGAGCCAGAGGGAGCTTCTGAGATATGAGCGGGCAAGAAAAAAACCTTATTTCGGGCGGATCGATTTTAAAGATTCCAAGATCCCCTGGGAGGAGTCCTATTATGTGGGAAGAGTGGGAATCACCAAAGACAGTACAGATCCCCTGGTCATAGACTGGAGAGCGCCGGTGGCTTCTGTCTATTATGAGAACGCTCTGGGACCATGCAGCTATACGGTAAAAGATCAAGGAACCTATAACATTGACCTGCGGCGGAAGCGTACCTACGAGATTGAAAATGATCATTTAAAAGATTTTTATGATTCAGATATTGTAGCTACAGACGAATTGCTGAACAAATACCTGGCAAAGAGCAAGAAAGCAGTTCTGGGAGAGATCATTGCAACGATACAGAAAGAGCAGAACCAGATCATCCGTAAATCCCCAAAGACCAATATGATCATCCAGGGTGTGGCCGGTTCCGGAAAGACAACAGTGGCCATGCACCGGATTTCTTATATTCTGTATAATTATGAGGAGACCTTTCGTCCGGAGGACTTTTATATTATCGGAAGCAACCGGATACTGCTGAACTATATTACCAGTGTCCTGCCGGATCTGGATGTATACGGGGTGTCCCAGATGACCATGGAACAGCTCTTTGTAAGGCTGCTCTATGAAGAATGGGACGGAGAGAAATACCAGATCATTCCGGCAGATAAGAATGACAAAAGCAGCTGCCTGAAAGGAAGTCTGGAGTGGTTCCGGGATCTGGAAAACTTCTGCAGAGAATATGAAAGGCAGCAGATACCCCGGGAAGAAATCCGTCTGAAAAGAGGCAGGAGACTGATCATGTCCGGGACAGCCATAGAAAATTATCTGAAAGACAATCCTCTGATGTCTATGCAGAGCAAGATCCGTATGCTGAATAAAATTCTTATGGCAAAGCTGGAAAATGAACTGAATTGTGTGGGGACTATCTATACACTGGAAGAGAGAAAAGAACTATTCCGGACCTACCGGAAACATTTCGGCGGAAGAAACTGGAAGGGATCTGTCTATGATTTTTATAGAGAGTTCCTCCAGACACAGCAGGAAAAAGGGAAAACCGTACCTTTCCGGGAAAGGGCATTTGACCTGTATGACCTGGCGGCTCTGGCCTATATTTATAAACGGATTAAAGAGACAGACGGCATCCGGGAAGCCAGCCATGTGATTATCGACGAGGCCCAGGACTTCGGCATGATGGCCTACGGAGTCCTGGACTACTGTCTGAGGGGCTGTACCTATACGGTTATGGGAGATGTTTCCCAGAATATACATTTCGGCTGGGGACTGAATGACTGGAAAGAGCTTCAGGAACTGCTTCTTACCGGCCTCCGTGATACCTTCGGGATACTGAAGAAAAGCTACCGGAATACTGTGGAAATTTCCAGATTTGCCACGGAAATCCTCCGTCATGGAAACTTTCCGGTATATCCTGTAGAACCTGTGGAGCGCCATGGAAAAGAAGTGTCCCTGGTTCCCTGCAGGAAGGAGAAAATGGTCCTGGAAACAGTAAAAATCCTCCAGAACTGGCAGAAAGAGGGCCATGAGACTATTGGAGTGATCTGTCGGGACCAGGAGGAAGCCTCCTGGCTTAGCAGCTGTCTGAAAGAACATCTTTCTTTAGCAGAGAGCGACCTGGAAAGAGCGGAATTCGGGGAAGGGATCATGGTCCTTCC
Source organism: Candidatus Blautia merdipullorum (assembly GCA_019118685.1). Classification (GTDB taxonomy): domain Bacteria; phylum Bacillota; class Clostridia; order Lachnospirales; family Lachnospiraceae; genus Blautia; species Blautia merdipullorum. The sequence goes on from DWYL01000093.1 coordinate 10,756, forward strand.
AGTGGAATATACCAAGGGACTGGAGTTTGACGCAGTGCTTCTCTACGACCCGTCGAAGGAGAAATATCCCTGGGAAGACGGCCATGTCAAGCTGCTTTATGTGGCGGCTACCAGAGCCCTTCACGAGCTGGCAGTGGTTCATGGGGAAAATCTGACAGAACTTATCGGAAAACCGGTATCCAGAGAAAAACATATGAAATTCCTGGAAGGAAAAACTCAAAAAACAGAAAAAAATCCGGAGAAAAAACAGGACAGGGATACAGACAGAATACAGAAGGAAGGACAGCCAAGAAGAGAGATTTCTGGAAAAGAGCCTCAGGAGAAACCGGCAGAGGATATCCGGCTGATCCAGAAGGCCCCCAGACCTCTTCCGGTCAATCCATCTCCACGGCATTTCGGAGATATTCCGGATACCCAGGTCCTAAAGAATCTGATGATACAGGAAAGGATACATCCCAGGGAACTGGAGATTACAGAAGTAAAGAAAAGCAGAGCCTGGCTGACACTAAAGGGAGCATATGGAACTCTGCGGCTGACGCCTCTGGGAGAGGCTGTGATCCGGGTTCAGTTTGTCAGGGAAAATGAGGGAAAATTCCCTCAGGGCTACTGGGACAGTGAGCCGGAAACCGGGGTAAACTGGAGCGCCAGGGCAGGAAAGGATACGGTGGAGCTTGCTACAGACAGGCTTATAGTAAGGATCCGAAAGAAGACAGGAGCCCTGACATTTTTTGACAGACAGGGGCGGAAACTGCTGGAGGAAAATCCGGAGAAGCCCCGGCAGCTGGATGGAATTTCCAGAACCTGGGCCTATTTTCAATGGCCAAAAGAAGAAAAGATTTTTGCCAAAGGTATCCTGGCAGGCAACCAGGAACCTTTAAGTCATAAGGCCAGATATATCAGCTTTGGCGGGAAAAAGATGCGTATGCCATTGATCTATTCTTATCAGGGATATGGCATCAGCATTGGAGCGGGACATACGGTGCTGGGCTGTGATATTCCCATGTATGGTACTTATGTATATACAGAAGGAGAGGCCCAGGCAGATTATTATTTTATCTATGGAGATTATGAAACGGTAGTAAGACAGCATAAAAAACTAGTGTAATCCACTTTAAATGCCTTACCGTTTCACTGAGAATGTTTAAAGTGGATTACACTAGGTGTATAGAGGGAGGAGAAAATGAAAGTATTGATCATTGAAGATGACCAGGGTCTGCGCCAGGGCATTGCCTTTTCTCTGGCCCAGGAAGGCTATGAAGTTCTTCAGGCTCAGAACGGGAAGGAGGGATACCGGCTTTTTTTACAGGAAGCGCCCCAGGGGATCCTGCTGGATCTGAATCTCCCGGATATGGACGGCAATGGCCTGTGCAGGAAGATCAGAGAAAGCTCCCAGGTTCCCATTCTCATGCTGACGGCCAGAGATATGGAGACAGATGAGATCATGGGATTGTCCAGCGGGGCAGATGACTATATGACAAAGCCTTTTTCTGTAGCGGTTCTGAAGCTTCGCCTGGAAAAGCTTCTGGGAAGAAAAGGAGAAAAGGCGAAATCTCATATTTTAAGCTCCGGGGATATAGTGATGGACACGGATCTGATCAAGGTATGGAAGGCACAGCAGGAGATGGAATGCAGTGTGACGGAGTTCAAGATCCTGAAATACTTCCTGGAAAATAAGAACCAGGTGCTGACCCAGAATCAGATCCTGGAGGCGGTGTGGGACCGGGAAGGAAAGTTTGTAAACCCCAATACCCTTCAGGTAAATATCGGAAGACTGCGAAAGAAAATCGAGGAAGACCCCTCCAGACCAAGATTTATTAAAACCATTCACGGAATCGGTTATATATGGGAGGAGCGGTTATGACAGAGAGGATCTTATATGGAGTCTGCGGCGTTTGTATCCTCCTCTGCCTGGCCTGCTGTCTGGGAACAATGCTGTATTACCGAAGGGAACTAAGGAGGTTTTCCAGAGCACTTCAGACCTATGAACAGACAGGATTTTTAGATAATGAGGACTGTAAGGAAGAGATGGAATCCAAACTTCTCAGCCAGCTGTTCCGGGTATTGAGACGATCTTCTCTGGAGCGGGAGAAGGCGGGAAAGGAGAAAGGAGAGATTGCTTCTCTTCTTTCTGATCTTTCCCACCAGTTAAAGACCCCTCTGGCAAATATTCTGCTGAATACAGAAATTTTAAAGGAGGAAAAGCTTACAAAAGAAGAACAGAAAGTCTTTCTGAAACGGAACCAGGAACAGGCGGAAAAAATGCAGTGGCTGATGAAAAATCTGGTAAAGGCTTCCCGGCTGGAACAGGGAATCCTGACCTTTGAGAGCCGCCCCGCTCCCCTGGGAGAGACCATTGCCAAGAGTATAAACGGGGTGTATGCCCAGGCCAGAGAAAAGGATATAGAGCTGGAGGCAGGACCTTTTACCGAGTGCTTTCCGGTGCATAATCCCAAATGGACTGCCGAGGCTATGGGGAATATCCTGGAAAATGCAGTGAAGTATTCTCCTGCCGGAAGCACTGTAAAAATAGAAGTCCGGCCTCTGGAGATGTATGTACAGGTGAATATCCGGGACCAGGGACCGGGGATACCGGAGAGGGATTTCAATAAGATCTTTCAGCGTTTTTACCGGGGCAGCCAGGTGGAACAGGAAGAAGGCACCGGTTTGGGGCTGTATCTGGCCCAGCTTATCCTGCAGAAAGAGAAAGGCTATATTACAGTTTCTTCCAGGGAAGGGCAGGGAAGCTGTTTTTCCCTGTTTCTTTTGAAAAATCGGGAGTCCTGACAAAACTGTCAGGAAAAAAGACGGCAGATGTCAGGGAACTGTCAGGAGTTTCCTATACAATATAAGTATAAATGGAAAACAGGAAAATGAAACGAGGTGCTTATATGGAAATTTTGAAGACAGTAGGCCTGAAAAAATATTATGGAAAAGATGCCAGTCTGGTGAAGGCTCTGGACGGCGTGGATATGTCTGTGGAGGAAGGGGAGTTTGTAGCTGTGGCAGGAACCAGCGGCTCAGGAAAATCTACCCTTCTTCATATGCTGGGAGGTCTGGATTACCCTACGCAGGGAAAGGTTTTTGTGAGAGGAAAGGATATTTTCGGCCTTAATGAGACAAAACTGACGATTTTTCGGAGAAGGAATATCGGCTTCGTTTTCCAGAATTACAACCTGGTTCCCATATTGAATGTCTACGAAAATATCGTGCTTCCCATTGAACTGGACGGGGAAGAACCGGACAAAAAATATGTGGAGGAGATTATAGAAACTCTGGGGATCAAAGATAAGATCTATAACCTTCCCAACCAGCTTTCCGGAGGACAGCAGCAGCGGGTGGCTATTGCCAGAGCTCTGGCCTCAAAACCGGCCATCCTTTTAGCAGATGAGCCTACCGGGAACCTGGATTCCAAGACTTCTCAGGAGGTATTGGGACTGCTGAAACTGACCAACTCCCGGTTTTCTCAGACGATTGTGATGATCACCCATTCTGAGGAACTGGCTCAGCTCTGTGACCGGATCATCCGGATCGAAGACGGCAGGATTGTAGGAAACAGGGGGTGAGGAGATGCGTAATAATAACCGAAAAGTCATCGGAAAGCTTTCCTCCAGAAACATGAAAAAGAACCGGATGCGGAACCTTTTTGCCATAGGCGCTATCTGCCTGACCAGTCTTTTATTCACTGCAGTATTTTCCATGGGAATCGGGATGGGGCAGGCATTCCAGGAACAGACTATGATGGAAGTGGGAGGAAAGTTTCACGCCGGACTAAAGAATGTTACCAGGGAACAATATGAAAAGATCACAGATAATCCTCTGGTAAAATCTTCCTCCTATAACATCTATGTGGGAATTGCAGAAAATGTAAAACAGCGCCAGGCAGAAATCCGGGTAGCAAGCGGAATAGAAGAGCTGGACCAGAGTTTTGCCAGACTGAAGGAGGGAAGACTTCCCAGGGAGAAAGGAGAGCTGGCAGCAGATACCCTTACTCTGGAAGCTCTGGGAATACCGGCGGAAATAGGAGAGAAAGTTCCTCTGGAATTTGAATTTATGGGGGAGAAAACAGAACAGGAATTCACACTTTGCGGCTGGTACCAGGGGAACGAGATCAGCCATGCCAGTGAGCTTTATGTGTCCCAGGATTATTTTGAGGACCTGAGCAGGGGTTATACAGAACAGGACTTTGTGGAGTATTACAGAGAAACAGGAGAGATATGCGGCCTCACTGCCGGCAATATTTTCTTTGCTGATGCCAGGAATATAGAGGAAAATGTGCAGAAAATCATCCAGGATGCCGGCTATGTGCCGGAAGGACAGGCGGAAGAAGGAACAGACCCTGATAAAGTAATCAGCTATGGGGTAAACTGGGCGTATCTTACCTCCCGGACAGAAAACCTGGATATGGGGACTGTGGTCCTTTTAGCCGGGGCTTTTCTGGTGATTTTGGTTACCGGATACCTGATTATCTATAATATTTTCCAGCTTTCTATTCTAAAGGAAATCCGTTTTTATGGACTTCTGAAAACGGTGGGGACTACCAAGAGGCAGCTGAAAAAACTGGTCTACCGCCAGGTGTGGAAACTTTCGGCAGTGGGAATTCCTTTAGGGCTGCTTCTGGGGTTCTTTGCAGGCCAGATGCTGATTCCCCTTCTTACCAGTCTTTCGGGATATGAAGGCCCTGCCGGGATTTATTTCAGTCCCTGGATTTTTGTCTTCGGCGCTCTGTTTTCCCTGGCAACGGTGTTTATCAGCTGCAGGAAACCGGCAAAGATTGCAGGAAAGGTTTCCCCGGTAGAGGCTCTCCGCTATACAGATGGAACAGTGAAACGGCGGAGAAAAAAGAAAGGGCTGAAGGGCGGAAAAATATCCAGGATGGCCCTGGCAAATCTGGGGAGAAATAAAAAGAAAACGGCCATTGTGGTATTGTCAGTATCATTGAGTATGATTCTTCTGGAAATCGTTATGACTGCAGTAGGAAGCTTCCGTATGGACCAGTATCTGGAGACCAGGCTTACCGGAGACTATATGGTGGGAAGTGTAGACTTTACCAGGTCTTCTCCAATGAATATGGACTATACCATAGATGAAAACTATCTTGCCGGAGCGGACAGCCAGACAGGAATTTTAGAAAGCGGAGAGCTGTGGGGAGACCGGGGGATGAAACATACCCTTACCGAGACTGGACGGCAAAGGTATGAGGCTCTTTATCAGGCTGGGAAGATGAATACAGAATACGAGGATACAAAAGAGCAGGCTCTGGAGGCTATTGCAGGTAAGGGACAGATCGATGAGGAAAGATACGCCTACTCAGATTCCCTTCTGCCAAAGCTGAAAGCAGTGGAGGGAACCATAGATCTGGAAAAATTTGCCACAGGAGATTATGTACTGGTACAGAAGTTTGACCGGTACAGCAGTGAAAATGACAGCATTTATAAACCAGGAGACAGGCTCACTCTTTCCTATACTACCGAAGAATCAGAAGAAGTTTTCGAATACAATGAGAATGGGGAAGTTGTGAACTGGCATTATACCAATACGGAAGAGAAAGAATATGAAGTCATGGCAGTTATTGAACCGCTGCCTGCAAGCATGAATATGCATGCTTTTTCTCTTAATTCTCTGACTGTAGTGGTTCCTCTGGAGGATATGAAAAAATCTCCCAATGCCATTATGTTTGCGAAAACCTATACAGTGGATGAGAAAGACCAGCCGGCTTTTGAAAGTTATCTGGAAAACTATACAGAGCAGGTCAATACTTCTATGGGATATCTTTCAAAGTCCAGCCTGGAGGAAGACTTTTCTGGCATGGTAAATTCCATGGCCACAGTAGGATATGCTCTGTGTGCAGTGATCGGAATCATCGGAATCCTGAATTATGCCAATTCTATGCTTACGGGGATTATCTCCCGAAAACAGGAGCTGGCTGCTATGCAGAGCATCGGCATGACGAAAGGACAGATCAAGAAAATGCTCCTCTGGGAAAGCGGGTATTATATCCTGATCTCCGGAGTGATCAGTGTGGCTTTTGGAAGCCTGGGGGCCTATTATCTGGTAAGTGCATTGAACGATGTGATCATGTGTTTCCAGTATCGGTA
>DWYL01000094.1 GCA_019118685.1 Candidatus Blautia merdipullorum
AAAAACTATGCTTCTTCCATGAATACATTACAGCGGCTTGAAGATGTACCGATTGTGAGAAAACAGCTTGCAGCCAGCGATTTCACCGCAAGGCTCAATGATACTGCGGAAATGATTTGCGAGAGCAAGAACCTATCCATATCGGATAAAACCGTTGCCACAAGCCTTTGTGTTGACCCGGAAATTGTCTTGCAGGTTTTTGAAAACTTATTATCCAACGCCGCCCGTTATGCGAAATCTGCCATATCCATACAGTACACCGCCACAAATGATACCTTTTCAATCACTGTAACAGACGACGGGGCGGGCTTTGATGATACCACTTTGAAATTTGCAACAAACCCATTTTATACAACAGAGAAAAAGTCTGACACCGGGCAACATTTAGGCCTCGGCCTCAATATCTGCAAAATCCTATGTGAGCGGCATAATGGAAATATCATTTTGTCGAATGGTATAGAAACGGGCGCGTCTGTAACCGTCCGCTTTGGAATGATAGAATAATAGCGTCAGTGTACACTGACGCTAAATTACTTTCTACAATCTCCCTGTATTTTTACAGGGGGATTTTTTCATTTGACAGATATTTGAAAATTGCCTTTTAGAATGAACTTGTAAACAGAAATCTAACAGAAAAGAAAGGTGAAGGTTATGTTACAGGTTGAAAAGATTTCCAAAACATATCATTCAAAGGGCATAGATTATCCCGTTTTGAAAGGAATTACCGCAACTATTCACGATGGAGAATTTGTCGCCATTATGGGGCCGTCCGGCAGCGGGAAAACAACGCTGCTCAATGTAATATCCGGCTTCATCAGCGCAGACGGCGGGAAGGTCATTCTTGACGGGCAGGATATTCTAACCGGCGAAGAAAATGAACTTGCAGAAATAAGGCAGCATAAACTTGGTTTTGTTTTTCAGGATTTTATGCTGCTGAACGGACTGACAATCCGTGAAAATATTTTTCTGCCACAGATCATAGCCGGAAAAGGCAAAAGTCAAATGGAAAGAAACACCCAAAACCTATTGTCTGTTTTCGGTATTGATGAAATTGCGGAAAAATACCCTGTCGAAATATCCGGGGGACAAAAACAGCGAGCGTCCATTGCAAGGGCACTATCGAACAATCCATCTATTATTCTGGCAGATGAACCTACGGGAAATCTCGATTCAAAATCGAGTACTGCTGTCATAGAGGCGTTTTTAAACGCAAAAGAAAAAATCGGTGCAACAATTTTCATGGTTACACATGACGCTTTTGCGGCTTCATATGCTGACAAGGTAATTGCCTTAAAGGACGGTATCGTATTCGGCGAATTGGTGCGTCGCGGACGCCCGAAAGACTTTCTTGACGAACTGCTGGACTTCATAAGAAAGGTAAACGGTGATGGGTATGACGCTTAACGATATTAGCAGAAAACTTTTTAAAAATAACCGAAAACAATACGGGTTGTTCTTCTTCTCTGTCGTTTTTTCCATAGCAATGACAGGGGCATACGGCGTTTTGCAATACAGCCCTACTGTTACAAATGTCCTGATAGACGGCGGTTCCACGCAGACAATTTCACAGGCTATGTTTTTGGGCTCAATGCTAGGGATTATTGTTTTCCTTGTCTATGCGGACAGTATTTTCCTCAAATATAAGTCGCGTGAAATTGGTATTTTTCTTTCTCTCGGCATAAATCGGCGCAGCGTTCAAAAAATCATTGTGAAAGAATACACTCTTCTATTTCAAATTGCAGCTTTACTTGGTTTAATCCTGTCTGTTCCGCTTGCCTACTTGTGCTGGTCGCTTCTCAATCTGTTTTTGGAAACACAGGAAACAGCATTCAGTATCGGTTGGATGGGGTTAATCATTGCCGTACTGTTTTCCCTGCTTAATTGGTTTATCCTGCGGACGATCAATCGTAGATATATCGAAAATATTGATATTTTGAAAATCATTAGGACCTCTGATGAAAACGAAGCGGCAAAAAGCGGGAATCTGTTCTTGCTGATTTTAGGCGCCTTACTTGTTCCTGTTGGGATCGTTGCATTTTTTACCTTACAAAATATCGGAGGTTTCCTCTGTACTTTGTTGGCATTTATAGGCTTGGCGGGAGCTGTTGGGGGCGTTTATCTATTGATAGTTCAATGTGCGTCCATTGGGGATATTCTGAAAAAATATAATGACAAAGCATACTACAAAAACATTGTATTTTACAATCTTCTAAAACAGAAAATCCGGCAATATACCCGTTCCATATTTGTAGCGACGCTTCTCATTACCTTTACCGTATTTGGGATCGGATTCATAGCCGCAGGATTTATTGACGGGTATAACGTTGCTCTGAACGAGCCATACGATTATACGATCAATGCGACCTGTGAACACCCCATGACCGAAAAACGTATTAAAGAAATAGCCGAGGAAAGTAATGCGGTCATTACCGACATAAAGCATATAGATTGTCTATTGCTCGGTGTGCAGAACCATTATAAAAACGGTGAGCGTGATTGGAGTTCGCGCATCATCGTAAGCGAAGATAACTTTAATGTCTTGTCCGGCGCGGCAATATCCGTACCAAAGGGAAGCTATACCGTTTATTATGACAGCAGTATGGAATATAAGCTAAATGCCTTTTCGGCAGATAACAGCCTTTTTTATAATCCGACAACTGAACAGGAGTTTACCTTAACTCAAAATGAACCGATATGTTACGATGGGCTTTTTAATACACGGTCTGTATTTTCTTCTTTTCTGATTTTGAACGACGAAGATTACCGCACGATTGCGGCTACACTTGCTGACGAATATAGAGCCGTTTCCTATATGGTAAATGTGGAAAATTGGCAAGACACGATGGATTTTCAGAACAATATTCTGAAAGCCGTTATCTCCGACAACAACGGAGTAATCTTTACAAATTGGCACAACAGCGCGACATTTGCAAAAACAGGAAGTCAGGCGGAGTATCTTTCCTTTGAGGGAAACGAAACTAAAATTGCCCGTGTGTGGTCGTTATATCCGCTTTCAAAATTGAGCAGCACGACTACGCAGTTTGAAGCCTTTGCCACCTACCTTATGCTTATGTTATTTATCGCCATTGTTGCCTTTGTGTCCGCAGTCATGGTTATCGGACTAAAACTTATCAGCACGATATGGGACGACGCAGAAGTCTATAATGATCTACGGCGATTGGGAATGAAGCGCAAAAAGATTAAAGGACTTATTACAAAACAAATGCTATTCGTCTATTTTATTCCCACCGTACTTGGCTGTATCATTGGAGCCTTTACGACATACCGGATTATGTTGGTTTCTGGAGTTATCTATATTGGCAAAACAATGCAGTTGGTTGGTTGCGTATGCTGCTTGGTGGTGATAATTCAAAGTACCATTTTCTTAATACTTCGGGAAATTGTCGCAGATGGAATCGTAAAACCCCTTTCTCGAGTCGACTGCTCATAGCATATCAATCTTCTCCCCGGCCGCTTTTTCATATGCTGCCAGAGCATCCTCGTTGAACAATACAAAACGTACCGCTTCAATCTTTCCTGGATTCTGCGAACAAAAATCTCTCACCGTTTTCACAGCAATCGAAGCCGCCTGCTTCAGCGGATAGCGGTAAACCCCTGTAGAAATCGACGGAAACGCAATTGTTTTAATCCCATTATCCACAGCGCACTGCAGCGAATTTCTGTAAGCGTTTGCCAGAAGCTCCGGCTCTCCGTGATTCCCACCGCGCCAGACCGGTCCAACGGTGTGAATCACGTATTTACAGGGCAGTCGATATGCCTTCGTAATCTTCGCTTCCCCTGTTTCGCATCCGTGCAGGGTACGGCATTCCGCCAGAAGCTCCGGTCCTGCCGCCCTGTGGATGGCGCCATCAACTCCGCCTCCGCCAAGCAGACTGTTATTTGCCGCATTTACAATGGCTTCCAGATCATCCACCTTTGTGATATCCCCCAGTACCGTCTGAATAGGAAAACTCATAGCTTCTTCCTCCTTAAAATCATATGAAATTATCTCAATGTTCCTGCTTCCACATACTGTCGTTTTCTTCAACTGTTTCCATATATTTCCAGTTATCCCCCGAACATTATCTTAATTTATTTGACCCTTTCGAAACACCCAAAACCAATGAAAAAAGCGACAGAATTTGCCCATCGTCTAAATTCAACACCCCGTTTTGATTTTACACGATATCCAACCGTAATAATAACATCCAGATTATAATGTTCAACCATATATTTTTTATTGTCAGTGGCAGTTGTCGCAAATTTTGCGACAACTGAATTCAGTCCGGATAATTCTTCTTTTAGTGCATTATTAATATGTTTTCCAATAGTTTTAACATCACACTGCCACATTCAAACTGATATTTTCTGTCTTGGTCAAAAAAGTCTCCGCTATTGATAAATAGCCATTAAGTAAAAGAAATAAAGTAGATAATGTAATGGCAAGACGCTTATTTCCATCAGCAAAGCTGTGAATTTGTTTATACTCTTTTGCTTTTTCTCGAAAAATACTCTGATATATTTAGTCGCACCACCTGCATATCCTCGATTTTAAACTCCTTCCAGTTACATATATCCAAAATTGGAGCATCTGTCATTAATACTGAATTGCCTCTGATATAGACAGTAAATCTCTCTATTTGAGATATTTTTAACCTTATTTCACTTCAACCAGTTCGATTCTGAAGTTCAGTTCCTTGCCCGCCATTTCATGGTTGGCGTCAAATGTGATGGTGCTTCCCTCTTTTGCTGTGACTTTAACCGGGAATGGCTGTCCCATCTGGTTGGAAAGATATACCTGCTGGCCCACTTCCAGATCCTCGGAACCGGGAAGCTGCGCGGTTTCAATCGTGAAAATGGCGTTTGGATCCGGCTGGCCATACGCCTCTTCCGGGGTCAGATGGATATCCACGATCTGGCCCACTTCCAGATCTGCCACTGCCGCGTCAAATCCTCTGATCATCATGCCTGCGCCGCAGATAAACTCCAGCGGTTCGCCGCGGTCATAGGAAGAATCGAACTGTGTTCCGTCATTAAAGGTGCCTCTGTAATGTGTGCGGCAGGTTTTTCCTACATTGCGTCCCTTAAGGGCCGGAGCCGCTCCGCATCCTCCTCCGCAGTTGCCGCCGCAGGAATGTCCGTCTCCATGATCTCCGCAGGAATGTCCTTCTTCATGGTGATGATCACAGTTTGCTCCTGTTGACACCAGTTCGCCTTTTAAATATGCTTCCACCGCCTGATCAGCGTCACCCTGCGCTCCGGAACAAAGCTCAACGCCGGCTTCCGCAAGGGCGCTCTGGGCTCCTCCGCCGATACCTCCGCAGATCAGCACGTCCACAGACTGGTCTGCAAGAAGTCCTGCCAGCGCCCCGTGTCCTGTGCCGTTGGATCCGATCACTTCACTGGAAACCACTTTATTATCCTCAACCTCATACACCTTGAAATACTCTGTCTTTCCAAAATGCTGAAAGATGTTTCCGTTGTCATAAGTTACTGCGATTTTCATTATCTGATTCCTCCGATATCGTATTTTAATTGATATTTTAATATATTTTTGTTATTTCCGCAATTCCATACTGCTGTCTGAACCGCTCTTCATTTTTTCTTCTCCTTTTGAATACAGAAAACATATCATCACCCGGTCTTTCTTCGTTTCATATTCTATTCCATCACCAGCGCGGGACGGAAATTCAGATAATCTCCTGATACCAGCATGTATCTGATCCCCTGAAAATCGCCCCGGATGCTGTCGCCGAAACGGCTTTCCCCGTGGCAGTGGGAATATACCACTGCTTCGGCGCCGTATTCTTTCGCAATTTCTGTAAATGGCGAGGTTTCTTCCAGTATACTGGTAGGCGGATAATGGAGAAACATGATGAATTTACGGAAACCGGCTTTCTCCGCCTGATCGAAAGAGTCCCGCAGCCGTTCCGTTTCTCTTGCCACCAGTTTACGGGCATGGGCTTCTCTCTCCTCATCCCAGCCGATGATCTCTCCCCGTCTGTTCAGATAAAACGGACCTTCAAATGTAAATCCCTTCGTTCCCACAAGGGCGTAATCTTCATAGACGGCAAAATTATTCTGGAGGAAAAACAGTCTGTCCCTGTATTCTTCATTCAGCTGTTTTGTTTTTTTCGCGTCCCAGAACATGTCATGATTTCCCCTGAGCAGGATCTTGCTCCCCGGAAGGTTCTCGATGAACGCAAGATCTTCCCGACATTCTTCCAGTTTTCTTCCCCAGGAGTGATCGCCGGTAAGCACAAGAGTATCCTCCGGCTTAACGATTTTGTTTACATACTTTTCAATCTTTCTTTCATGGTGTCTCCAGACTCTCCCGAAAACATCCATGGTTTTGTCGGCCTGGAAGCTGAGATGCAGGTCGCCGAGCGCGTATAATGCCATATGATTTCCATCCTTTATTTTCTGCCGTTGCGATCTCCGTATTCATAACTGCGGATCACCAGACTGGCCGGTTCTCTGATACTCCCTATTCATGAAGCTCGATGGGCAGCCCGTCGGGATCTGCGAAAAAAGTAAACTTTTTCCCCGAGAATTCATCAACGCGGATTGGTTCCGTTACGATCCCTTTCTCTTTCAGTTCCGCCACTGTTTCCTCAATATTATCCGTAAAAAACGCCAGATGACGAAGGCCCGCCGCTTCCGGCCTGGTCACACGCGCCGGAGGATTTTTCACTCCGAAAATCTCCAGCTCTGTAGTCTCGTTTACTTTCAGATCCAGCTTCCAGTCATTCCGTTCCGGGCGGTAATTTTCCCGGACGATCTGAAATCCCAGCTTATTCACATAAAAATCCTTTGACGCTTCATAATCCGATACGATGATCGCGATATGATGTATTTGAGATAAATTCATAGCTGTTCTCCCCCAGTATGTTCTTATTGAATTCCTTCCGTAATAAAGTATAAAACATTCCCTGTTTCCGCGCAAGAAATATACCTGGCTCCACGAAAAAACCGACAGACGAAAACGTTCGTCTGCCGGCTAAATATTTCTGTTCTGCCTTTTGCTTTACTGCACTTCAGCCCACATATCATTCCACTTTGTATAAAGGGCGTCTTTATTCTCGATCAGATAATCATAGTCGAGCGGTACAAGTCCCAGAGTGTCTTCTTCCGGAAGTCCGTTCAGATCGGCGCCTGCATTGGAACCACGTCCGGAAGATTCTTCCGCGCGGGCGTCCTGGAATTCTTTTGATGCCAGAAGATCCATCATAGCCTTTGCGGCTTCCAGATTAGGCGCGTTTTTAACAATCGCCGCTCCTCCGGCCATCGCCGTATTTCCTTCCTCCATATATACACATTCCACTGGCGCGCCGTCTTTAATAAGCGCGTCTACTGTTGACTCATAGGAAAGGCCCACTACATATTCCCCGTTGATAACCAGATTGTATACGTCACTGGAGGATGTTGTACTGAAGCAGGAAGGCATCAGTTCTTTAATATATTCCCAGCCTTTTTCATCATCAAAAGAATCTCCCATCGTAGCAAGAATGGTCTGTAACTGACGATATCCTGAAGATGACGCATCCGGTGCAGCAAGTATGATCTTGCCTTCCAGCTCCGGCTGAAGAAGATCTTCATATCCGTTGATTTCAATACCAAGTTCATCTCTCAGTTCCGGGTTTACTACAAGACACATTACCTGTACGTCATAATATGTATAGTATCCGGATTCATCATGATAAGCCTGCTCATCATCGATCACGGATGTATATGGCTGCAGGATATCATGATAGCTGTCTCCATCTGCTTCAAATAATCCGCCGATTACCACATCGGCGTCACAGGATTCGTCCCCGCGGATTCTGGTAGCCAGTGTTCCTACAGAATCTGCCTGGATTTCCATATTACAGTCCGGATAATATTTACTCCACAGTTCTTCCAGGACTTCCTGCTGTGTCTGTTCCATAGTAGTATAAACTGTAATAGTTCCTGTCACTTCACTTTCATCATGCACATATGCCGGACGTTCCTCCTCTTCTGCATATACGAAAGTTGCGCCGCCTGCTGTCACTGACATAACTGCCGCCATTCCTAAAGCGATTACCATTTTTTTGTTCATTTAATATTCCTCCTTTTTTATAACTCTTTTTAAATTGGATCTGTCCAATTTTCTTCACATTTGTTTCTATACCTGTATATCTTCTGACTTCGTCACCTTTAAATAGAGTACCAGACATATAATAGTAAATATAGTTGTGATTGTTGCAAATACAGCCGCTACTCCATATATACCTCCGGTAATTGCGGAATAGGTTCCTATTGTCAGTGTAATCGTCCGGTTGTTATACAGGATGACACCAGAAGACATTTCCGTAATAATCGAAACCCAGCTGAGAATAGCACCGGATATAATACCGCTGGACATCATCGGAACAGTGATTTTGATAAAACTTTTTGCCTTAGATGCCCCAAGACTGATAGCGGCCTCTTCTATACTCGTAGGTATCTTCATCATTGCTGCCGTTGCCGATCTGCTCGTAAAAGGCATTCTTCGTATTGAAAGCGCTATGATCATGATTAGCAGAGAACCTGTCAGTACAAAAGGTCTTTTGCTGAATGTAATGATCAATGATATACCAATTACGCCTCCTGGCATAATATACGGCATCATGGAGATTACATCAATCGCATTATTAAATGCGTTGCTTCTTCTGACTACCAGGTAGGAGAGAAGAACAGCTATCACGATAATGATCGCCAGAGCAACAATACTGACTATCAATGTATTGCCTATAGCTCTGAAAAGATTTTTTTCAACCGCTTTCTCATAGTTGACAAATGAATATCCCGGCTGAAGAATACTGTTATTATAATTTCTGAAAGACATATTTATG
>DWYL01000095.1 GCA_019118685.1 Candidatus Blautia merdipullorum
ATATTTGTAATGGAAATGATGCCTATGCCCCGTGTCAATGGTCGGTGCTGGTTTATCACTTGCAAATCTCGTCCATGCAACATGAAAATTACGAGAATGAGCATATTCTTCCGGAAGATCTTTATAGTTACCGCCATCCGGAACCAATGCTATTATTTCTTTTACTCTATCAGAATGTCTTGCTGCAATATGATTTTTGACAACAGTTGATCTTTCTCTCATTATCCGCTGATAGTCATTTGTAGCTTCAGTCGAATAATCCATTGTCTCTTCACCAAGTTCATTAATCAATGGCGGTAAATCAGACAACGCCATACTACATGTGACAATCTCACTCTTTGATGTTGGATATTCAAAATTTCCTATACGGCTTCCAACAAATACAACTCTCCTCCTGCTTTGCGGCACACCAAAATCAGAGGCACATAAGATCTTATACTGAATATTATATCCCATCTCAGTAAACTTTTCGATGATACTATCCTTTATCTGACCACCAAACAATCCGACAAGACCAGGTACATTTTCTATAACAAACATTTGAGGCTTAATTTCATCCACAAGTCTAATATACGAAAGGTATAGTCTATTTCTTGGATCATCTAATTTACGCGGTCCTGAGAGAGACATGCCCTGACAAGGCGGCCCTCCTATAATCACATCTATTTTTTTATTACCAATCAAAGGCTTTATATCCTTTTCATAATATATTTCTGTAATATCCCCACATATAGACTTCGCATTTTTATGATTTAACTCAAAGGTTTCTAATGCTTTTTCATCATTATCTATTCCTAAAAGCACATTAAACCCTGCTCTTTCAAATCCATAAGACAAACCGCCACATCCACAGAAAAGATCAATGACGTTATAGTTGCTCATTATTATTTCCATCCTTCCGTCTTTTATCATCAGGTTTTTCAACATCAGCTGGAATAGCCCATGCTTCTCCAAGTTTAAACACTCCTGGAATCCGTCCCTCTGAGCATAGTATCTGAACTCTCCGTTGAGAAATTTTCCATTTTTTTGATGCCTGATTAGCTGTCATATATTCCATTTTCCTACCTCTTTTTCATACGACTAACTAAAATATATTATATTCGACGGGGCGAATAATATCAAGAATTTTTTAACTCCTCCATTCATCTGCCCCCTTATACTCTTCATCACCCACCGCAGCGTATCCGCCCTGCCATGCTGATGATATGGATGTGATGCCTTATGCTTATGAAAAATAACACAGCTGCCTTTCCCCGGATACTCCGGGTTGTGGATATACCAGTAATGCCCCGTATTCCGGGACATTACCGTTACATCATATTCATCCGCCGCAATGACGGCAAAATATTTCCTATCCAGGCTTTTCAATTCTTCTTTACTAAACAATATCCGCTGCCTCCTTCCGGAACCACGCTTCCAGTGCCTTTTCCACAATATCTGCCGCCTCTGCCGTCTTCCGGTCCGCAAAATACTTTTGGTATACTGCTGCCGGCAGCTTAATATTGACCATCTCTTTTTTCTTCTGCCTACCCGCCCAATCCGCTATTTCCCGGATACTCTTCTGCGTAATATTTCCAGACTCCGCCCTGATCGCCGCCGCATTTTTCGGATTCAGCTTCACCTTATCCTCTGACGCCGCAGCCGCCACAGCCTTCTGCTCTTTCTCCGATAAATAAGACAGATCCACAGCCGCCACCAGGGACAACGCGCCATTATCCAGTTTTTCTTTAAATTCAGGGATCAGCTTATCTACCCTCATATACCTTGCGATATTCCTTCCCGTCATGCCGTACTCGTTTCCCAGTTCATCCCGGCTCCTGGACTTGTGGACATCATGTCCACAAGTTCCTTCCTGTCCATTCAGAGCCGCAATCTCCTGAAGGATATCATTGCGCTTGCCCTGGCTGCTTATTTTTTCATACCGCACCGCCAGGACAGCCGCTTTTTCTGACGGAAGCAATTCTGAAAAAGACCGCTGAATCATATTTGTTTCAATCACATAGACAATCGCGTCTTCATCTGAAAGGTTTTCTTTCACAATGGCAGGAATTTTATCAAGCCCCGCCAGCATCACCGCCCTCTGCCGGTTATGGCCGGAGAGCATCTCATACCCGTCTTCCTGTTTCCGGACGATCACCGGATTCAAAACTCCATGCTCCCGGATGCTCTGAACCATATCTTCCAGCCGCTCCCCTTCATACATCCGAAAGGGATGGCCGTGAAACGGGCGGATACTCTCTGCCGGCAGCATCCGGACCGCATTCTCCGGAACCGCCGCGGCTTCTTCCATCTGATCCAGCAAATCAATCGCGTCATTAAAAATCTTTCTCTTTGCCCCATTAGCCTTCAATAGAAATCAACTCCTCCGCAAATTTTCTGTATGCAATGCCTGCGCTTGCCTTCGGGCTGTACCGTTCCACCGGCATGCTGTAATAAATGCTTTCCCCCACCTTCACAGTATGGGGGATCCTCGTATCAAAAATCCGGATCTGCCCCTGAAAACTTTCTGTCACCTGCTCCGTCAATGTCCTGCACAGGTTCGTCCTCGTCACACACATGGTCATAAGGATACCCGCGATCTTGAGTTTGGGATTGATCCGGCGCCGGATCTTCGTTACCGTCCGCAGATAGTCCTGCAGTCCCATCATCGCCAAAAGCTGCGGATTCACCGCGATAATGACCCCATCAGCTGCTGCAAGGGCATTGATGGTCAGCATTCCCAGGGAAGGGCAGGTATCGATCAGAATATAATCATATTTCTCCCTGAGCGGATCCAGGATCTCCGACAAGATCTTTTCCGCTCCCATTTCCAACCGCAGCTTTGCGTCCGCCACAGACAGATAAATAGAAGAAGGAATAAAATCTACGCCGTCCTCTGTCCGGATGCACTTCTTCATAGCCGGAAGTTTTTCATCCTCTATCGCTGCCATCATCAGATGACCGATGGTATTTTCCAGTTCCCCTGTATTTTCAATCCCATAACAGGCCGTCAGATTCGCCTGGCTGTCAAAATCTACAGCCAGCACTTTCTTTCCCTGTTTCCGCAGCGCGTATGCAAGGTTCAGGGTGGAGGTGGTTTTCCCCACCCCGCCTTTCTGTGATCCGATAACGTAAATCTTTCCCATCATCAATACCGTCCTTTCTTTTCCGCGACCTTATCCGCCGTTTCCCTGCCGCTTTCCTCAAAAGCATCCACATAGCTTGCTTCTTCTCTTGGAACGATCACCAGACGCCCCTCCTCACAAGTAACAGTAATGGATGTCCCGCAGTCAAATCCAGCTTCACGGAGCCACTGCCCTTTCAGCATGATGGCCGGTGTGGATTTATACTGATATCCGCTCTGCTCATAGACTTTCATATTTCTGAATTTTTTCATAGCCATAGATGTGCCTCCTTAAACCGTAAATGAATATTTACTTTAGAAATGCCTTTGTCTTCCAGTCATCGGCCGT
>DWYL01000096.1 GCA_019118685.1 Candidatus Blautia merdipullorum
TCAACTGGTTTTGTGATTGTCTCTTTGTAAGCAACCTGAGGAGCACCTACGTTAGCTTCTACTTTGAACTCACGAAGAAGACGGTCAACGATGATCTCCAGGTGAAGCTCACCCATACCGGCGATAATCGTCTGTCCAGTTTCCTGATCTGTATGAGCACGGAAAGTTGGGTCTTCCTCTGCAAGTTTTGCAAGAGCTTCGCCCAGTTTGCCCTGACCTGCTTTTGTCTTAGGCTCAATAGCCAGCTCGATAACAGGATCCGGGAATTCCATGGACTCCAGGATTACAGGATGCTGCTCGTCGCAGAGTGTATCACCTGTAGTAGTAAATTTGAAACCGATAGCGGCTGCAATATCACCAGAGTAAACTTTATCCAGTTCATGACGTTTGTTGGCGTGCATCTGCAGGATACGTCCAACACGTTCTTTTTTGCCTTTTGTAGCGTTCAGTACATAAGAACCAGAGTTCATAGTACCTGAATAAACTCTGAAGTATGCCAGCTTACCAACGAATGGGTCTGTCATGATCTTGAATGCCAGAGCTGCGAAAGGCTCGTCATCAGAAGCATGTTTCTCGATTTCATTTCCGTCAAGGTCTGTACCTTTGATAGCAGGAATATCTGTAGGCGCAGGCATGTACTCCAGGATCGCATCCAGAAGTTTCTGAACACCTTTGTTTCTGTAAGCAGAACCGCAGCATACAGGAACAGCAGCACACTCACAGGTAGCTTTTCTCAGAACCTTTTTCAGTTCCTCAATGCTTGGCTCCTCACCTTCCAGATATGCCATCATCAGGTCGTCATCCAGTTCACAGATTTTTTCAATTAATTCTGTGTGGTACAGCTCAGCTTCTTCCTGCATATCCTCAGGGATATCGGTAAGAGAAATGTCATCGCCCTTCTCGTCATTGTAGATATAAGCCTGCATTTCAAACAGGTCGATGATTCCTTTGAATTCATCTTCCTTGCCGATAGGAAGCTGTACACAGATAGCATTCTTTCCTAAACGGGTTTTGATCTGATCTACAGCATTATAGAAGTTTGCACCTAAAATGTCCATCTTATTGATGAAAGCCATACGAGGTACATTATAAGTGTCAGCCTGACGCCATACGTTTTCTGACTGGGGTTCAACACCGCCCTTAGCACAGAACACACCGACAGCGCCGTCCAGAACACGCAGAGAACGCTCAACCTCTACAGTAAAGTCTACGTGTCCAGGTGTATCAATGATGTTGATACGATGCTCCAAAGCGCCTGGCTTTGGTTTGGTCTTCTCTTCCAGTGTCCAGTGACATGTTGTGGCAGCGGAAGTAATTGTGATACCTCTTTCCTGTTCCTGCTCCATCCAGTCCATGGTAGCAGTACCTTCATGAGTATCACCAATCTTATAGTTTACACCGGTATAGTATAAGATACGCTCTGTCAGAGTTGTCTTACCGGCATCGATGTGTGCCATAATACCAATGTTTCTGGTTCTCTCTAATGGATATTCTCTTCCAGCCAATTGGATTTCCTCCTCTTAGAAACGATAGTGAGCAAATGCTTTATTTGCTTCAGCCATCTTATGCATGTCTTCTTTTCTCTTAACAGCTGCGCCGGTGTTGTTCATAGCGTCCAGCAGCTCGTTAGCCAGTCTTTCTTCCATGGTCTTCTCGCCTCTTTTACGGGAGAACATGGTAAGCCAGCGAAGAGCCAGAGCCTGACGTCTGTCCGGTCTTACTTCGATAGGCACCTGGTAGGTAGCACCACCGATACGTCTTGCTTTTACCTCTAATACAGGCATGATGTTGTTCATTGCCTCTTCAAATACTTCGATCGCTGGTTTTCCAGCTTTTTCTTCCACTCTGGCGAATGCTCCGTATACGATCTTCTGAGCTACACCTTTCTTACCGTCCAGCATAATGCTGTTGATAAGTTTTGTAACTACCTTGCTGTTGTACATTGGATCAGCCAGAACGTCTCTTTTCTGAATATGTCCTTTACGTGGCACGTTACTTCCCTCCTTAATCATTTTCGATTAAATCATAGGTACTCACACAAACTATTCTGCATGTTCGCACTCGGTAGCTTCTCTATATAAACCCGCAGCCACTTATGGGCTTATGGAATCCCGGTACAATTTAATAGTTCTCTGTGACTTCTATGAATTCATCATAACAGCCTGGGCTGTTATTCTGGATTTATAAATTTAGTCGCTTAATTATTTTTTCGGTCTCTTAGCGCCGTATTTAGAACGGGCCTGACGTCTGTTAGCAACGCCTGCGGTATCTAATGTACCACGGATGATGTGGTATCTGGTACCTGGTAAGTCTTTTACCCTGCCGCCACGGATCAGAACAACGCTGTGCTCCTGTAAGTTGTGACCTTCTCCCGGAATGTAGCTTGTTACTTCGATTCCATTGGAAAGACGAACTCTGGCGATCTTTCTAAGAGCTGAGTTAGGCTTCTTAGGTGTAGCAGTCTTAACAGCAGTACATACACCTCTCTTCTGTGGAGAAGACATATCGGAAGTTTTTTTCCGTAAAGAGTTGTAGCTCTTCTGAAGTGCAGGTGCTGTAGACTTCTTGGTTGTAGTCTGGCGTCCTTTTCTTACTAACTGATTAAATGTTGGCATTCCTTTTCACCTCCTGTAGAATTTGCGGGTCCTTCTATATATAGAAGGAATAGTGGCTGCCAGTTATTCATCTTTATGAATAAACTTTTTCGCACACAAAAAAAACTTGCGTATTTTTGCACGCTCTCTCATTATATCCACCAGGATTTTTCCTGTCAAGGATTTTTTTCAAAATTTTCTAGTTTTGTTTCTAAAATGCGCACAACAGACTGGTTCAGCCTTTCTTCTGAGATGGTTCCGCTGCTGACTGCCTGCAGGATCCCCTGATAAGCAGCCTGAAAATCCGCTGGCATCAGGATCATATCCGCTCCTGCCTGAAAAGACATAACCGCTGCCTGGGCAGAATCGTAATTCTCGGCAATAGCCCCCATATTCATGGCATCTGTAATAATAATCCCTTCATATCCCATTTCTCCCCTGAGGAGATCTGTGATAATTTCTGAGGATAAAGATGCCGGCAGATCCTGAGAAAGAGCATTCGGTGCAGAAATATGGGATACCATCACAAAATCTGTTCCGGCTTTGATGCCCTCCTGAAAAGGGATCAAATCACTGTTTTTCATCTCTTCCAGCGTTTTCTCTGTATAAGCATACCCTTCATGAGTATCTCCTTCTGTCTGTCCATGTCCGGGAAAATGCTTTATACAGGCAGATATCCCCTGATCCTGGAAGCCGGCCACCGCATCGGCAGTCATCTCCCCTACCAGGGCGGGATCCGTTCCAAAAGACCGATCGCCGATCACCGTATTCTGAGGATTTGTGATAACATCCGCATCCGGCGCAAAATCCATATTAAATCCCAGGTCTTTTAAATAAGCAGCAATCGTTTCCCCTGCCTGATATGCCTGATCCGGATCTTTTGTGTCTCCTATACTCCTCATGCTCTCATATCTGCTCACCTGGAACATAGGGTTTTCCGCCACTCTGGCTACCTGTCCGCCTTCCTCATCTACTCCCAGCCAAACCGGGATCTTCATCACTTCCTGAGAATAATTCCAGGTATTTTCAAGCATTGACCTGATCTGTTCTGGCTCCAGGATATTTTGGGAAAAATATACGATGCCTCCTACCGGATAGGTTTCCAGAGCCTGCCGGGTAGCATCCCCTGCCACAGTAGCCGTATTTACCCCGGTAATATCTTCCGGTGTAACAAAAAATATCTGTGCGGCCTTTTCCTCCAGAGTCATGGTCTCTAATATTTTTTCGGCCTCTGTTTTTTTCTCTTCCCGGGCGTTTTCTTCAGAATCTGCTGTCTGTACTTCCTGGATCGCCGCTACTGCATTCTGCGCTTTTTTATTTCTTATAGTAAGCATTGCCAATATTGCTGAAAGTACTACAATGATCCCAAACATAATCCCTAAAATTATTTTTCCGGCATTTCCCTTCTTCATGCAATCTCTCCTCACTGCGAAAAAAGGCTGCCGCATGAAACCTGTATCAGGAATCTTTAGTGCGGCAGCTCCTTATATTTAGTCTTCGATTAATTCAGCTTCTTCTTCATCTTCAGAAAGCTCAGCTTCTTCCAGAATACTTTCGTCCAGCAGAAGCTCCTGGTTTTCTTCCGGCTCTTCCTGGATATCATCTTCCAGATCCAGAGTATCTTCTTCCTCCGGGATAACATCTGTATCCAGATGGATATTTGCGTATTTCTTCATACCGGTTCCTGCAGGGATCAGCTTACCAATCAGTACATTTTCCTTCAGGCCGATAAGTGGATCGATCTTTCCTTTGATCGCCGCTTCTGTAAGAACTTTCGTTGTCTCCTGGAAGGATGCCGCTGACAGGAAGGAGTTAGTTGCCAGGGACGCCTTTGTAATACCAAGCATTACCTGTTTTCCTTCTGCCGGTTCCTTTCCTTCTGCAATAAGTTCCTGGTTCTTTTCCTCAAAATCCAGAACATCGACCAGAGTTCCCGGCAGGAAGTCCGCATCTCCGTTATCCTCCACACGGATCTTCTTCAGCATCTGACGGACAATAACCTCGATATGCTTGTCGTTGATCTCAACACCCTGGAGACGGTAAACTCTCTGTACCTCACGGAGCATGTAATCCTGTACTGCACGAACACCCTTGATACGAAGGATATCGTGAGGATTTACGGAACCTTCGGTCAGTTCGTCTCCGGCTTCCAGATAATCTCCGTCCTGAACTTTGATACGGGAACCGTATGGAATCAGGTAAGTCTTAGATTCTCCGCTCTCATTGTCTGTCACAATGATCTCCCGTTTCTTCTTGGTATCCTTTAATGTAGCAACACCCTTGATCTCTGTGATGATGGCAAGACCCTTAGGCTTTCTTGCCTCAAAAAGCTCCTCAACACGAGGAAGACCCTGGGTGATATCACCGCCGGCCACACCGCCGGTATGGAAGGTACGCATGGTCAGCTGTGTACCTGGCTCACCGATGGACTGCGCTGCGATAATACCGATCGATTCACCTACCTGCACCGGCTCGCCGGTAGCCATGTTAGCGCCGTAGCATTTTGCGCAGACACCGATCTTACACTTACATGTAAGAATCGTACGGATCTTCACTGCATCGTAAGGTTTCCCATCTTCTCTTACACCGTCTTTCACCACACGGGCAGCACGTTTCGGAGTGATCATATGATTTGCTTTAACGATCACATTGCCATCTTTATCTTTAATGGTTTCGCAGGAGAAACGTCCTGTAATACGTTCCTGAAGACTTTCAATTTCCTCTTTGCCATCAGCAAAGGCTTTTACCCACATACCTGGAATCTCATCTTTGCCTTCGCAGCAGTCTACTTCCCGGACAATCATTTCCTGAGATACATCAACCAGACGTCTGGTCAGGTAACCAGAGTCAGCGGTACGAAGAGCCGTGTCGGACAGACCTTTACGTGCTCCATGGGCGGACATGAAATATTCCAGTACGTCCAGACCTTCACGGAAGTTTGACTTAATAGGCAGCTCGATAGTGTGACCGGTTGTATCGGCCATCAGACCACGCATACCAGCCAGCTGTTTGATCTGCTTATCAGATCCACGGGCACCGGAGTCAGCCATCATGTAGATGTTGTTATACTTATCCAGTCCGTCAAGCAAAGCCTTTGTCAGGGCATCGTCAGTCTTCTTCCAGGTATCTACAACTTCTTTGTAACGCTCTTCTTCTGTGATCAGACCACGCTTAAAGTTCTTGGTGATCAGATCAACGGTATCCTGAGCCTGTTTGATCATCTCTGGCTTCTGAGGCGGCACGGTCATATCAGAAATAGATACCGTCATAGCCGCTCTTGTGGAATATTTATATCCCATAGCTTTAATGTCATCCAGAACCTCTGCGGTCTTGGTAGCGCCATGAGTATTGATAACTTTTTCCAGGATCTGTTTCAGCTGCTTCTTTCCTACCAGGAAATCAATCTCCGGAAGAAGTTCGTTTCCAGGAACAGATCTGTCTACAAATCCCAGATCCTGAGGGAGAATCTCGTTGAAGAGCAGACGTCCTAATGTTGAATGGACATTGCCCTGAAGCACAGTCCCGTCAGGCATAGTCTTCTGTTGTCTTACAACGATCTTTGTCTGAAGGGTGATCGCCTGGTTCTCGTAAGCCAGGATCGCCTCATTCACACTCTTAAAAGCTTTTCCTTCTCCCTTGCTTCCAGGTCTTTCCTGCGTCAGGTAATAGATACCCAGGACCATATCCTGTGACGGAACGGCCACCGGGCCTCCATCGGAAGGTTTCAGCAGGTTGTTGGGTGACAGCAGAAGGAAACGGCATTCTGCCTGAGCTTCCACGGACAGAGGAAGATGGACCGCCATCTGGTCACCGTCAAAGTCCGCGTTAAATGCTGTACAAACCAGTGGATGAAGCTTAATAGCCTTACCTTCGACCAGGATAGGCTCGAAAGCCTGGATACCAAGTCTGTGAAGAGTAGGAGCACGGTTCAGCATTACCGGATGTTCCTTAATAACGTCTTCCAGCACATCCCATACCGCCGGCTCCAGCTTCTCTACCATCTTTTTGGCGTTCTTGATATTATGAGCAGTGCCGTTTGACACCAGTTCTTTCATAACAAATGGCTTAAACAGCTCAATGGCCATTTCCTTTGGCAGACCGCACTGATAGATCTTCAGTTCCGGTCCTACTACGATAACGGAACGTCCTGAGTAGTCTACACGTTTACCCAGCAGGTTCTGGCGGAAACGTCCGGATTTACCTTTCAGCATATCGGAAAGGGATTTCAGAGCTCTGTTACCGGGACCTGTCACAGGGCGTCCCCGGCGTCCGTTATCGATAAGAGCATCCACTGCTTCCTGAAGCATTCTCTTTTCGTTTCGGACAATGATATCCGGAGCTCCCAGCTCCAACAGTCTTTTCAGACGATTGTTTCTGTTAATGATCCTTCTGTACAGATCATTTAAATCGGAAGTGGCAAAACGGCCGCCGTCCAGCTGTACCATAGGACGCAGATCCGGAGGGATTACCGGAACTACTGTCATAATCATCCATTCCGGTCTGTTTCCGGATTCCCGGAAAGCTTCCACAACTTCCAGACGTTTAATAATACGGGCTCTCTTCTGGCCTGTGGAATCTTTCAGTCCTGCTTTCAGTTCTGCAGATTCTTTTTCCAGATCAATAGCCTCCAGCAGCTCTTTGATAGACTCAGCGCCCATTCCCACACGGAAATCCTCGCCGTACTTCTCTCTGGCGTCCTGATATTCTTTTTCTGTAAGGACCTGTTTGTACTGGAGATCCGTAGTACCCGGATCCAGTACAATATAGCTGGCAAAATACAGGACCTTCTCCAATGTTCTGGGCGACAGGTCCAGGATCAGACCCATTCTGGAAGGAATTCCCTTAAAATACCAGATGTGGGAAACCGGCGCTGCCAGTTCAATATGTCCCATGCGCTCTCTGCGGACAGAAGACTTGGTAACTTCTACCCCGCATCTGTCACAGATAACGCCTTTATAACGGATCTTCTTATATTTGCCGCAGTGGCATTCCCAGTCTTTACTGGGTCCGAAAATCCTCTCGCAGAAAAGGCCGTCCTTTTCTGGTTTCAACGTTCTATAATTAATGGTTTCTGGTTTCTTTACTTCACCGTGAGACCATTCCCGGATCTTCTCCGGAGATGCCAGTCCAATCTTGATGGCATCAAAAGTCAATGGCTGATATACCTCTTTATTTGCTGTTTCTGGCATTGCGGACTCCTTTCCTATTACTCTTCGTCAAGAATATCATCTAAGCCTAAGAATGCATCATCATCCTCCGGCTCTTCTTCAACATCTACCAGCTCTTCGCCTTCAAACTCCTGCTTTGTGAAGCCATGTTCTCCATAATCTTCATTGTCTCTTCCTCTGGAGTCTCCCTCAATGATATGACGCATGTCTGTATCACCATAGTCTACATTTTCCATGATCTCCACTTCCGTCATATCCTCTCTCAGGACTCTTACATCCAGGCCCAGAGACTGGAGTTCTTTCAGAAGTACCTTAAAGGATTCCGGCACTCCCGGTTCAGGAATATTGTCACCCTTGATAATCGCTTCATAAGTTTTCACACGCCCGATCACATCATCGGATTTCACTGTCAGTATCTCCTGAAGGGTATAGGATGCGCCATATGCCTCCAGCGCCCAAACCTCCATCTCTCCGAAACGCTGTCCGCCGAACTGGGCTTTACCGCCCAGAGGCTGCTGTGTCACCAGAGAGTATGGGCCTGTAGAACGGGCATGTATCTTATCGTCTACCAGGTGATGAAGTTTCAGGTAATGCATGTGTCCGATGGTTACAGGGCTGTCAAAGTACTCTCCTGTACGTCCGTCTCTCAGTCTTACCTTTCCGTCTCTGGAGATGGGGACCCCTTTCCAGAGAGCTCTGTGATCTTTATTCTCGTCCAGAAACTGCATAACTTCCGGACGGAGGACATCCTGGTATTTTGCCCGGAATTCTTCAAAGTCTTCTATATTTACATAGTCGTTGGCCAATTCCAGAGTATCCTGGATATCTGCCTCGTTAGCGCCGTCAAATACCGGAGTGGCAATGTTGAATCCCAGGGCCTTTGCGGCAAGGCTCAGATGGATCTCCAGCACCTGTCCGATGTTCATACGGGAAGGCACGCCCAGCGGGTTCAGCACAATATCCAGAGGACGGCCGTTAGGCAGGAAGGGCATATCTTCTACCGGAAGAACACGGGAAACAACACCCTTATTTCCATGACGTCCGGCCATTTTATCACCTACAGAGATCTTTCTCTTCTGGGCAATGTAGATACGCACCGCCTCGTTTACGCCTGGAGAAAGCTCATCTCCGTTTTCTCTTGTGAACACTTTGGCATCCACTACGATACCATATTCTCCATGAGGAACCTTCAGAGAAGTATCTCTTACTTCTCTGGCTTTCTCACCAAAGATGGCGCGGAGCAGACGCTCCTCCGCCGTAAGTTCTGTTTCTCCCTTAGGAGTAACCTTACCTACCAGGATATCTCCCGCACGGACCTCCGCGCCGATACGGATAATTCCTCTCTCATCCAGATCTTTCAATGCATCATCGCCCACGCCGGGAACATCTCTTGTAATCTCCTCAGGTCCCAGTTTGGTGTCTCTGGCTTCTGCCTCATACTCTTCTATATGGATAGATGTATAAACATCCTCCATAACCAGTCTTTCGCTTAAAAGAACCGCATCCTCATAGTTATAACCTTCCCAGGTCATAAATCCGATCAAAGGATTCTTTCCAAGAGCCAGCTCTCCCTTTGAAGTGGAAGGGCCGTCGGCGATCACATCTCCCGCCTCCACATGCTCTCCCTTGGATACGATCGGTCTCTGGTTATAGCAGTTGCTCTGGTTGCTTCGCATAAATTTTGTCAGATGATACACATCTCTCGTCCCATCATCATTTTTGATGGTGATCTCTTTGGAAGCCGCGCACTCTACTGTACCGGATTTTTTCGCAACCACACATACTCCGGAATCTACTGCAGCCTTTGCTTCCATACCGGTTCCCACAACAGGAGCCTCTGTAGTCAGAAGAGGCACTGCCTGACGCTGCATGTTAGATCCCATAAGGGCACGGTTGGCATCGTCGTTCTGAAGGAAGGGGATCAGGGCTGTAGCTACAGAGAACACCATCTTAGGAGATACGTCCATGTAATCAAACATCTGACGCTCATATTCCTGAGTTTCTTCTCTGTAACGTCCGGATACATTCTTACGGATAAAATGTCCTTCTTCATCCAGAGGCTCATTAGCCTGAGCCACATGGTAGTTATCCTCTTCATCAGCAGTCATATATACTACTTCATCTGTCACCCTCGGATTTTTGGGATCAGACTTGTCGATCTTTCTGTACGGAGCTTCAACGAATCCATACTCGTTGATCCTTGCATAGGATGCAAGAGAGTTGATCAGACCGATGTTCGGTCCCTCAGGAGTCTCAATCGGGCACATTCTTCCGTAGTGAGAATAGTGAACATCTCGAACCTCGAATCCGGCACGGTCACGGGACAGACCGCCGGGTCCCAGAGCAGACAGACGTCTCTTGTGGGTCAGCTCGCCCAGAGGATTATTCTGATCCATGAACTGAGACAGCTGGGAAGATCCAAAGAACTCCTTCACAGCAGCCGTCACAGGTTTAATGTTGATCAGAGACTGAGGTGAGATTCCCTCGATATCCTGAGTAGTCATTCTCTCACGGACCACTCTTTCCAGTCTGGAAAGACCGATCCTGTACTGGTTCTGGAGAAGTTCTCCTACAGAGCGGATACGGCGGTTGCCCAGGTGGTCGATATCGTCATCGGTTCCCAGGCCGTACTCCAAATGCATATTATAATTGATAGAAGCCAAAATATCTTCCTTTGTGATATGCTTGGGGATCAGCTCATGAATTTCCTGATGGATCGCAGCCTTGATGTCATCAATATCTTCATTTTCTTCCAGAATCTTTGCCAGAACCGGATAATATACTAATTCTGTAACATTCAGTTTCTTTAATTCTTCTTCACTGAGATCCACATAATTTTTTATATCAACCACCATACTGGAGAGAACCTTGATATTCCGTTCTTCTCCCTGGATCCATACATAAGGAACTGCCGCGTTCTGGATCTGGTCTGCCAGTTCCTTGGTCACAGTGGTTCCTGCCTCTGCGATGATCTCTCCTGTGGTGATGTCCACCACTTCTTCTGCCAGTTTATGTCCGGCAATACGGTTGCGGAGCATTAACTTCTTATTGAATTTATAGCGTCCTACCTTGGCCAGATCATAACGGCGGGGGTCAAAAAACATACTGGTGATCAGGCTCTCTGCGCTTTCTACTGCCAGAGGTTCTCCCGGACGGATCTTCTTATATAATTCCAGCAGGCCTTCCTGGTAATTCTCAGAAGTATCCTTTGTAAAGCTGGCTAAGATCTTTGGTTCTTCTCCGAATAAATCTATAATCTCTGCATTAGTGCCGATGCCCAGAGCACGGATCAATACAGTAATAGGGACTTTTCTGGTTCTGTCTACACGTACATAGAATACGTCATTGGAGTCGGTTTCATATTCCAGCCATGCGCCTCTGTTGGGGATCACAGTGCAGGAATACAGGGTTTTTCCCAGTTTATCATGTGCAATTGAATAATAAATACCCGGAGAACGCACTAACTGACTGACGATTACACGTTCAGCCCCGTTAATCACAAACGTACCAGTTTCTGTCATCAGCGGAAGATCACCCATAAAAATCTCATGTGTGGTAATTTCGCCGTTTTCCTTGTTGTGCAATCTCACCTTTACCTTCAGCGGCGCGGCATAGGTGGCATCTCTCTCCTTACATTCTTCGATGGAATACTTTCTTTCTTCCACACACAAAGTAAAGCCAACAAACTCTAAGCTTAATTTACCGCTATAGTCAGCGATAGGAGATATGTCTTCAAAAACTTCATTCAGTCCTTCGTCCAGAAACCACTGGTAAGAATCTTTCTGTACCTCGATCAGATTGGGCATCTCCAGAACTTCCTTCTGGCGCTGGTATGTCATTCTCATGCTCTTACCACTAGTTATGGAACGGATTCTGTTTTTCTCCATTGACGTTTCACCCCTTGTATGTTTTAATTTATTTATGCGGAAGTCCTTTTCATTTCAGACTTCCAGGCATAACTTGCCATAATAGTGCATTTCTCACTATATCATAAATTGTCAAGCCTGTCAACAACTTTTTTCCCAAAGTTTTACAAGCATAAAAACAAACAAGAGTTACCCGGCAAATGCCTGCCGGCACAGACATTTACCGGGCGTATTGCGAAAAAACTGCCTGAAGACTGTTTTTCCAACAGCCTCCAGGCAGTTTTTTCACTTTCTCTGCAGAGCAGCACTGATGCTGTACTACATTTTCTTCTTTAATGCTTTTCTCTTATTTGCATACCAGATGATCACGCCTACATAAACAGCTGCTGCGCAGATACCGATAATGTAAGCGCCTGTCCACGGAATATTGAAGCCGATCTGTGCGTTAGCGATATATGTAATAGTAACAAATGCATACCAGGCTCCCGGGATCAGAGGCATCCAAGCGAATTTTGCTTTTCCGTTCTCAAACATCCATACAGAGATGGCCAGGAACGCGAACAGAGACAAGGTCTGGTTGGACCATGCGAAGTAACGCCACAGGATATTGAAGCCGTTGGCATTCATCTTAGCAAATACCAGGATCACTGCTACTAAAGCAAAAATCACTGCAGACAGTCCCAGACGTTTTGCTTTGGAAGTCTGGTCAATATGGAAAGACTCCGCAATTGCAAGACGCAGAGAACGAAGAGCCGTATCTCCTGAAGTAATCGGAAGAACGATAACGCCCAGAAGAGCGATAATACCTCCCACAGATCCCAAGATGTTTTTACATACAACACCGATGGTAGCTGTAGCCAGTGAAGCATTTGCCTCCTGAAGTCCCAGATTGTAAACGCCCATAGCCCCTGCTGCCCATACCATAGCGATGAAACCTTCCAGAACCATCATGTTGTAGAATGTCATGCGGCCCTGTTTCTCGCTCTTCATAGTACGGGAAATAATAGCAGTCTGTGTGGAATGGAATCCGGAAAGGATACCGCAGGCAACTGTGATGAAGAAAATCGGAATAAAATGATTTCCGTTGAAGTAATCACCATACGCCACAGCACCGTTCCAGTTGCCCCAAAGCTCAACAAGGGGATATCCCTTTACAAACAAACCGATAAATACACCTAATGCTGAGAACAGCAGGATAGCTCCGAAAATAGGATAAATACGGCCAATGATCTTATCAATAGGGAATACAGTAGCAATCAGATAATAAGCAAAAATCACACCGTAAATCACCCATGTAGAAACAGATGTGGCAGCTCCATCAAAGCCAAATACCTGTGTAGCGGCAATATCCCCAGGTGTATAGATAAACACTGCACCCACTAACAGAAGCAGCAGGCTGCAGAAAATCTGGTATACCGTATATACGCCTTTGTTGCTGTACTTACGGATTGTCTCAGGCATCTGAGAACCGCCGTCTCTCAAGCAGATCATACCGGAAAAATAGTCATGCATGGCGCCGCCGATGATATTTCCGATCGGTATTGTAATGAAGGCAATAGGTCCGAATAGGATACCCTGGATAGGTCCAAGGATAGGACCGGTACCTGCAATGTTTAATAAATTGATCAGACTGTTTTTCCACTCTTTCATAGGAACAAAGTCCACACCGTCCTGTTTGGTGTAAGCCGGTGTCTTTCTGTCGTCAGGTCCGAATACTTTCTCGCAGAATTTACCGTAAAGAGCTGCGCCTCCGAACAGAATGACGAGACCGATGATAAAGGTAATCATGTCAATTCCTCCCTCTCGTAGAATTTTAGTAGAATTTTATTACACTAAAATAGTATATCAGCAAAGCCTCCAATTGTAAAGTTTTTATGATAAAAAAATTGGTTATACTTCATATAATTTTTAGGAATATTTATTTTTTTATAATATTTTTTATCCAGTATCTACAATCTCTTCCCTTCGGAATCCGGATTTTCTGTGAATAACCCCCACTGCCGCCCGACCGGTGCACTGCAAAAAGGCCGGACAGATAAATCTGCCCGGCCTCTGCATATGCAAAAGTCTTTTCTCTGAATTATTTAAGAGTAACTTTAGCGCCTTCGCCTTCCAGTTTTGTCTTAATTTCTTCAGCTTCAGCTTTAGAAGCGCCTTCTTTCACTACCTTAGGAGCTCCGTCTACAACTTCTTTAGCTTCTTTCAGTCCTAAGCCTGTTACTTCACGAACAACTTTGATAACTTTAACTTTGTTTGGTCCAACTTCTGTCAGTTCAACATCAAACTCGTCTTTCTCTTCTGCTGCTTCTCCAGCTCCGCCTGCTGCTGCTACTACAACGCCTGCTGCTGCAGATACACCAAATTCTTCTTCACATGCTTTTACTAACTCATTTAACTCTAATACAGATAACTCTTTGATAGCTTCAATAAATTCAGCTGTTGTTAACTTTGCCATTCTTTTTTACCTCCGATTAAATTTTCTTTTTCTCTTGCCCCTTGTTTTTCGGGCTGTTCACGTAATTAAAAACTTCCTTCGGTTATGCCTGCTGCTCAGCGATCTGATTAAGCACACGAGCGAAGTTTGTGATAGGAGACTGGATGCTTCCAAGAAGTTTTCCAAGAAGTTCTTCTCTTGAAGGGATCTTGGACAGTGCTTCCATTCCTGTCTGATCATAGTAGGCACCTTCTACGATACCTGCAACTAATTCCAGAGTAGGAACTGTTTTTGCATATTTAGCAAGGATTCTTGCAGGAGCTGTGGCGTCTTCCGCACATACAGCCAGAGCGTTTGTTCCCTCTAAATGCTGGCACAGTTCTTCACATGGTGTTCCTTTAAATGCAAAGTTCATCATTGTGTTTTTGTAAACTTTGTAAACAACACCAGCTTCTCTTAATTCCTTACGCATCTGAGTATCCTGCTCAACATTGATGCCCTTGTAATTTACCAGCACTACAGAAGCCGCATCTTTAATGCTGTTGGAAATCTCTTCTACGACAGGTTTCTTAAGTTCTACTTTTGCCATGAATCGTGCACCTCCTTATATTTTTAGGCTGCGCTGCTTCGGCTTCGGAGGATTCCTCCTCTGCCTCGAATAAGAAAAACCTCTTTGCCTGAAAGACAAAGAGGTACTGATCAATCTTAGAATCTGCAAAGATACTTCATCTCTGCTTCTGTAATTAAGAATGAAACTTTCCTCGGCAGGCGTTTTCATCATTATACCTTACGGCACCTGCTGTCTTCGGCAGCTAATCCTTTGATAACATAGCATACTTAAAAATGCTTGTCAACTGTTTTTTGCAGAAATTTCGGAATTTCTTGTCTTTTTCAGGGCTCTCTGCTACAATTTTTTTAAATATTTGCATATCAGGAGGAGAAACATGGTAAAACAAACCCTAAACGCTGGCTGGAGCCTGAAAAGAAGAAATTCATCAGAAACTTTTCCTGCCTCTGTGCCTACCAGCGTATACACAGTTCTGGCCGCTAACGGCCAGATACCCGAGCCTTACTGGAAAGGAAATGAAGATCTGGTAAGGGATGTGATCAACGATGATTTTCTTTACACCTGCACCTTTGACGCAGATCCGGAGCTGTTCGGCCAGGATCAGATACTTCTGCGCTTTGACGGCATTGATACCATTGCTGACATTTATCTCAACGATGTCCTGATGGGACATACTTTTAATATGCACCGGATCTGGGAATTTTCTCCGGGCTCCTGCCTGAAGCCAGGATCCAACAAGCTGGAAGTCCTTCTCCACTCCCCTTTAAAAGCGGCAGACCAGGCCTTTGCCGACTGTCCCACCCGGGGCACAGAGGATGCCTGGGAAGGCTTCAGCCATATCCGGAAAGCCCATTATATGTATGGCTGGGACTGGGGCGCTCATCTTCCGGACGCCGGAATCTTCCGCAGCGTTTCCCTTCTGGGCATTTCCAAAGCCAGGATCGACTCCGTATATATACGCCAGGTACATGAAGAAGATAAGGTAACCCTTTATTTTTCTCCTTCTCTGTGTACCGCCGGAGACTGGGACAGAGAACAGACCCTTCAGGAGCTCCGCAAACAGGAGGGGGATCTTTCTTATACCTATCGGGTAACCGTCACCGGTCCTGAGGGCAGTTCCTTCACCCTGGAAGATGCTCCGGAATCTGTGCAGATCTCAGACCCTCAGCTTTGGTGGCCTAACGGCCTGGGCCGGCAGCCTCTGTACCAGATCTCTGTAGATCTGCTTTATAACGAAAAGGTTCTGGACACCTGGACCCGGAAAATCGGCCTGCGCACTTTGACCATGTGTGTGGAAAAAGATCAGTGGGGCGCTTCCTTTGCCCATATGGTAAACGGTGTCAGATTTTTTGCCATGGGCGGCGACTATATCCCTGAAGAGCATCTCCTTGGAAGGATTTCTTCTGAAAAACGGCAGCGGCTTCTGGAGGATGCAAAGCTGGCTAATTTTAACACCATCCGCGTCTGGGGCGGGGGATATTATCCTGATGATGAATTTTTCGACCTCTGTGACCAGCTGGGGCTGGTTGTCTGGGAGGACTTTATGTTCGCCTGCTCAGTCTATGAACTGACCCCGGAATTTGAAGACAACATTGTCCATGAATTTGCAGACAACATTAAACGGATCCGTCATCATGCCAGCCTAGGCCTGTGGTGCGGGAATAATGAGATGGAGTCCTTTGTAAAAGAAGGGGAGTGGGTTTCCAAGCCTTCCGAAGTCCGGGATTATCTTTTTATGTATGAACGGATCATTCCTCAGGTGCTGGAAAAGTATGATCCGGAAACCTTCTACTGGCCCTCCAGCCCTTCCTCAGGCGGTTCTTTTGATGATCCTCAGGACCCGGACCGGGGAGACGTACATTTCTGGCAGGTATGGCACGGGAACAAGCCCTTCTCGGAGTATCGGAAATATGGCTTCCGCTATCTTTCCGAATTTGGTTTCCAGTCCTTCCCTTCTGCAAAAACAGTAGAGGAAGGGATCAGCGACGACCCTCAGGACTGGAATATTTTCTCCTATGTAATGGAAAAACATCAGAGAAATAACGCAGCAAACGGAAAGATCTTGAATTACCTCCAGCAGACCTACAAATACCCTTACGATTTTTCTTCCCTGGTATATGCTTCTCAGCTTCTTCAGGCTGATGCCATCCGTTATGGAGTAGAGCATTTCCGCAGAAACCGTGGAAGATGTATGGGGGCTGTATACTGGCAGCTCAATGACTGCTGGCCGGTGACCTCCTGGTCCTCTATTGACTATTATGGCCGGTGGAAGGCTCTCCATTACTATGCGAAACGCTTCTTTTCCCCAGTCATGATCTCCTGCGAAGAACAAAGCTGGATGACTGCCGCCAAAGATATGAACCGGCAGCATTTTGCATTTGAAAAATCCATCCGTCTGAACGTGACCAACGAAACTATGGAAGAAAAACATCTCACTGTAAGATGGGCATTAAGAAAGGCAGATGCATCTGTGATCCGGGAGGAATCCCAGGAAATCACTGCAGCTCCTCTTTCTGCTTACTGGCTGGATAAGGTGCTCCTTCCCGACGCAGAGCTCTTTGATGAGTATGTCAGCTATCAGGTGGAAGAAAATGGAGAAAGTCTTTCTTCCGGAACTGTGATCTTCTCCTATCCGAAATACTTCCACTATGTGGATCCCAGGCTTCAGGCAGAAGTGGAAGAGGATGAACTGGTAGTCAAGGCTTCCGCCTACGCCAAAAGCGTAGAGATCCTTAACGAAAAAGAAGACCTGGTCCTGGAAGACAACTACTTTGACATGAACGGCGGCGAAAAAAGAATCCGTATTCTGAGAGGCACTCCGGAAGGCCTGAAACTCCGCAGCGTATATGATATTGGAAGGAGCTAAAGAAAACACACAACTTAAAAAGAGCCGGGAAATCAGAAAATTTCCCGGCTCTTTTTAATCATTTTTTTCAAAAAAGCCAAAATCTTATCTGCGGTCTGCGGCTTCCTGCAGTTTCTGGATGAATTCCTGGATTTCTTCTGTGGTCATTCCCATAAAGCTTCTCAGAGAACGAAGAGGAGAGTTCTCCATCATTTTCAGAGACATTTCTTTTGTAATGGCCTCAGAAGCCGCGCTGTTTTCTTCCTCGGAGGATCCTCCCATATGCTGGATAAGGCTGTCTGTCATGCCTTCGACCACAGCTTTTGTCTTTGGATTTTCCAGGAGTTCTCCAATGGTTGTATTCATATGGATATGCATAGGCAGCTCTGTAGTGCTTTCTACATAGACGGTTTTCTTTAACCGGATATCTCTGGAAGAAGCAGCCGCCAGGATCTCGTATTCACCGGAAGCGGCGTACCAGTCATGGATATCTGTGTTATACCAGGCAAAGCTTCTCTTATCCAGTTCCATTTCCACTGTTTTCTCTTCCTGAGGCTGAAGTTCTACCTTCACAAAATTTTTCAGTTCCTTCACAGGACGGCTGGCAGCTCCGGTCTTGTCTGCCACATAGAGCTGAACGATTTCTTTTCCTGCTCTGTTTCCTGTATTTTTCACCTTCAGCGTTACTTTTAGCTTATCCGTATCTTTGATCTTATCAGAGGAGAGCTGAAGGTCACTATATTCAAAAGTCGTGTAGCTCAGTCCGTATCCAAATGGGTAGCGTACCGGCATTTCCTTAGTGTCATAGTAGCGGTATCCCACAAAGACTCCCTCTTTGTATTCTACCTTCTGTCCGTCTCCAGGGAAGTTCAGGTAAGATGGATTGTCGGAAAGTTTATAGGGAATGGTCTCAGCCAGTTTACCGCTTGGGTTTACTTTTCCAAACAGGATATCTACTTCCGCCTGTCCTACAGCCTGTCCGCAGAGGTATGCTTCCAGGATTCCCTTTACCTGGTCCGCCCAGGGCATTTCCACCGGTGAACCGTTATGGAGGACAACCACTACATTTTCCTGGACCTTTGCGATCTCAGAGATCAGAGTATTCTGGCAGTCCGGCATCCTCATGTGGGTTCTGTCGTATCCTTCAGACTCAAAAGCATCGGGAAGTCCTGCAAAGATCACTGCCACGTCAGCTTCCTTTGCAGTCTCTACTGCCTGGTTCAGCATAGCCTGGTCTATAACATCTTCTTTCACATCATATCCCTGAGCGTAAGTCACCTCTGCCACCTCTTTCACAGCTTCCAGAGCGCTGGTGATCTTAAAGGAATTGATGTGAGAGCTTCCGCCTCCCTGGAACCTGGGTGTTTCTGCAAATTTTCCGATAAAGGCGATCTTCTTTCCCTGAGCCGGCAGAGGAAGAACTCCTTCGTTTTTCAGAAGCACCATAGACTCCCCTGCAATTTTGGCAGCCAGTTTGTGATCTTCCTCCGGGTCAAATTTTCCTTCCTGACGGTTATCTGTAAATTTAAAGACAATATTCAGGATTCTTTCCACTGCCCTGTCCAGCACAGACTCTTCAAGTTCCCCGTTCTTTACTGCTTCTACGATTTCTTTGTCTGTGTTTCCGCCGCTTCCCGGCATTTCCAGTTCCAGTCCGGCTTTTAAGCCCTTCACACGGTCGTTGACTGCGCCCCAATCAGACATCACATAGCCTTCAAATCCCCACTGGTCTCTCAGGACCTCTGTGAGCAGCCAGTGGTTTTCAGAAGCAAACTCTCCGTTGATCCGGTTATAAGAACACATGACGGTATCCGGCTTTGCTTCTTTTATGGCCGTTTCAAATGCAGCCAGGTAGATTTCTCTTAACGTCCTTTCATCAATCTCAGAGGAGCAGGACATTCTTCTGTGTTCCTGGTTATTTGCGGCAAAATGCTTAATAGAGGTTCCTACATTTTTAGACTGCACACCTTTGATATGGGCTGCGGCCATCTGGGAAGCCAGATACGGATCCTCTGAAAAATACTCAAAGTTTCTTCCGCAGAGAGGGGAACGTTTGATGTTCACTGCAGGTCCCAGGATCACAGAAAGATCCTCTGCCTGACACTCATCCCCGATCCTTTCTCCCATTTCTTCCAGCAGATCTCTGTCAAATGAGCAGGCAGTGGCGCAGGCAGTGGGGAAGCATACCGCCTTGATACTCTCGTTCAGGCCCAGATGGTCTGCCTCTTCCGCCTGTTTCCGCAGTCCATGAGGTCCGTCGCTGACCATTACCTCAGGGATTCCCAGTCTTTCTACCCCTTTTAAATGCCAGAAGTCCTTTCCGGAGCACATACCGGCTTTTTCTTCCAGAGTCATTTCTCTGATTATGGCTTTTACATCACGTTTCATTTTCTTCGCTCCTTTATCACCTTTTTATAGGATAAACCTATCACAAATCATCCGGAAAAAATATCACATTTCTGCTGTTTTTATTATTTTCACGCTGACAATTTTCCGATATAATAAGGGGTATAAAGGAGGCTGGTTTATGACGATTTTTGAAAAGGATAATTTCGATTTTTTAGATAAAAAGACCCGGCAGATCCTTCTGGCTTCCAGGGAATCCTTTGTCCCTCACACCCCTTACCGCTATGAAAAAGATATGCTGGAAGCAGTGCGCATAGGAGATATGGATCTGGCCAAACAATGTATGGAAGCCCTGGAAAAGACCGGACAGGCAGGCAGGCTCAGCTCCAGTCCCCTTCGCCAGGCCCAGATCATCTTTATTTCCTATATCACCCAGATCACCAGAGCAGCCATGGACGCCGGCGTGGCCGAAGATCTGGCCTATGCCATGAGCGACAGCTACATCCAGACCTCGGAAGAGTGTACTTCTCCTTCCCAGATCCAGGCCTTAAGAGAGCGGGCCCTCCGGGATTTTGTCAGCGCAGTCAGGCACAAAAAAGAGTCTCCGCCCTATTCCAAGGCGGTCCGCAAAGCCATCCACTATATCCACAGCCATCTCCAGGAAAAGATCTCTCTTCCCCAGTTAGCCCGGGCCTCGGGGCTGAGCAGAGGAAGATTTTCCCACCTTTTCAAAGAAGAAACCGGGATGAGTCCTATGGCTTATCTACAGAAGGAGCGTCTGGAAACAGCCTGTTCCATGCTCCTGTATACAGATTATCCCCTTTCAGAGATCAGCGCCGCCCTGTGCTTTTCCAGTGAAAGCCACTTTATCAAGATTTTCCGGGAATATACAGGAAGGACTCCCGGCAGATACCGGAAGTCCCAAAGCTGACCCATAGAAATAAATTTCTCCTGGGGATCTTAAACCTGATTTTCAATTTTTTCCAAAGCCTCTTTCAGCTTTGCCTGTTCTTCCCGGGAAAGATCCGTATTGCCCAGGACTTCCCGAAGGGTCCGGTTATCTGCCATAAGGAAGAAACCTTCCATCCCTTCTCTTCTGGTGATCTCTCCCGCCGCAGGCCCTATGCTGTCTGCCACCTGCTGCCGGTGACAAGTAAGCCAGTCCAGGAAAGATCCCATAACATCCGCCCCTTTTTCATGCCGCCGCAGATAGCCCAGGGTGCATTCCAGAGAAAGATAGTCCTCATAATCTCCTGTCACATGTCTGGGGCAGGCAGGGGCTGTCATTGTTTTTTCCCCGAAATCTCCCAGAATATCTCTCAGCCATGCAATGCAGTCATCTGTCCACCGGGGAACCCGGCTGCACAGATGAGAATCCCTATACTGTACAGAGGTATCTCCTGTAGAAAATCCATGGGGCCCGTAGGCATAGATATGACTTTCAAAAGAAACTCCGTTTTTCGCCAGAGCCGTGACAAAAGACAGAGAGTTCTGTATGGGAACCACACTGTCATCCCTGGTAGCAAAGACAAAGCAGGGGCAGGTACGCCTGTCCACAGCCGCCACCGCATCCGGCGCCGTCTTTTCACATTTTTCCACAGTTTCTTTTTCTGTCACCGCATACCCCAGAACCGCTGCCGCAGGTCTGTGTTCTGCCATAGTGGCCGCACAAGCCGCCAGATGACCTCCTGCAGAAAAGCCCAGCACTGCAACCTTGTCTTCATATACCTTCCATTCTTCCGCTCTGGCATGGATCAGTTCCATTGCCTTTTCATAATCTTCCAGAGGGTTTGGCCATCTGGCGTCTTTCCCTATGGAGTAGTTAAGGATAAACACCTGAAAACCGGCTTTCAAAAAAGCCATAGCCGGAGGATCCGCCTCCCGTTCAGAGCAGTACTGGTAGCCTCCTCCGGGAATGATCAGCATTCCCGGCCGCGCTGAAATATAGTCAAATCTTCCCCCTGTCTCCTGAAGATAAGCAGTAAGGGTTACATTTCTCTCTTCGTTTAACGTGATCTTTTCTGTCCTCATTTCCGTCCTCTTATCGTCCCTTCAAATGGTCCACAGCCGCTCTCTCTATAGCCAGTCCTTCTTTATATCTCACCATAAATTCGTCAAAGCCTTTTACATCTTTTTCATCCGGCTGTACTTCTACGCCTTCCTCTCCTGCAAAGACCTTGTTGTCCAGATATTCTTCCAGAGTCTCTCCCTCTTCCTTATGGATAAGGTAAGACGCCAGCACTGCAATTCCCCAGGCGCCTCCTTCTCCTGCGGTCTCCATAACCGTCACAGGAGTGTCGATAGCGGCAGCCAGGATATTCTGTCCCACTCCCTTTGTTTTGAAAAGACCTCCATGGCCCAGGATCTTATCCAGTTTCACTCCTTCTTCTTTCAAAAGGATGTCCATACCTGTCTTTAAAGCTCCAAGGGAGGTAAAAAGGTTGACTCTCATGAAGTTCGCCAGATTAAATCTGCTCTCCGGAGTACGGACAAAGAGAGGACGTCCCTCTTCGAATCCGGTGATATGCTCTCCTGAGAAATAATTGTAAGCCAGCAGTCCGCCGCAGTCTGCATCCCCTTCCATTGCTTTTCTGTAAAGGGTTCCGAAAAGCTGATTCATATCTACCTGAATGCCCATGGCTTCGGAATATTCTTTGAAGATGCCCACCCAGGCATTTAAGTCTGAAGTACAGTTATTGCAGTGTACCATAGCCACCAGATTTCCTGTAGGCGTAGTTACCAGATCGATCTCCGGATAAACTTTGGACAGTTCTTTTTCCAGAACGACATTAGCGAATACAGAAGTTCCTGCGGATACATTTCCTGTTCTCTGGGCTACACTGTTGGTAGCCACCATTCCTGTCTCTGCATCTCCTTCCGGAGGGCAGAAAGGAACTCCCGCTTCCAGTTTGCCGGTGGTATCCAGCATTTTTGCCCCTTCCTCTGTAAGGCGGCCGGCTTCTTCTCCTGCCAGGAGTACCTTTGGAAGGATCTCATGAAGCTTCCAGGGATAGCCGTAAGGAGCGGCCAGGTCTTCGAACTGCTCCATTCTCTTCTGGTCATAATCTTTAAGATTCATATCCACCGGGAACATACCGGAAGCTTCTCCTACTCCCAGCACCTTTTCCCCTGTCAGTTTCCAGTGTACATAACCCTCCAGAGTGGTCATAAAGGCAATGTCCTTTACATGCTCTTCTTTGTTCAGCATAGCCTGATACAGATGGGCAATGCTCCACCGCTGGGGAATATGGTAGGCAAACAGTTCTGTCAGCTCCTCACTGGCTTTTTCTGTCATGGTATTTCTCCATGTACGGAAAGGCACCAGCAGATTTCCCTCCTTATCAAAAGGCATATAGCCATGCATCATGGCGCTGAATCCCACAGCTCCCAGTTTCGTGATCTCTGCTCCGTACTTTTCCTTCACGTCTCTCGCCATATCCTGATAGCTGTCCTGAATGCCTGTCCAGATAGCCTCCTCGCTGTAGGTCCAGATATTGTTTACATACTGGTTCTCCCACTCATGACTTCCTGATGCGA
The DNA here is from genome assembly GCA_019118685.1 of Candidatus Blautia merdipullorum. Taxonomy (GTDB): domain Bacteria; phylum Bacillota; class Clostridia; order Lachnospirales; family Lachnospiraceae; genus Blautia; species Blautia merdipullorum. The sequence goes on from DWYL01000096.1 coordinate 23,359, forward strand.
TAGGCTGGTTCTCCTCGTTTACCAGCACGGCCTTGATCCTGGTGGAACCCAGTTCAATCCCCAGTACGGCTCTGCCTTCCTCAATTACTTGTTTGTTCTTCTCTGCGCTCATGTAAAAACCTCCTGTTTTCCCTTTTACGTCTGGTTAAGACTTACTACTTTACATTATAGTGCTTGTATGCTTGTCAATCTACTTGTTTTTTATGACTCCAGCAAACTCTCTTCCTTCCTGCATTCTTCCAGAAGCTTTTCCTCCTCCTTCCGGTACAAAAGTTTCCCGCTCCACTTCAGATACAGAGGACTTTCGTGGATGCTGAGAAAGTCCATAGCCTTGTCGTCCTGAGTCAGACCCGATACAAAAAGCACCATTTCCTGGCTGTCCCCAAAGGCAGTCTCCACAAAAGAGAACCCTCTCTGTGTCTGTTTCAGGAGCTTCTCGATCTCCCGTCCTCTTTTCTCCCTTTCTCCGGCGAAATAGCCCTTTATTTTCTCGAAGCCTTCTGTCCCGTTCTGCACATGTTCCTTTTTCAGGTTCAGATAATATCCTTCCAGCTTTCCGATCACCCAGTTTTCTTTCCGGATCTCTTTTTCCCTCATCAGCCCGGCCTCTGTCTTTACTTCCAGACTGTTTTTCCGGTTCCTGATAAAAGCTTTAATATCCTCAGTCTCTTTATGATCCCGGATATAGCCTTTCAGATATCCCAGGGCTTCATGAAGGGCTGTAAGGTTTTCTTCTTTTTTGGCAAAACCCGTGAACTCTGTATGAAGGGCTCCCAGGAGCAGATTCACCACTGTAAACCGCTCTTCAAAACCGCCTTTTCCGGCCATATCCCCTTTTTCCCGGTATTCCTCATCGGAAAGCCTTCCTTCCAGCATCTCTGAGATCCCATAGTCTGTGCCGTACTTCCGGTACAGCTGGTAGTAAGCGGCAAAATCTCTGGCTGTCTCTTCTTTCTGAAGGTACTGGCTCACCAGAGATTCTGTCACCGGGATCTGAAACTCTTCATAGCTTTTCAGAATTTCCGACAGATCTTCCCAGCCCCTGGCAGTGACGAAAAATTTCCCGTCTACTGTATTTTCCACAGTATAAAAATTTTCCTTCTTTATCCTCAGGTAAGACAGCACTGCCTCGTGGACTTCCTGACGGCAGGCATATTCCATCCATACGTCACAGTCTGCCTCCACATCGATCTTCCGCACCCGGTCCAGAGTCACAATGTCAAACTCCCGTACAGACTTATTATACTGAGGAGGATTTCCCGCAGCTACGATCACCCAGCCCCGGGGCACCTTATGGCTTCCGAAAGTTTTATTCTGAAGAAACTGGAGCATAGTAGGCGCCAATGTTTCTGACACGCAGTTGATCTCATCAATAAAAAGGATCCCCTCCTTTTTTCCGGTTTCTTCCATGCACTGATATACTGATGCGATGATCTCACTCAGGGTATACTCCGTCACACTGACCTCTTTTCCCTGATACACCTTTGATTCAATATGGGGAAGGCCGATAGCGCTCTGCCGGGTATGGTGGGTGATGGTATAGGCCACCAGGCCCACTCCGCATTCTGCAGCCGCCTGCTCCATAATGGCGGTCTTTCCGATTCCCGGAGGCCCCATAAGGAGGATGGGTCTCTGCCTTACCAGAGGAAAGGTATAGCATCCCTGGTCATCCTTTTTGTTGTATGCGCGGATCGTATTGATAATCTCTGTTTTTGCCTCTTTTATATTCATAACTCTTCCTCTTGTTTCCCTGTCTTTGCCGGTACGATCAATTTATAGGCCCAGTCCGGCACCCGGTCCATTCTGGCGTTGTTCTCCAGAAATACAAAAGCCGTCTCATATTCCGGCCTGCTCTGGGGATAGATGCCGTCTCCGTCTGTAAAATAAATAAGGGCTTTCAGGTTCCTGATTTCTTTCTTTTCCTGCTGCCGGCTGATATACTGGAATACCGGCCGGAAATCCGTGCCTCCTCTGCCATGGATTTTAATGTTTTTGCTGTAAGCCTTCCACTCTTCCTCAGAATGGATCACCTTCACATCCTGGATGCAGCTGTCGCACTGGATCAGGTATACCTTCATTTTTCTGAAAAAATTTTCCTTCTCCTCCAATATCCGGTAGGTCTCTCCCAGAAATCCCCGGACTGTTTCCTCTGAACAGGAGCTGGAAGTATCAATAGCAATGACCAGCTCTTCCAGGCGGTTGACTTCTTTGTATTCCAAAGGCTCGATAAGGGGCGTATTTCCATACCGCTCCATGCCCAGGTTATAAAAAATATAGTCAAAGCTTTCCGTATCCAGTTCCACCTCTTCTCTGGGCACTGCAAAGCGTTTCAGAAATTTCCGGTAATCAAACTTTCCCTGGGGCCGGGCTTCCATTTCTTCCACCCCAGAGCCTTTCTGGGTGCCTGCCCGTTTCTTTCTCTGCTGCTTTTTCTGTCCTGTCAGAGAACGGAGCTCCTCCCATTTTTTCCGGGTCCCCGCTCCTTTTTTCTCTCTTTTTTCCTTTACCCAGAATCTGTGATCGTCAAAGGAAAAAGACAGGCAGAGTTCTTGAGAGCTATAAGGAAACCGCCCTCCTGCCAGCATATAGTAAAGTTTCTCTGCAGAAAGCTTCTGCTCCCGCAGGATCCAGAAGCACCGCTCCCGTACAGGATCTCTTCCGGCAGAGAGTCCCGGTATCTGTTCTCTTTCTATGATCTCTTCCACCCACATATCACAGGCCAGGTTCCACAGTCCCCGGTCTCCCTTTCCTCCTCCGGGAATGGTCTCTCCGTAAAAAGGGTGGAGATACAGGCAGTGGAGAAGGATATGGAGGTATCCTCTCAGGATAGTCCGGGGATTTTCCCCATATGTCCGGATCAGATAAGCAGGAGAGAAATAAAGGAATTCTCCGTCCGTTCCTATGGTTCCGGCCTTTTCATCCGGACAATATCTCAGACCGGCAAAAGCTCCGTCCAGATAAGGAAAATAAGAATACAGCTCATTCCGGCAGTTCTGGAGGATCCGGATTCCCAGGTCCTCCCGGCGTTTTTGTTTTTCCCTGTCCATGTGGCTCACCTGCTTTCAAAGGGAAAAATCCCTGTCCTTAAATCCCTTTTTCTCTTTTTTCAAGTGAAGAAGCCATACCAGAGAGGCGGTTTTCCCTTTCTGTCTGGCGATCCGGATAAAATTATCCAGATTTTTTTCTTCCAGCCACCCCAGTTTCTCCAGTTTCTCCAGTTTTTCCACGCCGTCTTCCTCTATGACCGCCTCTACAGCCGGGCGGATCCTGCCTTTCAGATATTTTCCGTAGGCCTCCCTTTCTTCCGGCTCTGCCTGAGGGAGAAAAAAACCCCGGAGGGCCACTGCCAGGCGTACAGGCTCCTGTCTGGTTGCAGTAAATTTTTTATAAAGCTTCCTGGCCTCCTCCTCCGGTTCTCTGGTCTGAGCCTGTTCCTGGAGGGCTTTGGAGACTACCTCAACATTCATCTGGAACTTTTCACTGTCCTTCATTCTTCTCCTCCTTTAAGATATCAAAACAGTCTACATCTTCATCTACCAGAAATACATGTTTCTGTTCACTAAAAGCAGAAAGGCCAGAAGAGCCGCCTGTCTCTGTCTTCCCTCATCAGAAGGAGAAGACTTTTTAAACTGGAGCACTGCCACTCTTTTCCTGTTGGCCAAAAGGCCGATGGCTACTTTCGCTCCCACATGATGGTATATCCCTGCCAGTTCTGCCATAGGATCGACTTCTACCTTATAGTTTAACTTCTTTCCCCGGCATAATCAATTTAAAAAAACAGGAAACGCCATATTAAACAATATCGAGAATATTTATATATTTTATGCGAATTTGTCGAGCACAGCTTTGAGACCATAGGCTCAAAGTGGCGCAGACTGAGCAATAAAATATATAAATATTCCTGACATATGTTTAATATGGCGTTCCCTGTTTTTGTTTATTTAGGCTGCGCTCCCTCTCCCGGAGCTTCGCCTTCCGCAGGCCCGGTCGAATTCTTTCAGCTTTTCTTTTGCCTCCTGGCTTACATGCTGAGGAACCTGAATTTCGATCTGGGCATATTGATCTCCCTTTACAGAAGGATCCTTCATAGAAACGATACCTTTTCCTTTCAGGCGGATCTTCATTCCTGACTGGATTCCTTCTCTGATCTTACATACAACATTGCCATAAATGGTAGGCACTACCGCTTCTCCCCCCAGCACCGCGGTGCTGAAAGGAATCTTTACTGTAGTGTAGATATCCAGTCCTTTCCTCTCATATCCCGGCTTTTCTTCCACAGTTACCTGAAGGAGCAGATCTCCTGCCGCTCCGCCGTTGGCTCCAGGCATTCCCTTTCCTCTCAGACGGATACTCTTTCCTGTTTCGATTCCTGCCGGAATGTGGACTTCCAGTGACTGTACAGCGCCGGTAGACGGATCCTTCAGGCTGAGGACTTTCTTGCAGCCAAAGGCAGCCTCTTCAAAACTGATGATCACAGAGGCTGTCATATCTGCTCCCTTCTGAGAACGGCGGCCTCCATAGCTTCTTCCAAAGCCCCCGAAATCTCCGCCAAAGTCCTGGCCGCCGAAGCCGCCAAAACCGCCTTTATCAAAACCGCTTCCTGAAAAGCCGCCGCTGCCCTGGCCATGGAACATGTCTCCGAATATGTTCTTAAAAATATCGTCCATATCTCCCGGATCTCCCTGGAAATGATATTCCCGGTATCCCCCGCCAGGTCCTCCATAGCTGTAACTGCCTGAAGTCCCCGGACCGCCCTGGGAAGCGCCTCCGTCAAACGCCCCGCGACCGAACTGATCGTAAAGTTTTCTCTTTTTATCATCACTTAATACATTATAGGCTTCTGTAACTTCCTTAAACATCTCCTCGGCCTTAGGATTTCCGGCATTTGTATCCGGATGATATTTCTTTGCCAGTTTTCTGTAAGCCTTTTTAATGGCATTGGCGTCTGCATTCCTGTCAACACCTAAAACCTCATAATAATCTCTCTTTTTCTCCATTATAACCACCCTCTGCTATATACCTGCTATATGAAGCGCCTCCATTCTGGACCAAAGATCCAAAGGGAGGCGCTGTACTGAAATTTCCTTGTTTCGAAAAAGCCTCTCTGACAGACTATTTTCTTTGTTCTATTTGTAATATAACACTGCACTTTTCTTGTGTCAAGGTCTATTTATGATCACAGACATGATTTTATGGATTTTTAACATAAATAGCAAAAAAAGTATTGTACCGTCAAAAACAGTAATGCTATAATCTTTACATAATAATCAAAAAGGAGGGTTACACTATGAGCAGATTTTGTCTACCCAGAGATATCTATCATGGAAAAGGCTGTCTAGAAGAATTGAAGAATTTAAAGGGCAGCAGAGCAATGCTGGTAGTCGGCGGCGGCTCTATGAAACGGCAGGGCTTTCTGGATAAAGCTGTTGACTATCTGAAAGAAGGTGGAATGGAGGTCCAGGTATTTGAAGGCGTAGAACCAGATCCTTCTGTGGAAACTGTTATGAAAGGTGCGGAAGCTATGAAGGCCTTCCAGCCGGACTGGATCGTTGCCATGGGCGGCGGCTCCCCCATTGACGCGGCCAAAGCAATGTGGGCATTCTACGAATACCCGGATGTGACCTTTGAAGCTTTATGCACACCCTTTAATTTCCCTGAACTGAGACAAAAGGCAAAATTTGCCGCTATTCCTTCAACTTCAGGAACTGCCACAGAAGTCACCGCCTTCTCTGTTATTACCGATTATCAGACTGGAGTGAAATATCCTCTGGCAGACTTTAACATCACCCCTGATGTAGCCATCGTTGATCCGGATCTGGTTGCAGGTCTTCCGGTAAAGCAGGTTGCCTACACAGGAATGGACGCCCTGACCCACGCTATTGAAGCCTATGTATCTACCCTTCATGGACCATTTACAGATCCTCTGGCTCTTCAGGCCATTGAAATGGTCCTGGACTATCTGCCGGCATCCTACAATATGAACATGGACGCAAGAGAGCAGATGCATTACGCTCAGTGCCTGGCAGGAATGGCATTTTCCAACGCCCTTCTCGGAATTGTCCACTCTATGGCTCATAAAACCGGAGCTGCTTTCTCCACAGGACATATTCCCCATGGCTGCGCCAACGCTATTTATTTACCCTATGTGATCCAGTACAATGCAAAAAATAAAGAAGCCGCGGAAAGATATGCAGAAATCGCCAGAAGAATGGGACTGGATGGAAACTCCCAGCAGGCCTTGATCAACAGCCTGAGAAAGAAAATCCAGAAATTCAATAAACTGATGAACATCCCTCTTACACTGAAAGACTTTGGCATTCAGGAAGAAGAATTCAAAGAAAAACTGCCTAAGATTGCAGAACTGGCCGTAGGAGATGCCTGCACCGGCTCCAATCCAAGAGAGATCACACCGGCTCAGATGGAAAAACTGCTGACCTGTACCTATTACGGAACAGAAGTAGATTTTTAAAATATATGGTTGAAACCGGTTTGCTAATGGAAAAGGGAGAGAGAAAAAGCCGAAAATACACCCGAAGGTAACTCCTCTGTGAATACCAAAAGCCAGTCTGTCCGGAGCTCTCATATGCTCCTGTCTCAGACTGGCTTTTTCATTCTGTTTCTGATTTTTTATTCTTCTGTCACAGCGCTGATCTCCAGAGAAGATACGCTGTCTCCGTCGAGGCCGATGGTCATTTCTGTATCGCCTTTTTCATATACCAGGCTGGTATCGGATTCCTCTGCCGGATCTCCGTAAGCTTCTGTGACCTGGTCTTTTGTGCTTCCGATGGCGATGCCTTCTTCTGTCTCTACTGTGTCGTCCATGAATACTACGGACAATACATAATCTTTATCTTCCTCCGGATATGTATTCAATTTAAATCCAGGATATGTATAGACCTTGTCAAGTCCTTCAAAAGCGCAGCTTTCTGACTCAAAATAGTCCAGCGGCTCTCCCAGCTTTTCCACAACTGCCGCTGCGTCAGAATTCATCTCAATGGTTACACTGCCGTTTGTATAGGTAAATCCAGGCTCTGATGAAGAACCTCCGCCGTTTCCTGAACCATCTCCTGAGCCTGAGCAGGCAGCCAGGCTTCCAAGGCTGAGTATCATAACCGCAGCTGCGATTCCCTTAATCTTATTCATTTCCAATTCCTCCTAAAACCATTCTCTGAAACCCAGTTTAGCCTTATCTATGCCATAAGTCAAACCTTATTTGCATATTTCTTGTCTTCTCAATAACTGATGATCTCTCCATATTTTTCCAGCTCCTCATACTGAGCTTCTTTCATATTCTCATAGAACTGGATCTTTTCCTCATAAACCTGCTCATATTCCGGATCTTCCCGGTAATCTGTCAGGTCATAGGTTTCTGTTAAATATTCTCCGAAATACTTCGACAGCTTCTCTGCCCCGCTTAAATTCAAATGGAGTCCGGCGTCATAGGTATCTGTGCTGTAGTCAATGCCGATCTCATCTGCCAGCTTTTCATAGTTAAAGTAATCCAGGCCATACTTCTCTGCGTAATCCACAATCTGCTGATCCCATTCCTCATACCAATGAGGATAGAGGCTGGGGGATTTTACCAGGACAAATTCAATGCCATTATCCTCACAGAGCCGGCGCATCTTATCCAGATAGCCCATGGCATTGCTGCCCAGCGTATAGTCCGCCAGGATATCCGGCTCCGGAAATCCTTCTGCCGGTCTTACATCTACTCTCATATAATAGCCATTATGAAAAAGCTTATCCTTGTGGAACATATACTGGAAATCTTCCGCAGACAGTTCCGACCATCTGGAATGGTAGCGGAGGATGGGGAAAATATAGTCCAGCATATTTTCTTCTTCTGTCATAGAAGACTGGATGGCTCCGATCTTTGATTTCGACCACTTCATTCCGTCTATGCTCATCCGGTTGTAGGCTTCGCTCTGAGGCTCATTATATTTCAATGCCAGGACATTGAACACTACCACTTTCGGTGTTTCATACCGGAGAGTATCCTCCAGCAGATAATACGACTGCCAGGCCAGCTGCTGGGCAGAACCCCGGATATAACTGGTGATACCATAATCCCGGTACATCTCAATAGGAGAAAAGTTCTCATAAACCTCACAGTCCCCCACAAAGATCACTTCATGATCCGTGGTTTCCTGGTAATATTCTTCTACCAGATTTCCCTCTACAATATCCGACATATATTTAGGCATCAGCAGTTTCTGCAGGAAGAACAGTACCAGGATCAGCACCGCTGCCAGCAACGCCACAGCGGCAGGCCACTTAGGAAATTTTTTTGCTTTCATGATAAGTCCTTCCTCCTAAAACTGATTATAGATAAACTGGCTCTGGTCATAACCAATGCCGTAAGCGCCGAATACGATCACTACCAGAGTCATAATACCGAAGATAATGTACTTCCAGACCGCCGGGGAAGCATAGATCAGATCTCTCACACTGCCCTTCCGTTCCTCGGTAAGACTTACCGCCACTACAATGACCAGGCAGATAAAAAGCAGAAGATAGTCCGCACCTGTAAGCCCCAGTCCCAGGAAAGCTTCTCCTGTAAGAGCTGTGATGTCAAAGTGAGTAAACATATTCCCAAACATCTTAAAGGTCAGAGGCACATCCCGGTAGCAGTCAAACATACGGATAGCGCTCATCAGCAGGATCGTCCGGATGATCTCAAAGGCTCCGTACCATTTCTTATCCTTTACCTGGAACCTGTGATGGAACTTTCTGTACAGAGGCTCCAGTTCCTGGGAGATCATGATCACCACAAAGTTCATAAGACCCCAGACAATAAAGTTCCAGCTTGCGCCGTGCCAGATACCGGTAGTAAACCATACTACAAAGGAAGACAGATACACCGGCACCCTTTTTCCCACTGCGTCACCGAATTTTGCCCGTGAAAATTTGGAGATCTTCAGCATAGGTTTACACACGGAGATGGGATAAAAAATATAGTCTGTAAACCAGGTACCCATGGTGATATGCCATCTCTTCCAGTATTCCTTAATGTTCTTAGAAAGATAAGGCCTGCGGAAGTTCTCTGTCACAGTAATTCCCATGGTCTGGGCAATACCTATGGTAATGTCAATGCCTCCGGTAAAGTCTGCGTACAGCTCAAAGGCATAGAACATCATACCTACAAATACGAATCCCCCCTGATAAACATCAGGGTTCTGGATGATCTCATTAACCGCCACCAGAATCCGGTCAGCAATGACCACCTTCTTAAAATATCCCCACAGGATACGGTACAGTCCGTAGGATACCACCTTTGTGTCAAAAGCATGCTCCTCAAAAAGAGACTTGGCCAGGTCATTAAACCGGCTGATGGGTCCCTGGACAAGCTGGGGGAAGAAGGATACAAAGAGGGCCAGCTTAAACAGATTCCTCTCTGCCTTGCAGGTTCCTCTGTAAACATCAATAATATATCCCATAGTCTGGAAGGTATAGAAAGAAATCCCCATGGGCAGGATCAGGTTCACAAAGGAAAGTTCATTTGTGCTGTGGAAAGCCTCCAGGATCCCGTTGATATTGGCAATGACAAAATTGGTGTATTTCAGCACCGCCAGTATTCCCAGGTTAAAAATAAGGCAGACCAGCAGCCATTTCCACTGCTTTCCCTTCATCTTTGCCTTATAGGTTTTCTTCTCGTCTTTGGTGATGTTCCCTTTGTTTGCTTTTATGTAGGCGTCCTGCTCTGTCTTAATGCTCTCCAGCTTCCGGCTCACCAGATAGGTGGATACCGTGGTTGCCGCGATAAAGATCAGATAAGAAGGGCTGGCGATAAAGTAAAAGATGTAGCTGGCCATCAGCAGCAAAGGCCACTGGCACTTCTTGGGCAGCACATAATACAGGATGAACACCACCGAAATAAACCCGATGAAACTATATGATGTAAAAAGCATGACGTCCTCTCTTATTCGTCTTCATCTTCCAGGCGCTGGATCAGCTCATAAAGAGCCTTGGCTGAGTTAAAGTTCTCCGGCACGATATCCTCAGCGGGGATCACTACGTCATACTCATCATTGATCTCTGAGATAATCGTGACAATATCAAAAGAATCAATGATCCTGTCGTCTACCAGTGTAGTGCAGGTTTCAAAATCAACATCCGGGTGAAGGTTCTTTAAGATTTCCATTAATGGTTCCATAATTATTTTCTCCTTTTCTTTTCCTCATAGATTTGTTTAAGTTTGTTTCTGTCAGTTTTTCCATTTGCTGTCAGAGGCATCTGTTCCAGCGCATATACATGGTTGGGGATCATATATCTGGGAAGCTTCTTTTTCAGCTGGGTGATCAGCGCCCCGCTCTCCACATCTCCAACATAAAACAGTATGATCTTTTCTTTTTCTTTATCATAAATGCAGCATGCGCTGCCAATGCCCCCGATCATATTTACATGAACCTCGATCTCGCCAAGCTCGATCCTGTGGCCCATATGTTTGATCTGAAAATCTTTCCGGGAGATAAAGACCAGTTCTCCTCTTTCATTGAGCTTTCCAATATCTCCTGTCCGGTAGATCAGTTCATGATAGCTGTGGTTTAAAGGATTCTGGACAAAGACCTCATCGGTCTTTTCCGGATTGTTGTAATATCCCAGGGTAAGGGCAGTTCCCCGGATACATATCTCTCCCGGATCTCCCTGTCTTGGCACCTGGTTTTTTTCATCTAAAAGGATCACTTCTGTGTTTCTGAAAGGCCTTCCGATAGGGATCGGCTCCCCTTCCTGAAAATCTCTGTCCACCTCATAGTAACAGCTCATTCCGGTAGCCTCTGTGGGACCATAGAGATTTATAAATCTGGCATTGGGAAGGGCCTTTCTCCAGAGGTTAAACTGTCTAATAGGGAAGACCTCGCTTCCAAAAGCAATGGTATGAAGGTATTTTGGCACCACCTTGTCAAAGGTCTTCATTGAAGAGATCATAGTAAGGGCCGATACCACCCAGCATACCGTATTGATCTTATATTCATTTAAAAATTCCACCAGCTTAATGGGGAACATAAATAAAGCCTTGGGTACCAGATAGGTGGTAGCCCCGCATTTCAGGCTGGAAAACAGTTCCTTTAAGCAGGCGTCAAAATAAAGAGGGGTCTGATTTGCCAATACTGAATCTTCATTTACCCCCAGCACTTCCGTCAGACTTTCCACATAATCAATCACAGACCGGTGACAGGCCGCGACTCCTTTAGGGATCCCTGTAGAGCCTGAGGTAAATACTATATAGATAGGATCTGTGTCGATGGCTCTTCGCCGGATAGCCAAAAGAGCCTGGTCATTCGCCGGATAGCCGGCAATGTCATCATAGAGAAGAATCTCTCCGGTAAAGTCCTCAAACTCCCGGATCTGTCTGCTGGTCACTTCATCACAGATCACTGCTCTGGGTTTCAGATTCTGGAAGATCAGTTCGATCCGGAACCTGGGCATTTCCTCATCAATGGGAACATAAAAGCAGCTGCTGTAAACAACGCCCCAGAACGCCGCGATCATATGAGGATGCTTCTGCATATAGATCACAACCGGTTCTTTTTCATATCCCTTCTCATAAAGGCAGGAACCAATGCTTCTGGAAACCTGATATACCTCCTGAAAAGACATCTCCATCTTCTCATTGGCAAAGGCTGTCTTATCCGGATACTTCTGTACAGTATCTTCCAGATATTCCAAAATATTTCTTTTCATCTTTTTTCTCCTACTGTTTATATATCTTTCTAATGCCGGAACAGTTTCACTCTTCCGGCATCAGCAGATTTTCATATTCTTTTTTTAATTTCTTGCCGCATCGGACTACACACCTCTGAGCAAGGACTTCCAGGGCGTCCAGATATTCTTTTCCCAGGGGAACATCTTTCTTTATCAGGGAAAGCTCTGTACAGCCTAAAAGGATTACCTGAGCGCCCTGGTCCTTCAGCTGTAGGGAAACCTTCTGAAATTTTTCCATGTCTGCCGGAAGACCGGCCTTCAGGTTTTTATATATAACATCCATGATATCCTGCTGGCGGCGTTCGTCCGGGAGCAGGACCTCTATCCCCATTTTCTCCAGCTGATCCTGGAAGATCCTGCTCTCTATGGTGCCGTCTGTAGCCATCAGCCCTGCTCTTTTGATCCCATTCTTCTGGAGTTCCAGGCCGGTCTCATAAATCCCATGGATGATAGGCACCGGAATATTCTCCGATAATTCCCGGTAGAAATAGTGGGCCGTTATACAGGGAATGGCTATGCAGGATACCTCTTTGGCCAGTTTTTTCCCGATTTTCAGCATAGGCTCTACCGGGCTGTCCTTGGATCTTCCCAGGATAAAGGCTGTCCTGTCCGGAATATAAGGGGCGCTGTGGATCAGGATCTCAAGGTGATCCTGATCGCACTGTGCCTCTGTCATTTTCGTTATCATTTCTAAAAAGCAGGCTGTAGCCATAGGCCCCAAGCCTCCGATCACTCCTAATTTCATAGACGCCTCCTGCTATTCTATGGTGGAATCTGTGGTCGGGGTTGCCGGATACAGACTCTGGTCAAAGATGTGGCTGTTGTCATGGGATTCTGAATATTCCAGCAGCTCTTCATCTGTCAGCATAAAAAATTCTCCTCCTCCTGATCTTGGAGTCGTATCAAAATGGTACCATCCGTCGCCGCAGTCGATCAGGCTCCAGTAATGGCTGGAATGGCTGGTATCGCTTTTTACCACATCAATATTAGGGATACCCGCCTCTGTCAGCAGCGCCTTAGCTGTAGAAAAGAAAACAAAGCAGTCTCCCTGGCCCTGGGTAAAGCCCTGATGGGCGCCGTTGGTCCAGCTGTCCTTATCCGATGTGCTGATGTAGCCGATATTATTTCTGCACCAGTCATAGATAGCTCTTGCCTTTTCTTTCAGTGTCATATCATCTGTGGTAATCTCTGCAAGAACTTCATCTGCTTCTGCGTAAACTTCTTCCGGCTCCACATAGTCCTGCGGTTTTTCCTTCATTGTAATGGTAGTCTCCGCCTGGGCTGTGTTTCCGGCCCGGTCTGTAGCCGTATAGATCACATCATAGGTTCCCTCAGTCTCTGTATCCACATCGCTGGTATCTACCTCCAGCTCCACTTCTTTGTCGCAGTTATCTGTAACCGTGATCTCTGATTTATAGGAAATCGGTTCCCCGATAAATCCTTCCAAAGGCGCCACACCGTCGATCACCGGCTCCTCTGTATCCTCGATCACCTCTGCCTCTGATTCAATTTCTGTGGTATTTCCCCCTTCATCTGTAAGGACTATGGTGACCGGTACGGTTCCCACGCCGGAGAGATCCGGTTCCTCTTTAAAACTGCATGTCACATCTGTGTTGTCCTCAATATTCGTCACCAGCTCATCCGGTGACAACTCACCGCCCACGTTTACCGTAGCGGTTTCCGCCTCTCCTTTAGGAGCTTCTGTATCCTGGACCGATAAAGTGCTGGTCCTTTCCTTTCCGTTCACATTCAGCTGGATTTCCTGCTCCCCCACATGGCTGGTATCGACCTGGGTCATATCTGTGACAAATTCTGCGTCTCCATCCTTCCGCAGGAAATTAGACGTCTGAAAATCCTGGGTCCCCGCTTCCACTGTCACGGTCCTCAAAACCGGATTCGAAAAGAAAATGCCATAGATCAGCAGGATCACTATCACACCCGCAAGAACTCCCCCTGCTCCCCGGACAGCAATCTTTCTTTTACGCTGCCGGATTTCTTCCTCTCTTCTTTTTCGTTCCCGTCTCTTTCTTTTCTGCGCTAAATATTCCTGATAGTCTCTTTCATTCTCCTGTTCTAAGATCTCCCATTCTCTCAGATTGTTCTCCGCCCCGGACCTTCTGCGGCGGTTCTCCCCATAGGCAGACTGGAACCTTCTTCTGCCTGGCTGTCCCGGAGTTCCACTTTGGCGGCCCGTACTCCTTCTTCCGGTGCTGATCCTGGTATAAACCCCCTCTTTATAATGATTGTCCTTACTCTGCTGTGGAATAATATCTCCCGAATGGATTTTCTGGGAGCGGTGGGATGAATTCCTCTTCTGATATGTTTTTCTCTGCGAATAAACTGTATTGCTTTCCTTTTTCTCCTGGTAACCGTCCATGATTCCTACCTTATATCTATAGAATTTTTCGTAGTTTTTCGACTTATCCTTAATTCTAACCTTGCGTGGTATATTTGTCAATAAACATGGAGCTGACGATTAAGCAAAATCAAGAATATTTATACATTTAATTACTCAGTCTGCGTAGCTTTGAGCCTATATCTCAAAGCTATACTCGCCAAATTTGCATAAAGTGTATAATTATTCCTGATATATGTCTTAATGCTACAGCTCCTGTCTTCTATAGATCTGTTAAATTTTTTTCTATTTTTTCAAGAATCCTATATACTGTCTCCAGTTCGTCCTTTGTGATTCCTTTCTGGAGTATTTCATCCAGCCAGTTAAACTCTTCTCTTACCAGCTTTCCCTTCTCTTTTCCTATCTCTGTCAGACTGATAAGATGAGATCTTCTGCTTGCGGGATTTCTGTTCCGCTGTATCAGGCCTGCCTGTTCCATTTTGTCCAGCGTACGGGACATTGTGGTCGCGTCAAACATACACAGATCCGCCAGTTCCCTCTGGGTCAGCTCTCCCCGGTCCAGCAGACAGTCCAGGATTCTGGGCTGCCCTTCTCCCACTGTAAGTCCGAGTGCCAGAAATTTCGGCCGCATCAGCTGTCTTCTCTCCAGATCCAGCCGGTGAAGGATTTTTCTTATACTGTTTCTTTCCATCTTCTCACTCCAATTCAAATTGTCCGGTATACAGCTGGTAATACCGGCCTTTCTGTTCCAGAAGCTCCTCATGGCTGCCTCTTTCGATGATCTCTCCTTTTTCCAGGACCATAATAGCCTTTGCGTTCCGGACGGTAGACAGCCTGTGAGCAATGACAAATACCGTCCTTCCCTCCATGATCCCATCCATTCCTTTTTCAATCATCCTTTCTGTCCTGGTATCAATGGAGCTGGTGGCCTCATCCAATACCAGCACCGGAGGCTTTGCCACCGCTGCTCTGGCAATAGCCAGCAGCTGCCGCTGTCCCTGGGAAAGATTGCTGCCGTCGCTGTAGAGCATGGTGTCATACCCCTGGGGCAGACGCCGGATAAAGGAATCTGCATTGGCGATCTCTGCCGCCGCCCTTATCTCTTTTTCTGAGGCATCCAGTTTTCCATAACGGATATTATCCGCGATAGTTCCGGTGAACAAATGGGTCTCCTGGATGACCATTGCCAGAGAACGGCGCAGATCATCCTTTCGTATATCCCGGATGTCAATTCCGTCATAAGTAATGGTTCCGGACTGGATCTCGTAGAAGCGGTTAACCAGATTAATGATGGTGGTCTTTCCCGCTCCTGTAGATCCTACAAAAGCAATCTTCTGTCCCGGCTTGGCGTAAAGGGAAATACCGTTGAGGATCTTTTTTCCCGGCACA
Source organism: Candidatus Blautia merdipullorum (assembly GCA_019118685.1). Classification (GTDB taxonomy): domain Bacteria; phylum Bacillota; class Clostridia; order Lachnospirales; family Lachnospiraceae; genus Blautia; species Blautia merdipullorum. The sequence goes on from DWYL01000096.1 coordinate 38,810, forward strand.
TAGCCGAAGACCACCTCATGGAAACGCACATCTCCCTTTAAAGGCACCAGTTCCCCTGTTTCCGGTAGCTTCCATGCAAATTTTCCGGTATACGTTTCGGACTCCTTAAATCTTCCTTCATCTTCTGCCGCATTACATAAGGTAACTCTTCCTTCATCTGGTTCCGGTTCTTCTTCCATCATTTCAAAGATCCTCTCCGCTCCGGAAAGGGCTGCCAGAAGGAAGTTTACCTGCTGGGTAAATTGGTTAAGAGGCATGGCGCTCTGGCGCACATATACCAGATAGGAAGCCAGGCTTCCAAGATCCAGAAGCCCCGTAAGAGTAAACAGGCCTCCTACACAGGCAGACACTGCATAGTTTACATAAGACAGGCTTACAATGGTAGGGACCATCATTCCTGAAAACGTCAGTGCGTTGGTAGATTCCCGGCGGAGGTCTTCATTTATCCTGCGGAAGGTTTCAAAATCTTTTTTCTCATGATTAAAGACTTTTTCCACCTTCAGTCCTGCCGTCATCTCCTCTACAAAACCATTGATCTTTCCCAGTTCTTCCTGCTGCCTCTGAAAATATTTTTTGCTTCTTTTCCCGTTGAACTTAATAAAGGCAAACATGAGCAAAAGAAAGATCACAACGATCAAAGACAGACGGATGCTCAGGACCATCATCATGACTACGGTTCCGAAGAGCATCATAAAGCTTTGTATGATCATGGCAAAGCTGTTGTTCATTGCCTCCTGTACCGTGTCCACATCATTGGTAAACCGGCTCATCAGCTCTCCATGAGTATGAGCGTCGAAATATTTTAGCGGCAGCTTCTGCACATGGGCGAAAAGATCTGCTCTTATTTCTTTCACTACTTTCTGAGCCGAACAGATCATCAGCTGATTATAGCCAAGAGTGGCAAGGGCCCCGCAGGCATACATAGCTCCCATACCGGCCACTGCCAGGAGAAGGCCCTTCTTGTCTCCCGGCAGAATGAACTGATTGATCACCGGCTTCAGGAGATAGGTCCCCATAATATTAGCTCCTGCGCTGATCAGCACCAGAAGGGCCACCAGCATAAACATCCACTTATGCATCCCCAGATATTTCATAAGATGCAAAATGGTTTTTTTCGTATCTTTCGGTCTTTTATATCCCACATATCTTGCCATTACAGTTCTGCCCCCTCCTTCTGCGAATCATAGATCTGCCGGTATATCTCATTGCCTTTCAGCAGTTCCTCATGAGTTCCGATGCCATTTACCTTTCCGTCATCCAGGATAAGGATCTGATCTGCATGACGGACAGAGGAAATACGCTGAGCAATGATGATCTTGGTCATATCCGGCAGATATTCCTTCATCCTCTGGCGGATCCTGCCTTCTGTAGCAGTATCCACAGCGCTGGTGGAGTCATCCAGGATCAAGACTTTCGGCTTTTTTAAAAGCGCCCTGGCAATACACAGCCTCTGTTTCTGTCCTCCGGAAACATTAACCCCTCCCTGTCCCATTTCTGTTTCATAGCCTTTGGGAAGGTTCTGGATAAATTCATCTGCGCAGGCGATCCGGCAGGCCTCTTCCACTTCCTCCATAGACGCATTTTCCTTTCCCCATTTCAGATTTGAGAGAAGAGTGCCGGAAAAGAGGGTATTTTTCTGAAGGACCATAGCTACCGCATCTCTCAGATGCTCCATAGGATATTCTTCCACAGGCACTCCGTCTACCCGGACTGTTCCCTTTACTGCTTCGTAAAGTCTTGGGATCAGCTGTACCAAAGTGGTCTTTGCGGCTCCTGTCTGGCCGATAATCCCTACGGTCTGCCCCGGAGCTATATGAAAGGAAATATCAGAAAGGACATATTCCTTTGCCTCTTTTTTGTATTTGAACCAGACATGCTGAAATTCGATTTCTCCTCTTTCCACCTGGATATCTCTGGCTTTTTCGTCGGTAATATCAATTTTCTCATCGATCACTTCCATAATCCTGACTCCTGAGGCAATGGAACGGGTCATCATCAGAAAGACATTGGATATCATCATCAGAGAATTCAGGATCTGGAGCACATAGCTGAGAAAACCGGTCAGTTCTCCTACCTCCATGCCTCCTGTGTTGATCAGCTCCCCTCCGAACCAGAGGATGCTTAATATCGTTCCATACATTACAAACTGCATGGCAGGCATATTCAAGGCAGCCAGACGGAAAGCCCTCTCTGACTGCTGTTTCAGATTCTCATTTCCCTGTTCAAACTTTGCGATCTCATAGTCCCCTCTTACATAGGCCTTTACCACCCGGATGGCTGTAAGATTCTCCTGGATGATCCTGTTTACCCTGTCAATCGCCCCCTGCATGGTCCCGTAAAGAGGCCGGACTTTCATGGTAATGCAGAACAGCAGGCAGGCCAGCACCGGCAGGGCCACCAGAAATACTACCGCCAGCTCTTTGTTGATGGAAAAAGCTACTCCTGTGGCTGCCACCAGCATTACCGGTCCTCTGCAGAAAGGCCGCATGCCTGTGGAAACTGTATTCTGGATATTGGTCACATCACTGGTAAGCCTGGTCACAAGAGAGGATACCCGAAAGTGGTCAATATTGGAAAAAGAATATTTCTGCAGCTTTTCATATTCCGCCAGACGGAGCTCTGCCCCCAGTCCCTGTCCTGCCAGAGCAGCAAATCTGGCGCTGCCCACGCCCAGGATCAAGGCGATCAGACCGCAGATCACCATCTGAGCCCCTTTCCTGAAAATATACGCCCGGTCTCCTGACGCAACCCCGATATCCACCAGATCTGCCATGATCAGGGGGACAATAAGTTCAAAAACAGACTCTGCAGCAATACACAGTAAGGCCAGGAAAGCATATTTCTTGTAGTGATGCATATAGGAAAACAATCTGCGAAGCATAGTTGCACCTCCAATTATTGTATCTACAACTATTGTATTCTCTAAGAATTTCACTGTCAATCTTTTCTCTCTGTCTTGAAGAATTTACGCTCTTCCTGTACAATAAAAATATCAAAAAAGGAGGAACTGTCATGTATACTGTTGAATACGACCTGTTATCAGAAGAACAGACAAAAAAGTATCTGGAAAGGATTGGACTTTCCTATCCCCAGCCCCTTGTTCCGGAGACTCTGGACACACTGATCTATGCCCATCAGTGCACTGTGCCCTTTGAGAATATCGACACCCGGATTCTCCACTGTCCCGTCTCCCTCTCCTCTCAGGATCTGTACCGGAAAATCGTAGAAGAAAGACACGGCGGATTTTGTTTTGAGCTGAACGGCCTGTTCCTCCTGCTTCTGCGCAGCCTGGGTTTTGATGCCTATGCCTGCGTATGCCGGGTAGCGGCAGGCTTTACTACCCTCCGGGCTCTGACCCACCGGGCGTCCATCGTCCGTCTCAATGGAAAAGAATATCTCTGTGATGTAGGACTGGGCGGACCTATGGCACCCTTTGCCGTGGAGATTTCTCCTCTCCCTCAGACAAAAAAAGGAGAGACCTACCGTGTAACAGACACCGGAGACGGATGGAAGATGCTGCTCCGGCAGGAAACCTCCCAAACAGAAAAACCTGTGATCATTTTTGCCCTCCTTCCTTTCCTGGCGGAAGATTTCACCCCCCTTATGGATGCCCTTCTGGAACGGCCGGACAACCTCTTTTCCAACCATCTGGTGATCAATCTCCGGACCTCTGAGGGCTACAAAAACTTCCGGGATGACATCCTGATCTGGCGTACCGGCGAAGGACGAAAAGAAATCCGGTATGCCCCCAGGGACATCCCGGACATGATCCGGGATATTTTCGGTCTGGATTATGATACAGACCTGCTTTTTCAGAATACCACAGCTCTTGGCTCCTCAGTATAAGAAGAGAATACAGCCTTACAGTCTTCCAAGGCGAAAACCTGAGTGTTTCCGTCATCCTCCTGTAGAATAAGTTTCCTGCCCTCATAAAGTAAAACGATTTCCATATTATAATATTCAGAATTTGTAAGTCAATCCTGTTTTTTTACTTTATTTTTTGCCTCTCTTTACTGCGGCTGCAATGGAAACTGCCGGAGAATAATAGGGGATCAGCGTTGCCTGGAAAGCATGGTAGAGATCTGATTTGCCCGGCCATACAGTTCCTATGACCTGATTGTGTTCATCCAGCTGGTGGAACCAGGAGCCCTTCTCATGATCCAGCACCGTTTCATCCAGATATTCCATAAACTCTGCATAATAGTCCCCATACCGGACTTTTCCTGTGACATGATGCAGGATAGCGGAGGTATTCAAAGCCTCTGCCAAAGTCCAGTGCATCCTGTCATGGACAACCGGTCTCCCTTCCCAGTCTGTGGTATAGACGATTCCAGGAGCTCCGTCTGCGTTCCAGCCGTCTTCCACTGCCCGGTTAAAGAGATTCTCTGCCGCTTCAATATATTTTGCTCCTCCTTTGGCGTCTTCTTTATAGGTGGACAGAGCCCACTGGGTAATCAGTCTTGCCCACTCGATCCCATGTCCCGGAGTGGCTCCATAAGGTTTAAACTGGTCTGCCGGCTGATCCTTATTACATTCCAGGTCAGGAATCCAGTCTTTTGTAAAGTGTTCCGGGATCCTCCATTGATTCTGGGAAGCCCAGGAAATTACATGAGCAATGATCCTTCCGGCCCTTTCCCGGTACTCCTCCTTTCCCAGGGCATCTGCAGCAGCCAGAAAAGCTTCTACTGTATGCATGTTGGCATTTACTCCCCGGTAATCATCCAGGACAGTAAACTCCGTATTCCAGGTATCGCAGGCAAGCCCCTCTTCCTCGTTCCAGAACCGGAGGTCATAAAGCTTTAAGGCTTCCTCCAGTAGTTCTTTTGCCCCTTCTCTTCCTGCCAGAAAAGCAGATGAAGAAGCTAGGATTACAAAGGCATGGGCATAGCACTGTTTATTGGGAAGGGGCTTTCCCTCAGTGGTAAGGCCTGCGTACCATCCTCCGTGTGCTCTGTCCCTAAGTTCTCCTTTCAGGCCTTTCAGGCCCGCATCTGCCAGTTCTTCGCTGCCCTCATGTCCTAAAAATGTGCCGATGCTGTACACATGGGTCATTCGAGATGTGATCCAGGTTTCCCGGTTTCTGTCCTTCCAGGGAGTGCCGTCGTCTCCCAGATAATAAGAACTGCCTCCCGGAGAAGGAAATTGATGTCCGAAGTTCAGCAGATCCTCCCGGAGTTCCCTTAAAAATTCTTTATTCTCTTTTGTATCAATCTGGTATTTTCTTTGTTTTTCCCTCATATCAGTCACCTCAAAATTTTTTTCGTTCTTTTATTATACAATGAGGCCTTAACCCCTTCAATTGGATTCTTTCTTGAAACAGTGAAAAAAGAGCGGATGTTTTCACATCCACTCTCTGTACAATTCCTCGATAGAAGAAAAAATATAATCCGGACCATAGCCGCATTTTTCGGCTTCTTCTCTGGTAGCCTCTCCGGTAAGGACCAATGCAGTCTCCACCCCCGCCTTATGTCCGCAGAGGATGTCTGTGTAAAGCCGGTCTCCCACTACCAGAGTTTCTTCCCGGGAAAAATGGTTCAGTTTCAGGGCATAGTCTACCATAGCTGTCCCGGGCTTTCCCATATAGATGGGTTTTCTCTTTACCGCGTGTTCCAGCATCTCACAAATCGCTCCGCAGTCCGGCACATATCCGAACTCGATAGGGCACACATAATCCAGATTAGTAGCCAGATAATCCACCTGCCGGGTGCTCAAAACCTGGCAGGTATCCTGGATTTTCTCGTAGGTCAGCTGGTTGTCATAGGAAACCAGGACGCAGGCAATATCTTCATCCATGCAGTCTGTAGTCACCTGGATCTTATTCCTTTTCAGCTCCCGGATCAGGGACTTGGTCCCCATTACATAGATCAGCTTTCCTTCATAATGTTTTTTCAGATATTGTACTGTGGCAAAAGAAGCAGTAATAAAGTTGGTGTAGTCCGTCATCACTCCCAGCTTCTGGAAAGACAGGATATAATCTTCAATGCTTCTTGTAGAATTATTGGTAATAAAGACAAACTGTCCCCCGCTGTTTTTCACTGCTTTCAGGAATTCCCTGGTACCGTCGATCAGTCTCTGGCCAATACATACCGTACCGTCAATATCCAGGAGGAAGAGGCGCTTATCTTTTATAAATCCATTATCCTGCAGCATTTTCCACCTGCCTTCTCACAGTAAGGGCAGTATCCGGATAATTGGTGATCACGGCTTCCAGATCTTCCTCTATGAATTTTTTCATATCCTTTTCCCGGTTTACCGTCCATACCCGGACTTTCAGGCCGCTTGCCTTATATTTTTCCAGAAAGTCTGCCATATACAGATGAAAAACTGCCGGGTGTAATCCACATACCCCTGTATTTTGGGCATACTTTTCCACATCCAGCATCACATCGCTGTATAAATAAGCGGTTTCCGCTTTCTCGTCCAGACTCCGTACCTTCTGCACGCTGTAGTGGTTAAAAGAAGAATAGATCACCCGGTCTTCCATGCCTGCTTCCTCTACGATCTTCATAGTCTTTTCTTCAATATCCGGATACCAGAAGATCCCCGTCTTCAGCTCAATATTCACTTCCATCTTTCCTGGCTTTACCAGTTCCAGCACTTCCCTTAAAGTAGGGATCTTTACCCCTTTATATTTTTCCATATGATTATGGAAAGAAAATTTTTTCAGCTCTTCCAGGGTATAATCTCTCACATAGCCTTTGCCAGTGCTGGTCCGGTCAATGGTCTCATCGTGGATCACCACCACTTCCCCGTCTTTTGTAAGCTGTACATCCAGTTCGATCCCGTCTGCTCCCTGCTCCTGGGCCAGATGAAAGGCCTGAAGCGTATTTTCCGGCGCATATCCGCTGGCGCCTCTGTGTGCAAATACTTTTGTCATAATTCCTTTTCCTTCTTTCCGATATTTTGTCTGACTGCTTATCCTTCCAAGTCTGAGGTACAAAGAAGACCGCCCGTAAAGGGGCGGCCCTCATTTACCTGTCTACGGCTATTATAACATGATGTTTCCAATGTGCAAGGTTGGGAAATTCTTTATAAAGATCCCCCGTCACTGCCCAGCGGCTTCTCTGTCTCAGCCATTTACCAGATTGTATTCCTCAATGGACTTGTTAATGGTATCGGCCATGTTGGATACAGCTTCATCTACATCCACCTCGCCGTTTAACATACTCTCAATCTCAGATTCTACAGTATCTCTTGCCTCAGAGAAGACGCTTAACAGTGCGCCTACATACTCCGGTGAAGAATCATGGAGCTGATCGATCGCTGTCTGGAACTGAGGATACTGAGCGATGTTATCTTTGAATACCTGCTCTTCCTGAGCTGCAACAGTTACAGGGAAGTATCCGGTCTGTGCGTTCCAGTAAGCCTGAGATTCCGGAGAGATCAGGAATTTTACAAACTCCCAGGTAGCTCTTAACTTCTTAGGATCGTTGTTGTTCAGGGCCCACAGAGAAGCGCCTCCGATGGATACGCCGCCCTGGTCCTCATCTGTAATAGATGGGAAGTAAGCAGTTCCCACTTCAAATCTTCCGTTTACGTCCTGAAGGATCTGTTTCAGAGAAGCTGTAGATCCAAGTGTAATTGCAGATGCTCCTGATGAGAAGTCTGCCAGACCTGCATCTCCGCCTCTTCCTACGATAGGAGCATATCCTTTATCGGAAAGAGATTTCCATGCATTCAGGATATTTGCTGCACCGCCGTTTTCATCAAATGCTACCGCTGTTGCAGCTGCTTCTCTTCCGTTGCCGTTGTTTGCATAGTCAAGACCCTGTTTGCCAAGGAACTGCTCGAAGAACCATCCGTAGATACCCAGAGAAATAACTTCGCTTGCGCCGCCTTCATTTAACAGTTGATCGCCGATAGCCTCAATGCCTTCCAGGCTGGTAGGAATTTCTGTGATCCCTGCCTTCTCAAACATATCTACATTGTAGTACATCAGAGGAGTAGAGGAGTTAAAAGGCATGGAATAAAGCTGATCGTCAATGGTATAGTAAGCTGCCAGGTTTGGCTCGATCTGGGAAACATCATAATTATCCTGGTCGATCATCTCCTGCATGGGAATGATCCAGCCGGAATCGATCATGAATCTTGTACCGATCTCATATACCTGTACCAGATCTGCACCCATGTTTCCGATCTGGGCACTTCTCAGCTTGTTCAGGGCGTCATCATATTCCCCCTGATACTCAGATACAACGGTGATTCCCAGTTCATTCTCTTCATTGAACCGGTTTACCAGCTCATCAATAGCCTGGCCGTTTACACCGCCCATAGAATGCCAGAAGGTGATCTCTGTACCGTCTACCTCATCGGCTGCTGCCATAGTCGCAGTACTGCTTTCTGCAGAATCTCCTCCTTCTGTAGACTCTGCGGCAGTATCGCTTGCTGCCTGCTGATCGGCAATGCTCTGTCCGCCGCCGCAGCCGGCAAGGACACCTACTGCCATAACGCCTGTCAATAATAATGAAACGATTTTTTTCTTCATTCTTACTCTCCTTTTCCTTTTATCACTTAACCTTTTACCGCGCCGGAGAACATACCCCGGATCAGCTGTTTCTGTCCCACAATAAAGATTGCGATTGAGGGAATGATAACCATTACCACACCTGCGATCATCATAGTGATGGACTGGGAATCCACACTGTTCAGCATACTGATACCGATCTGAACGGTTCTCATGTTGTTGGAACCGGTTACCAGCAGAGGCCACATGTACATATTCCAGGAATTAATGAAAGTATATACAGCCATGGCTCCGATGGCAGACTTTGTCAGAGGGATCAGGATCTTTGCAATAAATCTCAGATTGCTGCATCCGTCCAGCTTCGCTGATTCATACAGAGAAATGGGGAAGGACATATAAAACTGACGGAACAGGAAAATTCCCATTGCGGATGTCAGGTAAGGTACGATCAATACCGGATAAGTATCCAGCATTCCCAGATTACCTACTGTCAAATAGTTGGAAACTATGGTTGCCTCTCCGGGAACCATCATAGTTGCCAGAACAATCATGAACAGCACATTTCTTCCTTTAAACTCCAGGAAGGAAAATGCAAATGCCGCCAGAGAGCAGGTAATGATCTGGGCTATGGTAATACTGCCCGCCATAATAAAAGAGTTCAATACAAAGCGGAACAGCGGAATGGTGGTGAAAGCATCAATAAAGTTCTGTAAAGTGGGGTTCTTTGGAAACAGATTCAGCTCTGTTGTAAACAGTTCCCCGGAAGGCATAAACGCAATGCTGACAGCGTACAGCAGAGGCAGCAGGATCAGGATTGCAAACACGATGTTGACAACCAAACGGCTCCCTGTGCGGATCCGCCTTTTGGTCAGCGCTTTTGCATTCATTTCCTGCTTCAGCGCCAGAAGCTGTTCTTTGCTGATGGTTTTCTGGCCCCTTAAGGCCATATTGCTTGACTGACTCATCAATAGCTTACTCCTTTCTTCTCAAGTCGGAACATTACCAGTGTAACCAGCATGATAATGATAAACAGGATTACAGACTGAGCTGCGGCGCTTCCGAAACGGTAGTTAAAGAAAGCGTCACGGTAAATGGAATACACGATAACATTGGTAGCTCCGTCCGGTCCTCCCTGGGTCAGGATATTGATCTGGCCAAAGGACTGGAATGCCTGGATAATATTTACAACCAGTGTATAGAACATGATGGGAGAAAGTCCCGGCAGAGTCAGGCTGAAGAATTGCTGTACACTGCTGGCTCCGTCTACGGAAGCTCTCTCGTAGATGGTCTCGTCAATGTTGCCCAGTCCTGCTGAGAAATACAGGAAGTTAATGCCGCTGTTCAGCCAGGCGGTCAGGATCGCCACACAGATCAGGGCGGTGTCGGGATCGTTCAGCCAGTTAATGTCCAGCCCCGTAAGTTTGTTCACGATACCAACTGTGGGGTGGAGCATGATCTGGAAGATCATGGCTGCTGAGGTAGATGCGATGGCCATCGGCAGGGCATATGCAGTACTGAAAGCCCGGATTCCCGGGAAAGCCTTGTTGCACAGAACCGCTGCGATCAGGCCCAGGAGCATGCCCCCGATAACTACGATCACAACAAAGATCAGAGTTACCTGTAAACTTTGTCTGAATGATTCAGAAGTAAGAAGGTCTATATAGTTCTGCATCCCCACAAAAATCTTAGCCTGTCCCATTCTGTCTGTCAGGAAAAGGCTGAGATAAATGGTCTTGAAAAAGGGATAGAACAGGAATATGGCGAACACCAGCATACATGGGATCAGGTAGCAGTATGGGGTCCAGTTTATTTTTTTCTTTTTCCCTGTGTTCATTACCGAATCTCCTCTCTGTAATAAATGTTTTCTTCTGTATCTTTATCAAAGATGTGGATCCTGTCCGTGTCAAAGTAAAAGTCCGCTTTCTCGCCGGTCTGGGTCTGATTCTCCGGGCTCAGTCTTACTGCATGGGTTTTGCCCTGGGCGTCAAAGTAAAGAATCACTTCAGCTCCCAGCATTTCTCTGGCGGAAACAGTTTCTTCCAGCCCCTGGGTGTCCATGTGGATGCCCCTTTCCTTTGCCTCTTTGTAATCATAGACGTCTTCCGGACGGATTCCCAGGACT
>DWYL01000097.1 GCA_019118685.1 Candidatus Blautia merdipullorum
CCCATATTCAGAGAGTACTGGTAGTTATGGTAACCCTCTGTAACCTCTGACACAGCATTGTGGATCGCCTGGAAAAAACGGCGGTCTGAGCTGCTGTTTTCCCCTATTATAGCGATGATGCTCTCAAATTCCTTCAGGTAATAGACGTTGCTGAAGGTCTGAAAATGTTCTTTCAGCAGATCCAGGATATTCAGCAGTTCCAGCTGGAACCGGGCAAAATCCGGCTTTTCCTTTTCCTCCCCGGTATACTCCGGCTCCAGAATCAGTACGGTATAATAATCATACTGGAAATCCAGATCCAGATATTCCAGGAAGCGGCCGAGATGAGAACTGGCGTCTTCACCAGGATAATGGAGAAGATCGCTGAAAAATTTTTCCGTCATCAAAGGGCGGCTGGCCTGGATAAGCTCCATATTTTTTCTGGTTTTGTCCAGCTGGATGAAGGCATTTTTTATTTTTTCCGTAAGATAGCCGTAGTCCAGAGGCTTTTCAATATAGTCGAATACGCCCAGACGGATAGCCCGCTTGGCGTATTCAAATTTATCATAGGCGCTTACCAGAATGATCTTTACCTGGGGATTGATGGAGAGAGCGAGTTTGCTCATAGAGATCCCGTCCAGATCCGGCATTTCAATATCAGAGATGATCAGATCCACAGGGATTTCCTTCATGGCTTCCAGGGCGGAACGGCTGTTGTATTGGATGATGGATACCTGGGCGTCCAGCTCATCCCATCGGATATTCTTTTCGATCCCCTCTGCTGCCAGAGCGTTATCGTCAACAATCATTACTTTCTTCATTTTCCTCCTCCATTTGATTAAATTCTATAGTGATCTTTGTGCCGTGATAGAGACGGCTGTCAATAGAAATATGTCCGTTTCCAAAGTAAGGATTTGAGATCCTTTTATTTACATTTCCAATACCAAAATGTTTTTCATAATCTACGATCTTGCTGTCCAGAGTGTGGCGGATCTCTGCTAGCTGTTTTTCACCGATCCCTGCCCCGTTGTCGGCAATGGTGATGATGACGGTATCGTCCCCGTAAACAGCGGTTATCACAATATGGACCTGGGGCGTTCTCTGAGAAAGTCCATGGAGTATGGAATTTTCCAGGAAGGGCTGCAGGGTAAACTTGCAGATCAGGAAATTTTCAATCCCGTCTTCCAGATCGATCTCCCAGGAAAGATTGTCATTGTGGCAGAGTTTTTCAATTTTCAGATACAGCCTGGCGATCTCCAGCTCATCCCGTATGGTGATCAAATCTCCGGATTTCCGCAGGGTCATCCGGTAAAAACGAGTAAGGTTTGTGATCATTTCATTGGCAATATCCAGCTTTCCCAAAGACTGGCAGGTCTGTATGGATCCCAGAATGTTATACAGAAAATGGGGATTGATCTGAGACTGGAGAAGCTGGTATTTCAGCCGCTCTTCTGTCAGAGACAGGTCCAGGATAGACTGCATGTTGGAACTGAGGGAAGCCTGCATTTTCTGGAAGGTCAGACCAAGTTTGTCAATTTCATCATAGGTATCAGGGTCTTTGGCAGGAGAGATCAGCTCCTGGATCTCTTTTCCCGGAGCATCCAGCTTGAATTCTTTCATGGCTGTGGACAGGATCCGGATCTTCCTTGTAAGACTTCTGGAAATAGCGATGATCACAAGGATCGTCAGAGGAAGAGAACAAAGGAGGGTGATCAGGATGGTCTTGACCAGGATATATACATTGTTCCGGATATAAGAATCCGGGATTTCTGTTATATGGTACCAGCCGTTTTGAAGCCGCACCGTGTGGTAGCTGACCTGATCTTTCTGATATAAGGTGCCCTCTTCCTTTGCCAGATCAGAAAGCTTTTCCTGATCTATGTCCACGGGCTGATCGGGAGAATTATGGGCGATCGGCTGGCCCTGGTCTGTAACAATATAGCTGGAAATATTTTTATCGCTGAAGGATTCCTCCAGATATTGGGAAAAATCAGAGACATCCAGGAAGATAATGTAGGCGTATTCTATGACCTGAGTTTCTGTATCCTTCAGGATCCGGCAGCAGGCGGCGCAGCTGCGGCTGTTCTGGACGCTGGATATCATCACCGGCACGGTGACTTTTTCCTGATAAAACCAAATGGAAGAGGTTCCTGGATTTTCCAGGCTTTCCACGGGAAGAGCATACTTTTCCAGATCTGTAAGCGGAAAGAAATATAGCCCTTCACCGGCCCCCAGATGATCCTGGGGAAGAAAGACACTGGCGTAAAAGAGACGGAAGGTGGCCTTAAAAAGGGAAACGTCATTCCGGGTGTCAGTTAAAGAGGAAAGACTGTCCATGGGAGTATCCGCCTGCATCAGGGCATACATATCATACTGGAGAGAGTCCGCCACATTTTCCACTTGCTCCAGCCGTTCATTGATCTGCATATTCAGCTGTTCGTCAGAAGACATAGACGCGTTCAGGATCCGGTCCCTGGCAATACTATAAGAGATCGAATAAGAGATCCCTCCGATGATACCCAGGGGGATCAGGGTGCACAGGAGAAAGGCAGCCAGCAGCTTTGCCTGAAAGTGAGAAAAGCCTCTCTTTATAGTTCTAAGAATTTTTTTCATAAGATACCTCGCGCTTTATCTGTACATGTTTGCATATCTTCGCAATTTTCATTATAAAAGAGAGAAAATTCGGATTCAACAGGAATAAAAATAATATAAACGAATTGAAAAATATTGTATTTTGTAAAAAAATGAAATTTGTTATCCTTGTCTCATCAAAAAAATAAGGGCACAGGAGGAGATGCCGGTAAGGAGGATAAGAATGAGAAAGAAGTTTGTCAGCTTATTAATGGCAGGAGCTCTTACAGCAGGAATGCTTACAGGCTGCAGCTCAGGCGGGGGCAGCGGTTCCGGATCTGAAGGAGAGAGCGCCAGCTCTGACGGGGACTATGATCTCACCCTGTACAGTATTAACACCACAGACCCGGAATTTGACGACTGGCTTGCAAATGTGGAAGAGGCTACGGGATTAAATATCAATGTGATCGCC
>DWYL01000098.1 GCA_019118685.1 Candidatus Blautia merdipullorum
ATGGCGGAAGTGGAAACCTTATGTGACCGCATTGCCATTTTAAATAACGGAAATATTGTCTTCTGCGGTACAGCCTCGGAACTGACTGACAGGATCGGGAGAAAATATATTATCCATATCAGGACGCAGCAGGGAAACAACACTTTTGAAACGGACAATATTGAAGAAGCTTTGATCTCTTTACTGGGCGAATTGAAACGGAAAAAGATCCATGTGCTGGATATCAAAGTGGACCGCGGCACGCTGGAAGAACATTTTATCGAAATGGCAGGGAGGGAAGCTTAAATGAACGGTTTTTTATATGGCATAGCATTGCAGTGGAAGATGGATGTACGCAGTAAATCTCTGCTGGTGACCTGCTATATCGTTCCGCTTATTTTCTTTCTGCTTATGGGCGGTATTTTTACTTCTGTTATGCCCGAAATGAGAAGCACACTGATACAGTCTATGATTGTGATGAACGTTTCAATGGGAGCGTTTATCGGGCTGCCGCCATCGTTGATCGAAACTTATGGAAGTGATGTAAAAAAGATTTATAAAGCAAATGGAGTCCCTTTATATTCAGGTCTTCTTACAATGTTCCTTTCTGCATTTGTGCATTTGATGATCAGCTGTGTGATTATATTACTGCTTGCCCCGATACTTTTTGAAGCGGTTCTGCCGGTACAGCTTCCGTTTTTCTTTCTTGCGCTTGCCATATACATCATTGTGTCGCTGAGCATTGGAAGCGTCCTGGGATTGGCTGTAAAAAATCAGGCAAAGCTGACAATGACAGCGCAGCTTGTGTTTTTGCCTTCGATCATGCTTTCGGGGATTATGTTCCCTGTCGACCTGCTGCCCGGTTTTCTTGAAACCACAGGGCGTTTTTTCCCCGCTTCCCGGGGATACCGGTTGATGTTGGATCATGGTTTCTGCCTTAAAAATCTATGGTACCTGATTCTGGTATTCTGCGCGGCAGCAATAATATGTGCAATCCTTTTGAACAGGGAAAAATCCAAATAAAATTTTTATGTGCATATGAAAAACCGGGCAGCGTTATACTACCCGGTTTTCTATTCCTCTAAAAGCCTTACCGCCTCAACAAGATAGCCATAGGATTCCAATTTCTGTTTCTTTATATAACTGAATTTCTTATATTTGCTTTTTCCTATACTTTCTGCTATGTAATTTTCCGGCCTCTCGATTTTATGGAAAGTCTGGCCCGTTAGCAGGCACGCTGCCAGATACATTGTTTTGCAGGCTTGATGTGCCGCTATCTCACCACTATACCTACGGTCCATTACATGACTGTCCAATGCCTGGATTCCACGGAGATACAGTGGATACTCTTCTTTATCCATACTGCCTTTCCCAATGATACAAGCTGACGCACGTATCGTATCCCTCAGCACATCCTCTCCTCTTAGATCCAGTCCACGGTAAGCAAGTTCCTCAGTCACTGCTTTATCATAAGTCTTTTTCAGCGCTTTCTGATCCGAGAGAACCTCCGTCAAAGTTGCCACGTCATAAAGCTGTTTCAAGATTTCCAATTCTTTGTTTACGCCAAACGGGACTCCTGTGGTATGCGGGGCAAAGGCAGTCAGCTTATCCCCAAGGATACAGTCCGGACTGGGAATCGTAACAAGCACTGGTTTTCCTTCATTCCAGAGCAGAGAATTCTCAATACCTTTTTCGATTGTTATCAGATAAGGACTTTCCGTAAAAACCACGTCCAACAAGATATAAAATTCCGTATTGCGCAGCGGCGAGTCATACACAAACTTAAAGTGCCTCTTTTCAATCTGATTTTTGCCAATCCTTTTCTGTTCCTCGTAGGTCTTGAAAGGAAAAATCTTTGCAGCCTCCATAATATACTTGTCAATATCAGTTCCCGGCTCAACCAGGATATCTATATCCGTAGAAAGCCGACGGGGCTGATCCGTCATCAGCATCAGGCAGCTTCCGCCCTTAAATATAAACGGCATCCCCACCTGTGCAATCGCCTCCAACAGACCAAATGCGTACAAAACCCGTTCCAACAAACCCGGATCCTTTTTATATTTACTGCGCAATTCCTGAATATGGTCCATCCCATAATTATCTCTTGTCAGCATCTCATGCTCCTTATTCTTGTGTCCTCAGTTTTATCCCCGTTTCCTGACGGATAAATGTTTTCATCCTTGCTTCCACATTCCGCCGCCTTGCATAGCGAAACATCTTTGTTTCATCCAGATAATACTTAAGGAAGGCCTCTTCCAGAATTGCCGGATACTCGCTCTTCTCAATCAGATGCCCTGTGAATTTGTTTACGAAAAGATCTACCAAAAGTTTCTCCAACGGACTGCTATGTCCCTCCCTGGGCTTAGGCGCTTCTGAAATCAGCTTTAATACAACAATCGTGTTCTCCTCCCCTTTATGCCGGTAATAGTATTCCATCCGGGGCGAAAAGAGGACATAGGGATATTCTTCGTGCAGCGTATCAAACACAGTTTCATCCAGCATATTTTCCACCTCTGCCACGATCAGGTTTTTGGAAATCTGGTGATTCAAAAATTCATTAAACTGGATCAGTTCCCACATCTGAAAGTCCACCAGCGGATACGCTCCGATAATCTTGCTTTCGATATCCTTGTATTCTATGGAATGAGGATAGACATATTGTTTCTTCTTTGCCGATTCGGGGAGCCTCTCGTATTTTCCTCGCCCGACTGCTACAATCTGGTTTTCTTTTTTTAATTTCCCCAACAGCCAGTTGACAGAGGCTTCGGTATATTCCCGATTCAGTCCATGAATCGCTTCCCGGAACTGATTTTTCCCAAATATTTCACCCGGCCGAAAGCATCCCAGTACCTCTTTTGGATTCATCATATCGCCCCCTTTACCAATTCGGCAATTTTTTCTGTTTTTGCCGTTTTTATAATTTTATTATACGCAGACTTTTTGCTAAAATCAAGATTAGAAATTCGGCAATTTTTAGTATTTTTGCCGTTTTTATAATCCAGTACGTGTGCATATGAAAAACCGGGCAGCGTTATACCACCCGGCTTTGCAATATTTGTTTTTTTCCGTTTTCATCTCCGGTAACATACAAAACATCCTCACCCCGCCATTATCTCAGCAGATTGATCTCACTCTGCAGGTTTTTCAAAAATGTGCCTGCATGTGCGCCATCCATCTGCGTGTGATGGAACTGGAACGAGATCGGCAGGTAATACCGGAACCATTTCTTTTTATACCTGCCCCAGATAATAAAGGGATTATTGAAAATACCGCTGTTCATACCGACAGCCCCGTCAATTTCCGTATCTATGATAGCGGACGTGCCGATGACCATACTGTTTTCGGATAAATCCCTGTCCTGGCAGCTTGCGGCAACCTGCGCCGTATACTTCAGATACTCCTTGTTGAATTGAATTAACTCGGCTTTATAGGAAAGGTCGCAGGAGCTGACTTCGCCCTCTTTGTTTTTCACGATGGTATTGACCGCTATGGTGTCATACTGTATGAGCTTATCACCGACTGGAAGGATGTAAAATTCCTTTATCTTCACGGCGGCTCTGCCGATACAGTAATTAAGCAGCATATTAAACTTCAAATTTCTTTTCCTGCTGACCCTGATCAGATTGGTCACATCAAAGGTTTTGAAAAAAGTTACCATTGGATTGGGCGCTTTCATCCAAAGTTCATAGGCTGCGGCTCTTGTAGTATCTTTGGGATCAATTTCTTTTGGCATACTGACCTCCGATCACTCTACTTTTGTCTGTCATAGGTTACATTTCTCCCAATGCCTTTCTTATATCCGCAACAAACTGTGCCTGCTGCTTTTTCAAATATAATTTCACAAAGGGCTTCAACAGCCATTTCTTCGCTTCCACCCGCTCCGTAAAATCTATCTCTGTTTTGTTACCTTTGTCAGTAAAAACACCAGTCCAATGACCTGTCATATTACTGTTTTCCATATCACATTCCCATTGTCTGTATGGCTCAACAAACGTTACAGTAAAGGTCGTCGGATAGCCGTCTTTGGTGTATTCAATAAATTGCTTATCGCTGATAACTTCCGTCTTACTCAGGTCACTTCTCCAGGCAGAATAATTTTCAATATCCAAAACAAGTTCCCACACTTTCTGAAGTTCGCCAGAGATCAACGCTTTTATATTTGAAGTCGTCATTTTTGCTCCCTTCTTAAATCAGTCGTATTTTTCAATATGCACGGTAGCAATCGCCGACTGATTCGGCTCTCCGGTAACAAGGTCCTGCGGTGCAGGCACAAGCAGCATAAACCCGTCCTTGCCATATCTTAATTGATACCCTTGTGCATATGCTTCTTCCACAGAGATGTGCCGCACCTGTCCGATTACCATAGCCGTAATCCCCGCACCGCTTAAATCCTGTATTTCTTTCAGGGTACATTCCATCGTGAGAAACGCTTCATTGATCGCAGGCGCATGAATGGTTTTGGCATTGGAAACCGTAAAACCGCCTGCTGCAAATTCGTCATCGTCCCATTCATTTTGATGAATGGTGTTCACCAGATTATCGTAGCAGCTTACCGGAAGGAAGTTAATGCAGAAGCATTTTTCCCTTTGAATATTGGCATAGGTGTGGGTGTGCTGATACAGGTTGCCCATCACGGCAAAGAAAGCGGTCTTATCTCCGTGAAAACAGCTCCACGAATGAAAGCACACATTCGGTTTCCCGTTCTCTTTCCAGGTCGTAACAGCAAAGAGAACAGTCGGTATTCCCGCCGTTACTTCAAAATGCGAGAACAAATCAAATTCTTCCGGATAAGCAGGCCTAAAATACTGAGGGAAATCCTTCCCGATTTCGATCTTCATAGCGCACCTCCCAAATCATCAGGGACAAAGAATGCTATCACTTATCCCCATGTTGATAAGGATCATAATTATTGATGTTGCAGCCGAACTCTTTAAGAAACAGGATTTTATCATCACTCATCCACTCAATAAGTGAAACTCCGTCAAATGATTCAATCTTTCCTTTTTTCATTTGATTTTTGAAGTACCATTCGACTATAGTTTGATTTTCTTTATGAAAAAATTGTTTTATATCCCATTGAAGAACCGTGCCACGGGTATTCCACTCATCAAACCAATGTTTGATTTTTGCAGATCCATGATACTCCGGTCCCCAGCTTTCAATATAAACGGCATTATCTGAAAACATCTCAGAAATACCCAAATCTTTCTTTTGCAGCCACATATCAAACCACAACCGGATGATCTTTTCTCGTTCATTCATACTCAAGCACCTCTATAACTCCCCTTGTTTCACTCTACAATTTCATAACCCGAATGTTCAAGAATATCCAATGCCTTTTGATAATTTTCTTTTTTAATCAAAACATAGTCCGTGTTATAGGTAGAAATCGCAAAAATCGAAATACTATTTTCTGCCAGAATCTCTGCAATTTTAGATAGTATCCCAATCAAAGAAAAATCTAAAACTCCTTGAATACGAAAACCTTTCCACCCATCATCACGCTCAATGACATTTGACGGAACATCACCAGTAATACATACCAAGGATTTTTCTTCATCTGTTTTCCCAATGAAACTATATTCTGCATCCATATTTACAAGTGAATAATCCATCACTTTGCATACTGAAAAATCTTGATTGAGTTTTCTTATTTCCATAATGTTGTCCTCCGTAAATTAGGATTGAACAAAATCGCTGCGCGATGGCCTGCGGAGGCTGTGGTGTAGCGATTTTTTGTTTCTTATGATAAAAACAGTGGAAAGCAAGTCCTAAAAGTAGTATTGTTAAGTCACCACAACGAAACAATCAAA
>DWYL01000099.1 GCA_019118685.1 Candidatus Blautia merdipullorum
GACTATCAATGCAGAAAAGTCTTCTACGGAGATCAAGGCAGCGAAAAAATCTATTCTCTTCTCTTTAATAACTGGATACAGGAAAAAAGGCATATCACCACCGTGCTTCCGATTTCTTCTGAAGACACGGAAGGGAGCTTTGTGTGGGATGGAGATTCCTTTTTATTTAAAAAACTTCCCGCGCCTAAAAATGGCTTCTATTATCTTTTGCTAAAAGAAGATTATCAGATCGAACTCTATCAGCAGTCATTGAACCAGCTCACCCAGGGTGTGCAGATTTATGACCGGAACGGCTATGCCGTCTTCTTTAACCGCACAAGCCGGCAGATTTCCCAGATTCCTTCTTCTTTGGATGTTCAGGGAAGACATCTTTTAGATCTTTTCGCCATTGACGAAGATATCAGCACCACCATGACCTCTCTGCGGACTCAGGCTCCGGTGATCAACCGGGTAGACCACTTCCGGACCTCCGCCGGAGCCTCTATCCTCTCCACCAACACTGCCTATCCCCTGAAGAAAGGAAAGCAGGTTATAGGAGCTGTGGCTTTTGAGCAGACAAAAGAAATCGTAGCCGCTATCAAAGAAAAAATGATCCAGGCCGAACAGGCATTAAACGATTTCAAAAAAAACTCCCCCGAAACACGTTTTTCCGGCTATACTTTTGAAAATGTCATCGGCCACGGAAAGGCCCTCCAAAAAGCGGTAACCATCGCGAAAAAAATCGCTGCTCAGAACAGTTCTGTACTGCTGGTGGGAGAGACAGGCACAGGAAAAGAAATCTTTGCCCAGAGTATCCACAGAAGCAGCAAAAGAAGCCAGAAAAAATTTGTAGCTCTGAACTGTGCCGCAATTCCTGATTCTCTGATCGAGAGTATGCTTTTCGGCACTCAAAAAGGAAGCTTCACAGGAAGCGAAAACCGTCCCGGATTTTTTGAAGAGGCACAGGGAGGAACTTTATTTTTAGATGAGCTGAATTCCATGAGTCTTTCCATGCAGTCCAAGATCCTCCGGGCTCTTCAGGAAAATTCTTTCCGCCGTGTGGGAGGGCAGAAGGATATATCCATGGATGTGCGTATCATCTCTTCCTGCAACAAAGATCCTTTCCAGTGTATCGCAGACAATCAGCTCCGAAAAGATCTCTTTTATCGGCTTTCTACCGTTATGATTGAGCTTCCTTCCCTCAGCATGCACATGGAGGATCTGGAAGAACTGGTCCGGTACCACCTGTCGGCCACTGCCTATCAGTATGTCCACAGCGCCACCTCTCTGGATGATCAGGTAATGGAACTTTTCCAAAGCTATTCCTGGCCGGGAAATGTCCGGGAACTGTTTCACGTTCTGGACTATGCCCAGAATCTGGCTGACGGAGATATCATCAGCCTGGAGCACCTTCCCTCCTATCTTCTGAAAGAACAAAAAAAGACAAAAAAAGCCCCCGGAGGGTCTCCCGCTCCGGAAGCATCCTTTGACTGGAATAGCAGCTCCCTTCAAAGTCTGATGGATGATTATGAAAGCAAGATCATCCGCCAGGCTCTGGAACATTTCGGCTACAATATAACCCAGACCTCCCAGGCCCTGGGCCTGAGAAGGCAGAGTCTTCAGTACCGGATCCATAAATATGGAATCCAGATATAACCGGCCAAAAGTCAGTACTCTTTTCTTCCCAGGGCATCTTTGATATGCATAGAATCCCTGTATTTCGCCACGGTCCTGCGGGAAATGGAAATCCCCATTTTCTGCAGTTTCTCGGCGATCAGCCTGTCGCTGAAAGGCTTTTTCTTTTCTTCCTGGTCTATAATGTTTTTAATGCAGCTTTTTATGTAATCTGCAGAATCTTCTTTTCTGCCCTCTCCCTGGATCCCCACAGAAAAAAAGAAAGAGAGGGGATATGTCCCCCAGGGACACTGAAGGTATTTTCCTTTGATCCCACGGCTCACAGTGGAGGGATGGATCCCCATTTCCTCTGCGATCTCCCGCTGGGTCAAAGGCTCCAGAAATCCTTTCCCGTTCCGGAAAAAATTCTGCTGCCTCTCCACGATTTTCTCCGCAAGATTCAGAAGAGTTGTCTTTCTCTGCTCCAGGCACTGCCGGAGCCATTCTGCCTGCTTGATTTTTTCCCGGATATATTCTGCCGCTTCTTTATCTTCTACTTTGCTTCCCATTTCTCTGTAAAAGTCACTGATATGAAATCTGGCGTTCTGAGCGTCATTTACCAGGATTTCAAAATAATCCTTCAGTTTCACCACAATAATATCCGGTATAAGATATTCTTTAAATCTGCCGGTAGGGAAATAATTGGAAGGCCTGGGATTCAGACCTACGATCCTTTCTCTTGCCTCCCTGACTTCTTTCAGACTTCTCCCGGTCTGCTCTGCGATCCGGGACAGCTGGTTCTTTCCCAGCTCCTTTAAGTAGTTCCGAATGATCAGTTTTTCCAGTTCTGTGTCCGGTTTTCCCCGAAGCTGAAGGAGCAGGCACTCCTGAAGATTTCTTGCCCCCACGCCCAAAGGCTCCATAGAATGTAAGATTTCTACAGCCTTTTTGATCATTTCCGGATCTGTTTCCAGACTGACGGCGATATTCTCCGGTTCCTCCGTAAGATATCCCCTTTCATCCAGGTCATAGATCAGATATTTCAAGACAGAGGCACAGCTCTCCTCTATGTTCATATACAATACCTGTTCCAAGAGAAAGTCCTCCAGGGAAATCCTGTCTTCTTCTCCCCGGAAATCTTCTTTTTCAGCCGTTTCATCTCTGTAGGCTCTGTTCTGATAATCCTCATAAGACTTCCTGGGGATTTTGCGTTCCCCGTCCTGCCCTATATCCGTAACCATAAATTTTTCCTCTGTTTCTATTACCGGATTCTCCAGAGCCATTGTTTCCAGGTATTCTTCCAGTTCCTGATTTCCCATCTGCAGTATAGAAACCGCCTGTATGGTGTTCTGGGATATTTTCTGCTGTAGTTCTGTTTCCTGCCTTAATTCCATGGCGTCCTCTTTCTGTAAACTGCTGCTGTATCTGCCTGTGTCTATTTCAAAAATTCACGGATCTCCTGTTCCTTTCCTTTTAAGGATCCCTGCACCATAGGAGGCCTGCCTCCGCCCTTTCCCTGAAAACGGGCGTTGAGCTTTTTCCCAGTCTCCTGTATGTCTGATCTTCTGCTGCCCAGGACATACTGGTATCCGGAATCATCGGTGCCTACGAAGACACCGGCCAATCCCCGGGTCATCTCCATCCCTTTATTCACAAAATCCCTTCTGGCTCCCGGATCCAGTTCTTCCTCAAAGAGGAAAATATTTTCCTCCGGATCTGCATTCTTTCTGATATTCTCCAGACAAAGTGCCACATATCGTTCCTGAAGGGCCTTATTCTTCTCCTTCTGACGGTTCAGCTCCTGCCCCAGATGTTCCACCGCCTGAGCAGTATCCTCCTGTTTCGCGGAAAGGAGATTGGAGATCTCCGTTACATTTCTCTCTTTCATCCGGTAATCCTTAAGAGCCCGGAAGCCGCAGAGTATGGATACCCGCATACCGCCTTTATAGTGGACTGCTCCCACGATCTTGATCAGCCCTACGCTGCCGGTCTCCTTCACATGAGGCGCGCAGCAGGCGCAGCTGTCATATCCCGGGATCTGTACGATCCTTATCTGGCCTTCAATTTCTATCTTGCTCCGGTAGATAATGTTCTTTAATTCTTCTTTACTGGGATAAAGAACCTTAACAGGAATATTTTCTGCCACCGCTTCATTGGCCTCATACTCGATCTGTCTCAGATCTTCCTCTGTCAGGACACCGTTATAATCCATAGTAACTTCCTGGGTTCCCAGATGGAATCCCACATTCCGATAACCGAAATGACGATTTACCAGCCCCGAAAGGATATGTTCTCCCGTATGCTGCTGCATCTTTGAAAAACGCTCCTGAAAATCCAGTTTTCCCCGGA
This sequence comes from Candidatus Blautia merdipullorum, assembly GCA_019118685.1. GTDB lineage: Bacteria > Bacillota > Clostridia > Lachnospirales > Lachnospiraceae > Blautia > Blautia merdipullorum. Next base: position 3,943 of record DWYL01000099.1, read on the forward strand.
CCTCCGTCCCTTCCTGGACAGGCTGGGAAATATGATGGTACACAACGCCGTCTTTTTCATGTACGTCTGTGACTCTTATCTCCTCACCCTCTTTTGTGTATAAAAAGCCGGTATCAGCGCTCTGACCTCCTCCTTCAGGGAAAAAGGCAGTTCTTGTCAGAACTGCCTGATATCCTCCATTCCTTTCCCTGCAGGACAGTACTCTGGCCTGGAATTCCTTTATATAGCTGTCTTCATAAAAAAGCTTTTCTGTCATCTTTCGCCTCCATATACCCTGATCACCGAAGATACCTTATGTACTGCATTCAGCCCCTCTACGATCAGCATGGCGTCATTGAAATTCCCTTCCTTTACCTTGGAAGTAACCACCACGATCTCTGCAAGATCCCCGTCCTTATGCTTCTGGATCACCTGGGCGATACTTACATTGTTATTTCCCAGCACACTGGCGATCCCCGCCAGGACGCCCGGACGGTCATCTACATGAAGCCGCATAAAGAAACGGCTCTCGATATTCTCTGCCTCCTTCACAGGGATATTTTTGTAGCAGGTACAACTAATTCTTCCTGTGCATTGGAAAAGAATATTTCTTACAATATCAAACACGTCTCCCACAATGGCGCTGGCTGTAGGCATCTCTCCGGCGCCTCTTCCATAGAACATCGCGTCTCCCACAGCGTCTCCCTTTACAAAAACCGCATTGTAGGAATCATTTACTGTTGCCAGAGGATGTTCCTGGGGAACCAGCATCGGCTGCACCCGCACCTCGATCCCCGTATCTGTATTTCTTGCCAGGCCCATAAGCTTGATCACACAGCCCAGTTCTCTGGCATAACGAATATCTTTTGCCGAAATATGGGTGATTCCCTCTGTGATCACATCTTCAAAAGTCACCCGGGAATTAAAGGCTATGGAAGCCAAAATCGCCATCTTTCTTCCTGCGTCCAGTCCCTGGATATCCGCAGTAGGATCCGCCTCGGCATAGCCCAGCCTGGTGGCCAGGGCCAGAGCCTCGGCAAACTCCATTCCTTCCTGAGTCATCTTCGTAAGAATAAAATTGGTGGTTCCATTGACGATCCCTACCACTTCTGACAGATGATTTCCTGCCAGACATTGTTTCAGCGGACGGATGATAGGGATACCGCCTCCTACTGCCGCTTCAAAAAGAAAATCCCGGTTATTTTCCGCTGCACAGTCCAGCACTTCCTGTCCATAGGAAGCCACCAGATCTTTGTTGGCAGTCACCACATGCTTGCCTGCTTTTAAAGCTTCCAGCATGTAGGTTTTGGCAGGTTCTATTCCTCCCATGACCTCTATCACAATCTCAATAGATTCATCCTCCAGGATTTCCTTCCAGCTATTTGTCAGAAGTTCCGGCTCCTGGATCTTGGACGCTGCCTTTTTCAGATTCCGCACCAGGATCTTTTTAATCTCTACCCGGGCGCCGATCTTATCTTCCATCTCATCCTGCTGCATTTTTAAAACCTTATAGACGCCGGTTCCCACAGTTCCCAGCCCCAGAAGGGCTACATTAATCACTTTTTTGTTCATTCTTTTCTTCCTTTTTGATCTCTACTCTTTCTACATAGCCTTTCTTCAGCTTATTGCTCCTGCTCAGGGCTTTGCTCCAGCCTCCCACTTTGTTATATACCCAGAAAGAACGGGAAAAAAGACCCTTTGCCTTCCCCATTTTTTCCTTGGTGGTATTGGTATAAATGGAGCCTCCGCATTCCATAGGAGTTCCCTTCATAATATGGGCGATCAGATCTGACTCGCAGGTCACATCGTCGGGGATTTCCGTATATGCCAGACCGATGCAGTCTGCCTTATGGGCGTCGCTTCCTCCTGTACCTGGAAGTCCGTACTGTTTAGCGATAGCTTTTGCCCTGTCATTGACTTCCTGAGGCTCGCAGGCATTAAAAATTTCCATAAAATCAAATTCTTTCAGGATATCCGGATTCCTCTGATAAGCCTTGGCGTTCATAAAGCTCATATACTTTTCTCCGCAGGGATGAGCAGGCCCCAGGATCCCGCCGTAATTATGAACGATAGGGATCAGCATCTGCACCGGGATCCCCCGAAGCTCCAGCAAACGCAGCTTAATGGTTTCCGGCATGATCACCAGGATATGTCCTGCGTCCAGCGTATCATACTCAATACCCTTAAGCACCAGAAAGTCCTGGTACTTATCTCCTTTTATATTATTTTTCCAGTAACGGTATCCTCCATAAGAATCATGATCTGTCACCAGCATGCCGCCGAATCCCTGATTCCGCAGCATACGGATATATTGTTCAATAGGTACCTTTCCATCCGGGGATCCCTCCCTCGTATGGCAATGCATATCAATCTTCACGGCAACCTCTCCTTTCCTGATCCATACTCAGAAAACGCCTTTTCTGCCCTGCAGGCAGCTTCAGGGTTTTTATTTCCGGCTGTCCTGAGGCGCAGCGCCAAACCGCTGCCTCAGTCCTTGGATTTTCTCTTTCGGAATGATCAGATTAAATCCCTGGGGATTGATGATAACTCCCTTTGCCACTGGGATCAGCACTTTTTCCAGATTGTCAAATCCCACCAGAAGAGCCTGGAGCTTTTTGTCTTTATTAAATTTCCGGAATTCCTCAGCATCTGAAAACAAGGGCTGGTATACCTCTCCTTTATTATTTTTGATATAGGGTACCTGGACGTTTTTCGGATCCTGGTCTTTCTCCGGTCTCTGAACTGCCATCAGGAAACGGCTCTTCACCACGTTGGCAGCTACTTCCTCCTCCAGTTCCGACAGATTTTCTTTCTCTTCATTAGCTCCTCCTCTGCGCAGTTCCTGCATGAAATAGATTCCGGAAAGCTGCAGCTGAGGATTGAATAAAGGCTGTTTTTCCTTGGGCAGGGAAGAAAAATCCGGTTTCTTTACGATTTCTTCCAAGTCCAGTTCTGTGGCCTTATCTTTCTCATAAAACACCAGAGAATTAACCCCGAGAGTATAAAGGGTGGTATAAAAACTCAGGTAGCTCTTGTTCTCCACTTTAATCGCGGCCACAGGATTTTTCTTATCTGTTAAAGGCTTTGCCGCTTTTTCCAGATCTTCTTTATTCTCAAAGATCCACACCTGGTCGTTAAAAGACTGGGGATCGCAGATCACATAAGGCAGCCTTGTGGCTCTGGAGAGAATGGTATAAACCTCTCCTAAAGTCTGTATTTTTCTGATCAGTTCTTTTCTTATATCATCCATTTTATTTCTCCTGTTGTGTTCATTCTTTCTCTGTCTCTAGTATACACCTTTTTCTTTTATTTGTCCCCGGGAATCAGGAAAAAAACAGAAGGCTGAAAAAGGCTACTTCTCCCTGGCACCAGTAAGGGAACCCGCATTCTTCCGCCAGCTTATCCACCTGGATGCAGTAGGCGGAAAGGCAGGATGCGATCCTTTCAGGGAACCGGCAGGGCCTTCCTTCCTTTTTCTCGCAATCTCTGCAGATCTGACAGGGACCTGCCATAGCCGGCAGAAATTCTCCCAGTTTCTCTGAAACATTGTCAATCAGTCCCCAGGTCATCTGATTATGCCGGTGTTTGATCTCTCTTGTCTCTGCATCATCTGTGATATTCTTCACAGGGGTGACGGTCTGAAGCACCAGGACCCTGGCGAATTTTCCGGCTTTCTCCTCCATCTCCTTGGGCGTTCCGCATGCCGGGGGACATGAATAGTTATTCCCATAATTACCGCAATAATTTATCTCACAATATTTTCTCAGAGAATGGTCAAAGGTGAGCTTTTCCGCAGAGATGATCCTGCAGTTGTCAAAGCCTGCCTCTTTTGCCTTTCTCAGCAGTTCCTCTTCCTGTATCATCTTACATCCTCCCATTTTTCTGTCTTAAGCAGCCCATAACAGGCTGCGGCGGTTTTCACAGATTTACTCAGAGGGCACCCAGAATCCATATTCTGCAGTTCCCTGGTCCCACTGGGCTTTTACCAGATATACAGAACCAGGCTGAGCCGTAAATTCCAGATTTCCGTTGTCATTTTCTTTCACTTCTGCAGTACTTCCTTCGGGAACCTGAGCTGTACTGTCCTGACCCAGAAGGGAGTCCTCCCAGAAAAGAAGCTCTACGCTCTCAGGCTTCTTACTGAACTGCAGTTCCATAGCCATAGGTTTTGCAAGCTTTTTCACTTCAACAGGATCTGACTGAAAAAGAGAATAGGCCACGGAAGTGGTAATAGTCCGATTCTCACCGTTTTCAGCTTCATAGGTCCAGGTATAGTTGAGGGGCTCCGGGATCATCACCGTTGCGGCTGCCAGTTCATCGGTATAGCATATATTCAGATGGGGAATCTCCGACGGATCTTCCTCTGCAAAAAGCTCATCCAGATAATGTCCATACTCCTCAATATACTCCTGGCTGGCCTGCTGAGTCCTCTCCATTTTTGTGATCCCGTTGTACTGGGCAGGATAAGACTCTGCAATGACTCCGTTCCCCCAGATATTCAGCACATCTCCGTTGTTTAAATCCTCTTCTGTAATTTTTTCTCCTTCTTCGTCATAGAGTTCCCCTTCCGGTATAGTTCCGGTAAAAGGATATTCATCGGTTAAATTTACAAAAATACTGTTCCCGTCATCTTTTTTCAGATAAACAGCCTTCAGGGCATATTCCCCCTGGATCTGCTCTTCCTCCTGGGACTCCTCCGGCGAAAAATAGGTTCTCAAAGTATTCGCCGCCACCAGAATGATCAACGTCACCAATATAACGCCGACATAAACCATAGGGCTTGTATTATTATCTCTCATAAGACCTCCTGCTTCTTTTCTCTGCCTTTAAGGATACCATAATCTTCTGCCCGACACAACGGGAAGAATTCTTTAAAGAAAGCAGATACACATACAAAAAAGAACAGCTAAATTCCCTAAATCCTAAATTCAGCTGTACATTTTCAGGGGAGTGATACGGTTCTTTCCCGATTTTTTGAATTCTAACCGTCTTTTCCAGGGGGATTGTACGGTTCTTTTCCGCTTTCTTAAATTCTAACCGTTCTTTTTTAGGAGGTTGTACGGTTCTTTTTCGATTTTTTGAATTTTAACCGTTCTTTTTTAGGGGGTAGTACGGTTCTTTTCCGCTTTCTTGGATTTTAACCGTTCTTTTTCAGGGAAAAATACGGTTCATTTTACGGTATCCTTATTTTTAACCGTTCAACCATTAAAAAAGAACGGTTGATATGGCAAAAATCTGTTTATAACCGTACAATGATCTCAAATCGGAGGATTAATAAAATCAAAGACCCCGATGTAAGCATACGGGGCATCAAACTTGCAGCGATGCAAGCATCGGGGTATTAGACCCTTGCGGCAACCGCTTGCCGGGCTATCGCACAAAAAGAAAGAGGGCAAGATCGGCATCAGCCGACAGCCCTCTATGACAACCTTACTTTATTCTGCCCGGTCTCCTTTTTCTTATCCGGATATTTCTCCTGGTACCATTTCAGAAAGTTTCCAAAGATCTTCTCTTCTGCCTCGGCCCGGACCTTTGCCGCGTCCTCCAGCCGGTCATATCCTCCAAGATAATAACACTTCTTTTTAAACATGATCTGAGCGATCCATTTATTACGCTTTGCGCTATAGTAGACGCCCCGGACCCCGCTGGTGTTTGTCTTATACATAGTTTCTGTCCGAAGCATTTCCACACAGGTTCCTTCTGCATAATGAAGATTCTTCTGAGGACTCCGCTGGCAGCCGCAGCTTAATGTAGTGCCTCTGAGCAGATTCGACTGGCGGACATCTGCAGTATTCCCGCAGTCACACTGACAGTGCCAGATATGAAAGCCATTCTCTTTTCCTGCATAGGAAAGCACTGTAAGCATTCCAAAACGCTTTCCCACCCAATCCTTCAAAGGAGGGGTTCTCCCGCAGCCGCAGCTTCTGGTACTTCCTGTGACCAGCCGCCTTTTTGTAGTCTCTATGAGATTCCCGCAGTCACATTGGCAGACCCACAGAGGGTTTCTGTCCTTGGCCTTATTCTCTGATTTTCTCAGGACCGTCAGCTTGCCAAACCGCAGGCCGGTGAGATCCTTCCCCACCGTATAGGGAGGATCTTCACAGCCGCAGCTGTAGATCACCCCCGGCTTCAGCCGGCGGCTCTCCACAAAAATTTCCCTGCCGCAGTCGCACCGGCATTTCCACACCACTGCACTGCGGACACGCTGGTCTGTAGGTTCCAGAACCGTAAGCTTTCCGATACGGAGGCCGGTGAGGTCTTTATATTTCATTACTTTTCGCCGCCATTTCTAAATTTATGCCTGATCAGCCTCCTGCTACTCCCTGTCCTTCTTCCAGCTCAATTTCTATCTCATCCTGGACTTCCAGTCCCTGGAAATCACCAGTTTCAGATGCAGCGCCACCATCAGAAGATGCTTCTGAATTTTCTTCTGTACTTTCTTCTGTCCCCTCTCCCGTGTCGGATGTTTCAGCCTCCTGCTGGCTGTCCTGGGCGGATGCACCATCATTTTCCTGTGCCTCTTCCCCCGCAGATTCCTCTTCCTGCTCTTCTTCCTGAGAAGATGCCTGAACATCTTCCTGGGCAGTCTCATCATCTCCACATCCCGTACAGGAGGTAAGGCTGAAAGATAAAACCATGCACATCAAAAATGCCATTACATGTTTCTTCATTTTTTCCTGCTCCTTTCTACAGACCCCATCCGCGGATGAGATTTTCACGTTTTTCAATAACCTTTCGTTTAGTAAAAGGTTCCGCCAGCAGATCTTTGCTCTGTTTAAATTTATGAGTTGCTGTATAAAACCACCGGTATACCCAGGCAAAGGGAAGAAGCCAGGGTCTGCCGTCTACAAAGCTGTACCACGGCACCAGCTGCATATCCCGATAAGGCGGAAAAAGCCGGCGAATGGTCAGCTTTGCCGCACTTATCCAATAAGAATCTTTTGAACGTTTGATTTCCTTTGCCGCATGGGCCGCTTCATTCTGCTCATTCTCCAATCCGAACATCCCGTCGTTAAACATCTTGGCAGTTACCTGAGAATAAAAATCAGGATCTAAAGCCCCTGTCTCTATAGGCATTTCCAGATCAAACCATTTCCTGCAAAGGGCAAAACATGTCTTTGTAAAGTCCAGCAGCTTCAGCTTTGCCAACTCAGACTCGATCCACTGCCAATTCATCTGCCGCCCCTCCCTTTTTATCACAAAGGTCAGATCCAGAAATCCCCGGAAGCCAATCCCTTTATTGGTAATATGCTTGGCCAGATGGGTGATCAGAAACAAAAAATGGAACTCCTTATCAGGAATATAAAGATTCTCTTCTCCTTCCACCTGGCTGATATGATCCCAGATCTGATCAAAATAACTCCGGTAATCTACATCATTAGCCAGGTACTCATAAAACATATGATCATGGATTTCAAATTCTATGTAGTCTTTGTCATAGGTCCATACTGCATGGTTATTCACCATCTTGCTGTAACCGTTTTCCAGCATGACCCTGTCCGTTTTCTCCCGGTCTTCTGTATGGATCACAACATCTATATCTCCCATAGAGCGCAGAGCCGGAACCGGATAATACTCCTGGAGGGCGATCCCTTTCATCAGTACCATAGGGACCTCTTTGCATTGCCGGAAAAAGGCCTGGAATTCTGCTCTGCGGTTGGCATACAGATACACATCCGAATATAAACCTTGATGCAGCTTCGCTCCGATATCAGGGGCAATATCCTTGTGAGCCTTAAAAAAATCCTTTGTCTGGACATACACCAGGCCGGGGAGTGCCTGTTCCTGGGCATAGTAATAAACCTTTTCCCAATTTAAGGAATCCGTCTCAGGAACAGAAGGCCTGCCATGAACATGGTCTGCCAGGATCTGAATAAAAAACTGCTGTTCTGCTGTCATTTAGGTTCCTCCACATCCTGAACCGTGACATATCCAGTCTCCGCAAGCTTATTGATAAAATTATTAACTGTAATCAACGCTTTTATTTTGGGCATATTAAATTTTTCCGCTGCCTTGTCTACAATAATTTTTATATCCGTAT
>DWYL01000100.1 GCA_019118685.1 Candidatus Blautia merdipullorum
ACGCTTCTGTGGACGTTTCTGGGAAGAATGATCTTCTCTCCCCGCTTTGCCACGGAAAGGACCATAGCCTGAACTGCGGAAGTGGTCCCTCCCACCATTAAAAATGCGTGGGCCGCTCCAAAGGCCTCTGCTGCCAGCTCTTCCGCCTGACGGATCACCGACACGGGATGGCAGAGATTATCCAGGGGCTTCATAGAATTCACATCCATACTCATGCATTTCTCTCCCAGAAGCCTGGCAAGCTCCGGATTTCCTCTTCCTCTTTTATGTCCGGGTACGTCAAAAGGTACGACCCTCATCTTTCTCAGTCTTTCCAATGCCTCGTAAATCGGGGCGTTTTCCTGGGATATTTCACCCATATGCCCACCTCCTGCTCATACAATGCGCTCTCTTTTGAAAGCATGCTTAACTGCTAAAATTAGTAAATATTCCGTCCGCTGAAGATTTCAATCATTTCTCTTCGCAGACTGTTCATAATGTCCAGCCGCTTTTTCGGCGGAAGCTCATAGATGTCCGTATTAAACAGATAGTTCTGGAGATCGATCTCCTTCACCATCATCTTCGTATGGAAAATATTTGCCTCATATACATTAATATCCACTGCGTCATATCTCTCCAGGGTACGGCTGTCAATGTAATCCTGGATAGAAGTGACCTTGTGGTCCATAAATAACTTTTCCCCATTTACTCTTCTGGTAAATCCCCTGATCCGGTAATCCATGGTAATGATATCCGAATCAAAGGAACCGATGAGATAATCCAGGGTGGAAAGAGGGGTGATCTCCCCGCAGGTAGCTACATCAATATCCACCCGGAAGGTAGCCAGACAAGTCTCCGGATGATACTCCGGATAAGTATGGACCGTCACATGGCTTTTATCCAGATGGGCTACCTGAGTGCTTCCCGCCGGGATCATGGATCCCTCTGCGATAAGCAGAGTAACCGAAGCTCCCTGAGGCTCGTAATCCTGCTGGGCGATATTCAGCACCTGAGCCCCGATCATATCTGTAAGAGTTGTCAGTATGGTCCTGAGTCTGTCAGAATTATACTGTTCGTCAATATAGGCAATATAATCCTTCTGCTCTCTGGCCGTCTTGGCGTAACAGACGTCGTAAATGTTAAAGCTCAGCGCCTTCGTCAAATTATTAAATCCATATAACCTTAATTTCTCGCCCATATCAGGAACTCCTTTTAACTTATAGAATCAATACAAGGGCAATCCCTTTTATTCTTTCTTGCAATAAAAAAACGCAGGCAATCTGCATTTTGGCACATTACTTGCGTGATCTTTCCACATTCTTCTGAAAGTTCCTGCTCCAGGAACTCAGCGTCAAAAAAATATGGAACCCAAAAGTTCAGAGTCTATATAGCAAATATCTCACTTTTACTACTCTTATTGACCGTTTCACAAGTTGATGTGCACCTTTCTCATGCACTGGTTGTAAAGTTACCAACTTATAAAATTTGAGCTTCTAACTCAATCAATAATGCAGCCCTTGCTGCTGTCGGCAGTTGACCCGGCTGTCCGTATGGCCTTAACCCAAAGGGTGGTCAAAAAATATTTGCATGGAACCTCTGTCGAACTTTGTATCCCATAGCTCTTTAACTATAAATGATTTTCCTGCCTTTGTCAATTCCCAGTTGACAAAACCTTTTTCTTTCCGGTAAAAGGCCCGCATATATCCGGCAAAGTTCTACTGCTGCCGGCATATGCGAACCTTCGTGTTTCAAAATCCTGGATATTATGAATTTTTCATAACAACGCTTTCTACTGTGTCTGCCACATGCTCGCAGGCATCCGCGCACCTCTCCAGATAGCTGTAGATCTCCCTCCAGACGATGATATGAAGAGGATCGCTGCACTCTGTATGGAGCTTTCTCATACTCCGCATAAACAACCGGTCTGAAGTCTCCTCCAGGGCATTGATCTGAATGATCAGCTCTTTCAGATTCTTAGAACGGCGGAAATCTGCAAAATCTGTCAGAAGCTCACGTACTTTCTCGCAGCACTGGATTACCACATCCGTCATCTCCAAAGCATCCGGCTCAATTTCCTGGGCATTTCCCATATAAACCCGCATCAATACATCTTCTACTTTATCTGTTACTGTATCTATATGCTGGCTTAATTCAACAATGTCCTCCCGCTCAATAGGGGGAATGAATTCCTTTGCCAGCCGATCCAGCATTTCATGTTTTTTTCCATCTGCCCGGTTCTCAATCTCATGGATCTCCTCCAAGTATTTTTCCAGCTCCTGAGGCTTAAAATCTCCCAGTACCTTCCGCAGCAGGCTGGCTGCATGGCAGGATTCTTCTGCACATGCTATAAAATTATCAAAATAATAAGCATCCTGTTTTCTTGCCATTGTTTATCCTCCTAAAAAAACATCATAAATATTTTTGCCATGATAAAACTGATCAATCCACAGCCCGGAAAGGTAAAGATCCATGTCAGCATCATGTCCTTAACTACGCCAAAATTAATCGCTGACAGACGTTTCACCGCTCCAACCCCCATGATCGCACTGGTCTTTGTATGAGTAGTGGATACAGGGATACCAGATACACTGGCAAGCAGCAGGCAGAAAGCCCCTGCCAGGTCTGCGGAAAATCCCTGGAATTTTTCCAGTTTTACCATATCCATTCCCACAGATTTGATGATCTTCTCACCGCCTACGCTGGTACCTACGCCCATGACTACTGAGCAAAGCACCATCAGCCATACCGGGATCACCATGCCTTCCACACTGTTCTGTCCGTTGCAAAAGGCGACACCCAGAAATAAAACGCCGATGAACTTCTGTCCATCCTGGGCTCCATGCATGAAGCTCATAAATGCGGCTCCAAAAATCTGGCCTTTCTGAAAAAAGGAATTGGTTCTCCTCCGGTCCATCCTTCCACAGATCAGAGCAATCCCTTTACAGATCACCCAGCCCACGACAAATCCCAGAACAAGGCTTAATATCAGTCCATACAGAACTTTTACCCACTCGCTGAAATTGATGCCGCCGATACCGCCCTGCACTGCAATAGCCGCTCCAGAAAGACCTGCGATCAGACTGTGGCTTTCACTGGTAGGAATGCCGAATACAGATGCCGCTACGCTGTATACGACAATGGAAAACAGTGCGGCGCACAAAGCCACCAGGGCCTGATCTGTCCTTCCGCCGAAGTCTACCATATTGCTGATGGTGGAAGCTACGGAACTGTTGATGTGGGTCATGACCAGCACTCCCAGAAAATTAAAAGCCGCACTCATCCAAATAGCATGACGTACATTCATGCTGCGGGTGCCAATACAGGTTGCTATAGCGTTTGGTGCATCTGTCCAGCCATTTACAAAAATAACTCCCAAGGTCAGCGCTACGGTAACAAGCATTACCGGATTTGACAGGACCGCCTGGCAAAAATAAGAAAATGAAATATCCATATATGCTCCTTTTATGCTCCTTTTCTCTCTTTTGTCTTTTAATTTTTTCCAGCAAAAAATGACAGCCGGAAAACCAATTATGCCGTATTTCATAACTTCGGCATTCTTTTACACTCTTTTTGTTTTCCTCCTGTCATTTAATTTTACATAGATTTGATCCAAATATAACATTCCATTTCTCTATTGTCAACGGGTGTACAGTTCTTTTATTTTACATGTATAATTCTTTTTATATATACAGCAAATCCTCCGGCATATTACACAAAAAAACAGAGCAATCGAATTTTACGACAGCTCTGTTCCTGGCTGAAATATTTCTCTTTGAAATCAGATGACCACGATAATACCTCCATCATTAGCATACATGGTACTAACTCCCGCCGTATCCAGAAGGACTACGTCCTTCACAGGTATTCTTTTTAATATGGCTTCTTTCACGATCTCCGCTCTTGCAGGACAGTTGCAGTGGGTGATCCCCAGAACTTTGTTTTTGCTGTCTGCCGCGCCTTTAGCCACATAATCTACCATTTTTACCAGAGCCTTATTGATCCCCCTGGCCTGATCCAGCTGAGCGATGCTCCCTTCAGGGGTGGAACCCATCACCGGTTTGATCTTCAGGGCAGTAGCAACAAAAGCTTTCAGGTTGCTGAGTCTGCCGTTCTTTCTCAGAGTCTCCAGGTTCTCAAGAACAAAGTAAGTGTGCTGGGATTCAATATATTTTTCCACAGTCTCTACTACTTTTTCAAACTCCATGCCTTCTTTCTCACATTCCTCGATCTTCAGGGCGATGAGTGTTTCCCCTACAGAAGCGGAGCAGGAATCAAAAACATGAATCTTTTTTTCAGGTTTATTTTCCAGAAGCAAGTTTCTTCCCAGCAGCGCACTGTTATAGGAACCGCTGAGATTGGCAGAAAGGGTTACCGCATATACATGATCCGCTTCGCAGTCAAAGGCCTCCATATATTTTTCAGGAGAAGGACATGAAGACTTTGGACAATTGGGACTGTCGGCTATTTTTTTCAAAAAATAAGCCTGATCAAAGGTCTCATCATCTACAATCTCCTCACCATCTACAGTTAAAGTAAGAGAAGCTCTTTCAATATGACTGTCTGTTTTCCATCTTTCTAAAAGCTCCCCGCAGCTGTCTATAATAATTTTATAACTCATTCTTCGCAACCTCTTTATGTAGTTTTTGATACCATGTCTTATCATAACACACTTACCAATATTTGAAAAGGTTTTTCCCGGAAAACGCTAGGATTTTTTTTATTTTTCGTATATACTGTTATTGGTTCTGTCCAAAAGACCTTTACCTTGGACATTCCGCTAACCTTATCAGAAATGAGGCCTGTATTTATGATCGCAGTAAAAATTCAGGATATTAAAGATTTCATGTCAAAGCTTTTAATCGGGCACGCATTTGACTCTTTCTGGCTCAGTGAAGCCTCTATCACTACTTTTGTAACCTATACTATTGAGGGAAATCTTCACGAGGAGTTTTTTGACACCGAGGAAAACCAGAGGCATCAGGAAGAAGGCCGGACTTATGCCCTTTGGAGGGATATAAAGCCTTTTT
>DWYL01000101.1 GCA_019118685.1 Candidatus Blautia merdipullorum
TACTATAGAAGATAATGCTGAACTTCAAATACAGGGAATACCAAATCTGGTCAGATTGGAATGCAGACAGGCGAATATTGAAAAGTCTCAGGAAATTACCATTGGAGATCTTCTGAAAGCCTGTCTCCGTATGCGTCCCAGCCGGATTATTGTCGGGGAAGTCCGCGCAGGAGAGGCAGCCCAGCTTCTTCAGGCAGTGAATGTAGGCAATGACGGGAGCCTTTCTACCATCCATGCTAACACCTGTAAAGATATGGTCAGCAGACTGGAAACTATGGTTCTTATGGGTATCCAGCTCCCCATTCCTGTAATACGCAGACAGATTGCCTCTGGTTTTGATCTTTTTATACATTTGGGAAGGATGAAAGATAAAAGCCGGAAATTAATGGAAATTGCAGAAATAGAAGGAATGGACGGGGAAGAAATCGGGCTGAACCCTCTCTTTGTAAGAAAAGAAGAAGGCCTGGTAAAAACCGGAGTCCTGCACCACAAAGATAAATTTCGAAAGGCTGGTATCTCTTATGAAGATATTTAACTTTGCAAAAAAACAGACGAACAGAAAAAACGATTATTATAGATCGTCCTGGAAAAGTCTCTTACGTTATGCAGTGGAATCCCTCTTTCTCTGTGCCGCCATTAATTATCTGTTTTATAAAAATTCCGCTGCTTTCTTCTTTTTATGGCCTATAGGGCTGTGGTATGTCCGTCAGCGCCTGATACAGGAAAAAAAGCACCGCAGATCACGGATCTGGATACAGTTCAGAGATGCTTTATCTGGTCTTCAGGTCAGCATTTCTGCAGGTTATTCCATAGAAAATGCTATAGTGGAAACCAGAAAAGATCTGGAAAAACTCTACGGGAAAAAGGGTGAGCTGGCTTTAGAATTTTCTCATATGGAACGGCAGTTAAGCCACGGCGCTTCCGCCGAAAAACTGCTTTCAGCCCTAGGCAGGTACAGCGGTATCGAAGATATCCAGAACTTCTCGCAAATTCTGATCCAATCCAAAAAAATGGGCGGAAATATGAAAAACATACTTCATGAATGTATTTCTTCTATAGAAGAGCAAATGGATGTAAAAAAGGAAATTCATACTATGCTGGCCTCCCGAAGGCTGGAGCAAAAAATCATGAGCCTGATTCCATTGGGGATCATACTTTATATGCAAATCTCCACGCCTGATTTTCTGTCCGTATTATACGGGAATTTTCCCGGCATCTGCATTATGACCTTTTGTCTGTTCCTCTATCTCTTTGCCTACCATTGGGGAGAAAGGCTGGTGGATATTGAAGTTTAAATTTCCTGAAAACAGAAAAAAAGAAATCTTTTTATCTCTGATCATCATACTTTCCGGAAATCTTTTTGGCGCGGGAATGTTTTTATGGGAAAACAGAAATTCCCATGTCCATTCTCTTCCCCGAAAAGAATACGGCCTAGGTTCTTATGAAAAAACCCTAACAGCTTCCACATCTGAAAGCACAGCAGAAATACAGGTGACCGTAGAGGAACAGCAGTATTCTCAGAGTCAGATCGAAGAACATCTAAAGGCCGCCTCCGAGTTTCTTACCCAATGGTTCAAAAGTAATGTGTCTTCTCAAAATATACTAAACAAAGATCTGGATTTTCCATCTCAGGTCCCGGATAATCCCGCCGGGCTTTCCTGGAGTACCAGTTCTCCTGAGTTTCTCTCCTGGAAAGGCAGGCTGGGAGAAGATATTCCTTCGGAGGGCGTATCTGTGAATCTTCGATGTACCATTTCTATAGGTGAAAATGAGACGGTATGGGAAAAGACTATCATGGTAACTCCTCCTTCTCTTTCAGAAGCAGAGCTTTTCGAAAAAGCAATTCAGCAGGAAGCGGAAAATATCACAGATGAGGATAGCCAGGAGTTTCTTCTTCCCTCAGTAGTTCAGGGAAAAGAAGTCACCTATAGGCAAACAGGAGGACAGGACAGTTGGAAGATCTGTCTTCTGTCTCTGTTCCTTGGACTGGGAATATTCCCTCTCGCAAAAGAAAGAGAAAGACAGGCTGAGCAGAAACGTTTCCTGCAGATGCAGAAAGATTATCCGGATATTGTACAAAAACTGATACTCTTTTTAAGGGCAGGGCTCAGTATCCGGATGGCAGTGGAAAAACTGGCTAAAGATTATCTGGTCAGAAAGGAGGAAGAACAAAATGTCATCCGTTATGCCTATGAGGAAATTGTAAAAACCTGGGGAGAAATGGAAGGAGGCGTATATGAAAAAGAGGCATACGAACGATTTGGCAGGCGCTGCGGTCTCGCCGAATATAAAGCTTTATCTGTTCTGTTGGTGCAAAATTTGAAAAAAGGGAATCAAAGTATTTTAGAACTTTTGGAAAGAGAGGCCGTCTGTGCAGGCGAAGAAAGGCTCCGGCGTGCGCGGATACAGGGCGAAGAAGCCTCTACAAAGCTTCTTCTTCCGATGATCCTTCAGCTTTTTGTTGTCCTCATTATACTAATGGTTCCCGCTTTTATAAGTTTCTTTTAATACTCACGATAGAAAGGAGGTGTATTCCATGAATCTCCTGCAAGAATTATGGAAAGAAGAAGATGCCGTAGGGGTGGTGGAAATCATACTTATATTGGTTGTCCTGATAGGACTCGTAATTATTTTTAAAGAACAGCTAACTAGTCTGGTGGAAAGTATTCTGTCAAAGATTACCAGTCAAAGCAATAGTATCTGATATGCTTATGCAACAGGAGGTGAATATTTGAAAGCTAAAGGAAGTATGACTGCGGCCATGTGCCTGCTGCTTCTGGTTATTATGTCTCTGCTGGGCGCCTGCATCCGGGGGACACGGATATCCTGTGCCAGGGTCCAGGCTTCAAACGCTATGGATACTGCCTTATATTCTCTTTTTTCCCAGTATGATCAGGATCTTTTACAAGATTACCATTTATTTTTTCTGGACGGAGGTTATGGGGAGAATAAATTAAACCTGTCACAGATCATCACACAAGCAGAAGCCTATGCCGGTCCTGTTCTTACTTCCGGCTTGACAAAATGCAGCCTGGATGCCTGTGGGATAGACAGCTTCCAGCTGGCGTCTGACCAAAAAGGAGAAGCTGTAACGGAGCAGATCCTCCGTTATATGAAAGGCCGCCTTGGAAATAAAGGCCTTCAAGTATTGACAGAACAGCTGAATAAAAATCAATCCATAATGGAAAACCAGGAATCTATACAAGAAGGAGGGATCAATGAAATTCCCTTAGACGAAGCGGCTCCTATGGAAGAAATCTCTGAATCTAATAATCCCTTGGAGATCATAAAAAACATCCGCAGCCATGGTTTTCTTGGACTGGTCCTCCCTGAAAACGGTAAGATTTCTGAAAATGCACTGGATCTTCAGTCTCTCCTTTCACACAGAGAGTTGGAACAGGGTTTAAATTCCTTGCCGCTTTCCGATGGGGCCTCCGGCGTAGCAGATAAAATCTTGATTCAGGAATACATTCTGGAAAATTTAAGCTTCTATACTCAGGAAAACCATCCCGGGACTCTGGACTATCAGGTTGAATATGTTTTAGGCGGAAAAGAAAGCGATAAAGAAAATCTCCAGTATGTAGTAAATCGTCTTCTCCTGGTAAGGGAAGCTTCCAATATTGCTTTTCTATATACAGATTCCCAGAAACGTTCTGAGCTTCAGGCCTGTGCTTCAGCCCTGTCCTTGCTGCTGCTGATTCCCGAAGGAATGACACTGGTACAGGGAGTTCTTGCAGCAGGATGGGCTTATGTGGAAAGTATTTGTGACGTAAAGACTCTTCTGTCTGGAGGAAAAGTTCCTCTTTCCAAGGATGCCTCCTCCTGGAAAACACATTTGAACCGCCTCAGTGCAGAAGATACTCCTTCCGGCTCAAAGGGTCTGGATTACAGGGATTACCTCTTTCTTCTTCTGTCTTTTTCATCCGAAGAAGACCTTACCTTTCGCTGTATGGATATGATCGAGCAGAACATCCGTATAAAAGAAGCAAGGGGCTCTTTTTCCTTTGATGCCTGTCTCTACTCTATCTCTGTAAATTTTCTGATTTCCGGACCGGAAGAGAAAAAATGGCAGGGGCAGCGTTTTTATACATATAAAATGTAGAAGGGAGGGAAATATGCGCATTCCAGGGAGAAATATCAATAAACACGGAAAGGAGGGCGGCTCTCTTCGGCAAAAAGGAAGTCTGACTGCAGAATGCGCTTTTGTTCTGCCTCTCTTTTTCCTGGCAATAGTAATTTTTGTCAGTCTGCTGGATCTGTACAGACTCCATATCCTGATCCAGACCACGCTCTGCGAAGGAGCCAAGGAACTGGGAATGTATGCCTACTGTACAGAAAATGACTCCGGCTCTCCTGTAGGAACAGTAACCGACGCCGTATGTATTGCTTATGGAACAGGAAAGGTCCGGGAAATCCTGGAAGGAGAAAATCTGTTGGGTATTCAGGGCGGAATAAACGGAGTTTTCCTCCTTGGTTCCGGTTTCAGCAATGGGACTGTTACTTTAAAAGCCTCTTTTCTCTATTCCGGTCCAGGCGGACTATTCTCCTTTTTTCCTATAAAAATCCAGATTCTTGGTCAAGCCCAAGCCTGGACTGGATATAACGGCAGCCTTTTCCCGTCTTCATCGGCAGAAGAGCTTGTTTATATTACAGAATGGCAAAGTGTCTGCCACACCTCACGGGAATGTACCCATATAAGTCTTTCCATCAGGAGTATGCCTGCAGAAAATATAGAAGAACAGGTGAACCAATACGGCGGGCATTATTATCCCTGTGAAAGATGTATAGATGATAATTTTAAAGGAAGCTCCGTATATGTTGCCAGAACCGGAAGCCGTTACCACAGCAGCAGGGACTGCGGAGGTCTGACCCGGAACGTCACTGCTGTCAAAAGATCCGAGGTTCAGAATCTGAATATCTGCAGCAGATGCGGAGCAAAAAAATAAAAGGAAAGGTGAATACATGGAGTTAGAATGGGCAGCTAATATCATTATGCTTGCGTTCTGCAGCGTACAGGATATCCGGGAGAAGGAAATTTCTCTCTGGAAGCTGCAGATATACGGATTCCTGATTCTGGGAATTTTCCTTTCTAGATTTTTCATACAAAAAAATTCTCTCTTTTCTCTTTTGGAAAAAGGGATTTTCGGATTGATCCCAGGTCTGCTTTTCCTTTTTTTGGCCAAAGCTTCTAAGGAAGCAGTGGGATATGGAGATGGGATCATCCTTCTCTTTATTGGGATATCCATAGGATTTTGGCAGTGCCTTGGTGTACTTTTTACGGCATTGCTTGGAATATTTCTGGCTGCAGCAATGATCTTAATATTGGCCGGCAGAAAAAAGAATGTCCGTATTCCTTTTCTTCCCTTCTTATTAACAGGAATGGCAGGTGGATATTTTTGGCTGAGAAATTAGAAAAGCGAACCTGTAAAGGCAGCTATACTGTAGAAATGGCCTTGTTAAGCGGTATCTGGCTGCTGGTAATCTTTGCCTCCCTCCTACTGCTCATCGGGACCTACACCCGGGTTCAAAATACCGGGACGGCGGCAGAAGCAGCCGTATATGGCAGTACCTGGGCTGTATGCAGCTCTGGATACGGTAAAGATAAAGCGGTCAGCCAACTTCAGGGCAGAGAGAATTCATTTTTCATCTCAGAAAATGATGAGGAAATCACAGCAAGCTTTTCTTACACGCTGGGAATTCCTTATAAAAATTTAAAATGGGAACAAAAGGGCATGGTAAAAAGTAAAGTCATAAGACCTGTTCTCTTTATTGAAAAAATTGAAAAGGCAAGAAATCTTATAGATACTGTACAAAACCGCTGATTGGAGAGTGATGGGATAATGGAGGTGAATTACAAAAGAATCCGCGGGATCAGCTACATGATCCTTCATGAAGATCAGGCTCCGGCCTGCCAGCATTATCAAAAAGAAATCTTTTTGGGGAACCGGATTCCAGGACTGGTTTTCTGCAAAATCCAAAGGCTTAACGGAGAAGAATATTTCTATTATGATATTACCGGATGCCAGTCTCTTGGAAATCTTTATGACAAAGAAAAGCTTTCCAGAAAAAATATGGAGGAAATCCTCCAAAGCTGGCTGAAAGCCTATACGGCGCTGGGGGAATATCTTTTAGACGCAGACTTTCTGCTTCTGAACCCTTCTTACATATACCGGGACACTCAAACCGGCAGTTACCTTTTCACCTGGTTTCCTTTTCAGCTTACAGAAGAAAAGAAAGAATTTCAGACTTTAGCTGAGTATTTTCTTCCTAAGATCGATCATGGAGACAAAAGTGCCGTTGCCTTAGGCTACGGAATCTACAAGGAAGCAGCCGGCGGCACCATCTGTCCGGATGTAGTAAAAAATTTTTTATACGAACCGGCTCCTGATAAACAGGAGAAGCCTTTGTTTCCTGAAGATGAGGACCTTTTTGCCGATGATGATCCAGAGGAAGATTTTAATGAAAAAGAACATCAGAAACTGCTGGATGAATTTTTCAGTGAAAAAGACGAAGACTCTGTTTCCTACGGGCTTTTCGGAGGATTTGCCGGAATCTTCCTTCTGTGTGGCATTTTGTTTCTCCTCTGGCATTTTCGTCTTCTTTCACTGCTCCAGCTGGCGGTTCTGACTGGTTTTCTCATCATCCTTACAGGTTCAGGAGCTCTTCTTTATTATTTTCTGATCCAAAAGAAAAAAGTCCTGCCAAAGAAAGACAAGAGACCAGCGGAAAAAAGCCCCCTCCGGAAAAATCAGAAGCCCGCTTGGGAAGATTTTTCTCAGGAAGAAATTTTTTCAAATGAAAACCTTCCGGAATCTTTGACCGTTCTTCTGGAAGAACCCCCTCATACTGTCCCTTGTCCCTGTCTTCATGGAACAGGAAAAAATTCCGGGAAAATTTTCGTGCTGGACAAAGAATGTACGCTGATCGGCAAGTGGAAAGCTTCTGCCGACATCTGTCTGGATATTCCTACTGTCAGCAGAATACATGCGAAGATCATGAAAGAGGGGGCGCACTGTTATATCATAGATCTGAATTCCAAAAACGGAACAAAAGTAAACGGAATCCCTCTGAATCCAGAGGAGAAAAGACTTCTGAAAGAAAATGATACCATTTCGTTTGCCAAAGAAGAATTTCGCTATACTTTTCCTGTTTCAACAGGCCCCATGCCATCCCTTTAAAATTAGCGTTTGCAATACTGACGATTTTCAGTTAAAATAGGGAATAGGAATATGCTATTCCCTTCTAAGGGATAAAGAGGAGTAAGTTATGGGAATCATTGTTTTTTTAGGTGACAGCATTACAGATGCCGGAAGGAAAGATTCTCCCAATCAACTGGGATATGGATATGTAAATATATTTGCCGAATCTTTGAAGGAATCCGGTGCAGACTGGAATATTGTAAACCGCGGCGTAGATGGATATATTACGGAGCGCGTTGCGCGCACCCTCCATAATGACTGTATTTCCATTCATCCGGATTATGTGAGTATCCTGGTCGGCATCAATGATATTGGAATGATCGTCCATTCTCAGGTCTCCTGGCAGGATAAACTTTATCTTTTGGAGGATAGTATACGTTCCTACCATGAAATGCTTTTCGATCTATCCAGAGAAACAGAAGCAAAAGTGATTACATTAGAGCCTTTTGTCTTTCCTAAAGAGGAGACCTATCAGGACTGGGTTCCCTGGCAGAAAAAAATGTCCAAAAACATTCACAAGCTTGCGAGAAACTATGGCGCTTACTTCATCCCTACCCAGGAGCCTATGAATCAGAAAATAGCAGAATATGGATACGATGCCATTACCACGGACGGAATCCATCTCACTTTGCTGGGACACAAGATCCTGGCAGGCATTATCCAGGACTCTTTTCAACTCAGGCAGTAACAATAACATCTTCAAATTCAGCGTTTACTGCCTCCCCAAGCTTTTCCGGGGACACCTTCAGGGTGGTGCCGATACGGCCCCCGCTGACATAGATTTCTTCATAGTCTAAAGCAGACTTATGAATTACTGTGGGATATTGTTTTTTCATTCCGAGGGGACTGCAGCCTCCCCGCACATATCCGGTAACATTCGTGATATCCTTTACATGTATCATTTCTATAGATTTTTCTTTTAAGACTCTGGCTGCCTTTTTCAGATCGATTTCTTCTGCTATAGGAATCACCAACACATAATAGGCCTTGCTTTTTCCCTGAACTACCAGGGTTTTAAAAGACTGCTCCACAGGAGCTCCCGTTTTCTCTGCAGTATGGAGACCGTCTATAAACTCCTCACATTCATATTGGATCGTCTCATAAGGAATTTTATTTTTTTCCAGTATTCTCATAGCGTTTGTCTTGATTTCCTTTTCTTTATGTTTTCCCATACTTTTGTTCTCCTGTTCCTGTATATATTTTTAATTGTGGGAAATCCTACTTTAAAAGGAGGTTCATTCCCATGAAAGAGAAAAATCTGGCTAAAGACGATAAATATCTTGTTGAGGCGACTTCTGCCAGGGATTTAGACGGATGTGGAACCACAGAGGCAACAGGCCTTATTCCATTTCTCCCTCAGTCCGGAGCAGAACTGAACTCTTATAAATCTATCCTCCCCTTCTCTCCGGACTGTATATCTCAAGAGAGACCTAAGGATTCCTGACAGGAAAAAGAAATCTTCTAAAACAGGATCTGCCGCGTTAATCATATGCGAAGAATAAAATATATAAATATTCTCGGTTATGATTAATGCGGCAGCTCCTTTCTGCAGTACTTACTTATTGTTCATTTATGCCGGAATCTGTATTTTCGCTCTCAGAAGTTCCATTCTCACTATTCTCTGTATTTTGGTCTGTACCGGATTCTTCTCCGCTGTCTGTTCCCTCTGAATCTTCTGTCTCAAAATCCCATTCCGAATGGAGTTCTCCGGCTGCATCCGCTGCCTCTTCCAGTGTATCAAGAGTAAAGTCCGCGTCCGGGTCTTCATCGTGTATACCATGCTCCTGTGCCAGTTCCTCTGTATAGTCTTCCAGTTTATATACCGCACAGTCAGTATAATCTCCATTATAATGCATGACCAGAGGAATCATTGTATAATTCTCAATACGGACCTCGTCCCCGTCTTTGACCAGCGTAAAATCCGCCATTCCTCCCAAAAGATTCTCCAAACTGGACTGGTCACTGACAAAATTACCCAGAGAATAATATACCAGTGTTTCTTTTCCGTCCGGCCTTTCAATTTTCTCATAGCCTTTCAGGATATGAGGATGTGAGCAGATCACCACGTCCGCTCCCTGCTCTGCCAAAAACTGCACCCGTTCCTTCAGTCTATCTTCCGGTTCTGCAGAATCATCCTGACCTCCATGAAGATACACAATGGTCACGTCAGCCTCTTCTTTTGCCTGCTCCATGTCATCCATTATATTCTCTTCTGAATAGGTGTCCACCATATAGGATGCTTCATCCGGTATAGAATGATTCTCACTGAGCATGGTGCTGTTATTCATAACTGCAATTTTAAAATTCTTCTCTTCGACGATCTGATATCTGGGATCACTTTCCCTGTTGTGAATTCCCAAGAGAGTAATATTCTCGTGGTTATCTTCCCAGAAAGAAATGGTATCTTCTATTCCGGTCTCTCCCTGATCAAATGCATGTTCTGTGGCCTGGGTGACAATATCAAATCCTGCGTTTGCTAAAGCATCTGCCGCCTCAGAAGGGGTATTAAAATCCGGATATCCTGCGGCCTCATCATGATCTGTGGTCAGCGGCGTTTCCTGATTAACCGAGGCCAGATCCGCATTTGAGATATCTTCCTTAAGATTGTCATAAAGGAAGTCAAAATTCCAGTCGTTATAGCTTCCGGCTTCAATAAATGCTTCATGGATCAGGTTATCTCCTACCGCCACCATATGAAGTGTATTGTTTTCGATCTCAGCCTGTGCCGCCGCTTCTGCTTCCTGCTGTTTTTCCGCTTCCTGCTGCTGTCTCTGCTCCTGGTTTCTTATATATACGGTCCTGCCCAAGGCCGCTGCAGCTATAATAAGGATAAGCAGAATTCCTGCGGCCAGCATCCTGCGGCGCCGGATCACTTGCCTCCGTCTTTTTGCCCGGGCAATTCTTCTTCTCCTTTCCTCTCTTCGAAGTCTTTCCTCCTGTCTGAGTTTTTCCTCTTCCATCTGCCTTCTTCTCCGCTGACTGGTTCTGCGGCGTTCGCTCATACTCTCATTCCTTTCCCCTTATAATAATTCACCTAAAGTTTCCCGTTTTTTCAGATTTTTTTCTATTTGCATTCTGCCTGCAAACGTTGTATGATACTCCCGAAGATAAAAGATTAATAATTAATTTCATATTTGTTAAATAACATTAATTATAATAATATGAAAGTGAAGATTATGTCAACAAAATCCCGTAATTACTTTTTGGACAATTATAAAGCTTTTTTGATCGTTTTAGTTGTTATAGGCCATTTCATAGAGCCATGCTATACAAACAACCTGTTTCTTACCGTTTTAAAATGGATCATATTTTCTTTTCATATGCCGGCTTTTATTTTTATATCCGGTTATTTTTCCAAAAAGGATATGGGATTGGCAAAGCTGACCCAAAAACTGGTGATCCCCTATTTTGTTTTTGAATTGATCTACTATTTTCTGTATGTTTTTGTCATCCACAAAGAAACCGGCCTATACTTCAACCGGCCCAAATTTTCTCTGTGGTACCTGATGGCTTTGTTTTTCTGGCGTATTATTACGCCTTATTTTCAAAAGATCCCTGGAAATCTTTTGATAGCAGTAACCGGAGGACTCCTTATCGGCTTTACACAACTAGGAAATTTTTTCAGTATTCCCCGGACTTTATTTTTCTATCCTTTTTTTCTGGCCGGATATTACTTCCAGGAAAGCTGGTTTGACGCAGTCCGCAGGAAGTGGAAATACTTTACGGCAGGCGGGGCGGGAATTGCGCTGGCGCTGGGAGGATGGGTGCTTCTTACAGGCAACGAACTGCCGCCTTTCATCTTTTATGGAAGATATTCTTATGAAGATATGGGGCTGACCAATGGATGGGGACTGCTGATCCGTCTGGCATGTTATGGAATTTCTTTTTGTGTTCTCTTCGCCGTATGTGCCATAATCCCACGGAAGCAGCATTTTTACTCCATATTGGGCGTTCGGACCATGTCCATTTATCTTTTTCACGGACTTATGTACAGCATCTTGAAAGATGGCCATATTTTAGAAAAAGTAGATACACCTCTGGAAACCTTCCTGCTTCTGGGATTTTGTATCCTGCTCACTTTTTCCCTGGCTACTGAACTTCCCTTCCGTTTTGTGACCTGGATCTCCTCTTTTCCGGTACGTCTTCTCAAGTTTCCTTTAAAGTCTAAAAAGGAGCTGCCTCATTAGCGGCAGCTCCTTTTCAGTCCTGATAGTCTCTCTCGCAATCCTTACACTTTCCGTTGATGCTGCAGTGAAAATGCAGAAGGGTATCCGGCACTCTGGTGCAGGTGGCCTTTGCGTATTCAGTCTGATGCACCCCTTTTTGCTTGGTTCTCGGACAGTATACGGAATACTCTTTTGTATATTTTTCTCCCATATTTTCACCCCTTTGTTTTATTGAGCTTATAGGCAGGATATGTTATAATGAGCCACGGAAACAAAAGAAAAACTAAAGGAGCCTTTCATTCAATGGATACATTTGTTTTTTTTCTGGAAATCATAGGCACAGTGGCTTTTGCATCTTCCGGCGCTATGACTGCCATAGAAAAAAAGATGGACATTTTCGGGGTAAATATTTTAGGTGCCACCACTGCTGTAGGCGGAGGTATGATGCGGGATATCATATTGGGAGTAACGCCTCCCACCGCTTTTTCCCAGCCTGTATATATCCTTTTTGCCATTCTTACTTCTACCTTGCTTTTTGCCGTAGTATATAATAATCCGGAGATCCTCCATTCCCAGATCAAGAGCCGCTATTATGACAAGATCATGCTCTGGTGTGACACCGCCGGCCTGGGGATTTTTACTGTAGTAGGGATCCAGACGGCTTCTAGAATCCTGCCCCAGGACAACACCTTCTTTTTTATTTTCATAGGTGTATTAACCGGAGTAGGCGGAGGTGTTCTAAGAGATATTATGGCAGGGGAAACTCCTTATATCCTGGTAAGAGAAATCTATGCCAGCGCGGCCATTGCCGGCGGAATCATCTGCGTAGTCTGCAGAAATTCCATGGGAGAGGCAATGGGGATCGTTCTGGGGTTGGCGGTCACTGTAATAGTCCGGTCGCTGGCCGCCTATTTTCATTGGAATCTTCTGCGGATAAAATAAATTTTTCCCGGCAGTGGGCAGGAAAAGATTTTTACTCTGCTTCCGTTGATTCATAGAATAGCAGATTTATAAGAAAAAGGCAACTTTCATTCCTATCCATTGACTGCTTCCGGATAAATGGTATACTAATAAATAGTCAGTTAAAAAAGGAGATGTTCAGATATGAGCAAAATTGATGAAGTAAGAAAAGCAATGGTAGAGGCAATGAAGGCCAAAGATAAAGAACGGAAAGATTCCCTTTCCATGCTTTTGTCCGCTTTGAAAAACAAAGCCATTGATAAACGGGAGGATCTTACCGAGGCCGAGGAAAATGAAGTGGTATTAAAAGAAATCAAACAGACAAAAGAAACTCTTGAGATGACCCCTCAGGACAGAACCGATATCATTGACGAATGTACAAAACGAATCGCTGTATATGAAGAATTTGCACCCAAAATGCTCAGCGAAGAAGAAATCAAAGAAGTCATCCAAGGCGTGCTGGCGGAGCTTTCTATTGAAACCCCTACTTCCAAAGATAAAGGAAAGATCATGAAGGTCCTCATGCCTAAGGTAAAGGGAGTTGCAGAAGGTAAAGTGGTAAATCAGGTTCTGGCTTCCATGCTTCAGTAAAAAATTCAAAAATCCGGTATTCAAAAAAGCAGAAAAGAGACGGCGGCCGTTTCCTCTTTTCTGCTTTTATATTCCATATTTTATTCCATCACTTGGTCTAATAATCCTTGCAGATTATCCTTTGACAGCATACCTCTGCCCCCAGTAACCAGTCTCCCTTCACTGTTCAGAATATAAGTAGTTGGAAATGCCTGGATTCCGTAATTGATCACCGCTTCCATTTTCCTGTCATAATAGACAGGAAAAGTAAATCCCTGTTCTTCTACATAAGCTTTTCCTGTTTCTTCCGTTTCTCCCATACAGCCAACCCCGTCTATCATAATGAACTGAACCTGATCTTTCATTTTCTGATAAAGTTCTTCAAAATCCGGCATTTCTTCTTTACAGGGAGGACATTTACTGGTCCAGAAATTGATCACTGCCGGCTTTCCTTCCAGGATTTCTTTCAGGCTGGTCTGCTTTCCTTCCTGATCCCATACTGTAAAGTCCGGCGCTTCTGCGTATTCCGTAGTTTCTTTCTCTTCGGGAGAATCCTCTTTTGCCTCTGAAGCTGATTCATTTTTCTCCTTTCTCTCTGCTTCTTTTTGGAGTTCCTGGTATCCAAAACCGGCAATCGCCAATAGCAGCAGAAACGCCACTGCACCCAGAACCCATTTCTGTTTTGCGTTCATTTAATTCTTCCTTTCTAATCTAACTCATTAAAACCAGGTACTGATTCATCAGTCCGGTCATCATCAGTATTCCTACTAATATAAGAAGTGCACCTGAGGCTTTGTTGATGATCCCGTAATGTCTTTTTATCCATTCAAAGGTTGTCTTTAATTTCTGTATCAGCACAGCACTGATGAGGAAAGGGATTCCCAGCCCCACAGAATAGCAGATAAGCAGAAGGATTCCCTGGGTCCAAGAAGCCTGGGAAGAGGCCAGCATCAAAGCTGAGCCGAGGAAGGCACCGATACAGGGGGTCCATCCCAGTCCGAATACAATACCAAAAAGAAAAGTGGAAATAATCCCCATTTCTGTATTTGCCTCCATTCCACCCGTACCTCTGAAAATCCTGAGGCGGATCACTCCCAAAAAGTTCAGACCAAATAAAATGACCATAAATCCGCAGACCAGATTAACCCCTGTCTGGTATCTCCTGAGCAGCCCTCCCAGAGTTCCCGCAAAAGCTCCCAGTACAGCAAAAGTAATAGTAAAACCCAATACAAAAGCCAGAGCTTTCCAAAAAGGAGATCGGTTATCTTCTTTTCTTCCCCCGGCAAAATATGCTGCGTATACCGGAAGCATAGGAAGAAGGCAGGGGGAGATAAAGGTGATCAGGCCTTCTAAAAACGTTATAAGATAAGTCATAGATTTTCCTTTCTTTTTCCCACAGGCGCCGCATAAACCGCACACTCATAGTCATTTTCCCCTGAAGGGCCCGAGGCGAATCCAAGCAGTTCATCCAGAGCTTCCTGATCGTAAGCTCCGATCCCACAGGTTCCGCAGCCAATGGATTCACAGGCAAGATATAAGTTTTCGCATACATGCCCGCCGTCCAGAAGAATATATTTAGCCGCCTTCTGTCCGTAACGCCACTCTGTCCTGTAAGGCAGAGCGCTCCATACAAAGACCGCTGGAGCAGACGCAGCAAAGTACTGGCCGCAGAGAGCCTGGGTTAGTTCCGTCTCATAATCGGTTTTATCCTCCCAAAGCTCCAGTTTATGATATTCCGGAAGATAATGATAAATGCCCTTTTTCAGTCCCCTTACCCGGCTGATAAACAGATAGGTTTCAAATGGATGCCTGGAACCTGCGGAAGGTACGTTTCGAAAGGTTACCGGGTTCTTATGCCCTGCCATGTGCCGGACTCCTTGAGTCGCCCACAAAAGAAAAGAAAGTTCCAGCAGAGTCAAAGGCTCCTCCCCATACTGCCGCCTGCTTTTTCTCCCTTTGATCAGATCCAGAAAATTCCCTTCTATGGAAAGATTCTCAAAATCTTTTGGCAGAGAAATCCCGCCCTTCCCCGTTTTTTCTTTTAAAGGAGCCGGGCCCGGCAGCTTCTGCTCCTGGTCCGTGGCCTCTTCGCCGACATCGCTTCTCTGGTAGCCCTTTAAAAGCTCTCTGTTTTTCATAAGCTGGTATTTTGTTTTTTCATTCACACTAAAATCCTCCTTCTGGCTGTTCCCCTTTCAGAATATATGTATTATACCTTCTGCCCCTTAAATGGGCAAGAAAAAGAGAGCCGATACTCCAGACATTTTTCTGTCTGAAAAATCTGCTCTCTGCATAGTCTTTTCTTTCTGCTTTTAATGGGCTACAGCGTAGGGTTTTCTTTTGAAAATATCTTTTGCCTTCTGGCTGACCTTGGCTTCCATTCCTGAATAGCTGCGCATCAAATCATATTTCATCTGCTTACGGTTTCTTCTCTCTTTTCTCATATCAAACACCTCGCTGTTTTTTCTAGATACAGCCTCTCTTTCCGGCTGCCTTTTTTGTCTGCAGACCCGGCGGAATTTCGCCTATGGCCTGCAGACATTGATTCTGTGGCTGCATATCTATATTAGCACAGGAATGTTTGAACCATATTACAGTTCTTTCAAATCTATGTAAAGTCATAAAAAAACACCGTCCCCGAAGCTCTAAGACTTCAAAAACAGTGCTTTAACTGCGCCTTCAGGGACTCGAACCCTGGACAAATAGATTAAGAGTCTACTGCTCTACCAACTGAGCTAAAGGCGCATCTCATATGTTTTGCGTTCCCTCAACGCAAGAGATATTATAACTCAGGCTTTTACAAAATGCAAGCTTTTTTTTATATTTTTTTAATTTTTTGTTTTCAACCTCTTTTTTTAAATTTTACATTATCTAAAGCTTTTTCAGTTTCTTCTATACACTTCAAAATCTGAGCCGCCCGTGTCTCGCCTTTTCTGTTCTGATAAGCCCACTGAAACAAAACCTTTTCCAATCCGCCCTTTTTCTTTCCCATAGACGCCTCTCAAAAATTCTTCTATATATTATATGAACCTGGGAAACTCTCTGTCATAGCTTTGTTGTTTTATAACGGATTTACCTTCCGGCGATCAATTTACAGATGGGATTTCCCATAGATGAAAATTTTTCTTCATACTCTGTCATTACATTTCCTTCATTCATAGAAGGATCCTGATGCAGGTCAAAAGTATGCGCCATGATCTTCCATCCTGCCTCTTCCGTCTCCTCCAGGGAAAACTCGAACAAGGGGCGGTTGTCAGTTTTAAATTCCACAACACCCTGAGATGCCAGAATCTGATCATATCTTTCAAAAAACTGCCTGGAAGTAAGCCTTCTTTTGGCATGACGCTCTTTTGGCCATGGGTCGGAAAAGTTCAGATAGATCCTGCCCACTTCATTTTTTCCGAATACTAATGGAAGCTCTCTGGCATCCATCCGGATAAAGCGAAGATTATCGGGAGCCGTTCCTTCTGCTGCCTTTTCTTCCATTTTCTGAACAGCCCTGAGAAGAACACTGTCATACATCTCGATCCCCACATAATTGATCTCCGGATTCAGAGCCGCCATTTCCATAAGGAAACGTCCCTTTCCCATTCCTACTTCGATATGCACAGGATTTTCATTTCCGAAAACCTTCTTCCAGTCTCCTCTCTTCTCCTGTACCTGATGGACCACAAATCTGCTGTTTTCAATGGTTTCCTTTGCTCCCGGTATATTTCTTAATCTCATGGTATACCTGCCTTTCCCTGATTTCTTTAAGAGTATACATGATTTCCCGCCAGGATTTCAAGTCTCTTTCCGCAATTCTTCCTTTATACTTTTTGCATATTATTCTTTTAATGCAATTTTATCATTTTTCCTGATTTTTCCTTGGATTTTATATGACTTTTCTCCAAAAATGGTGTATGATAAGTGGTAGAAATTTAAGGAGGGAATTCTATGGAAGACATTATCAACAAACTGGCTGAAATAGAAGCTGCCGCATCTAAAATCATGGACGATGTGTCGGAACAAAAAAAGCAGCTGGCTTTAGAATACGACCAGACAGTCCAGGAATTTGACCGGTCCATAGATGAAGAAACCCGGAAAAAAACAGCCGGAATCCGGGAAGGACTGGAAACTCAGATGAAAGAGAAGCTGGCGCACCAGGAAGCTGAAACAGCCCGGACTCTGGAAGAAATGGAAAAACATTATGCAGAGTGTCATAGGGACCTGGCAGAAAAAATATATAACCGGATATTAAGGATGTGAGATTATGGGAAGTCTGCTTTCTTACAGCGGCCTGTCTACGAAAATACGGGCTATGGAAAGTAAACTGATGAATGAAAAGCAGTATCAGGAGATCGCCCAAATGGATTCTGTCCCCCAGATCGTGGCATACTTGAAGAAACAGCCTGGCTTTGCTGATCTGTGGGCTGATCTGGACGAAAACAGTCTCCACAGAGGAGATCTTGAAAAGCTCCTCATTCACACGATCCACCAGAATTTTGCTAAATTGTATCGCTTTGCAAATCCTGAACAGCGGACCTTTATGGCCCTCTATTTCAAAAGATATGAAATTTCAGTTATGAAAGACTGCCTCAGAAATGTCTTTGATAAGGGAAAAGCCGATTTGGATCTCTCCCTTTTCCAGTCCTTTTTCGACCGTCATTCAAAGCTGAATATCGAAAAACTCACCAACTCTTCTACCATAGAAGAATTCGTCGGAAATCTTCAAGGTTCTGAATACTACGGGCCCTTGAGCAGGCTGGGGCAGGATTATACCCCCACTCTTTTCGACTATGGCATGGCTTTGGATCAGTATTATTTTTCCAATATCTGGTCCGTAAAGGATAAACTGTTTAAAAAACGGGATCTGGAAGAGATCACCACTGCCTATGGAAACAAATTTGATATGCTGAATCTCCAATGGATCTACCGTTCCAAAAAATATTATCATATGGCTCCGGCAGACATCTATGCGCTGCTGATCCCTATGCGGTACCGATTATCGAAGCATGACATGACAGCTCTGGTGGAGGCGTCAGACCTGGAGGAATTCCGGCGGGCACTGGACGCCACTTATTACAAAAAACGTTTCCCCGAACTTGCCCCGGAGAAGCTGGAAGAATTTTATAATCTGAATCTGAAAACGATCATAGAAAAAGAGGCAAGAAACTATCCACACTCAGTAATTGTGATTTATTCTTATCTTTATCACAAAGAACACGAAGTAGACCGGCTGACTACAGCTATAGAATGTGTCCGCTACGGACTTTCGCCTGCTGAGACACTGGATTATATTCACAAAACGTAACAACTCGGAGGTGATCAAAAATGATCGAGAAAATGAAGTTTCTGAGTATTACAGGCCCTAAGGCGGATATCGACCGGGTGGTAAACGATTATCTCTCAAAGTATGAGATCCATCTGGAAAACGCCATGGCTCAGCTCACTCAGGTGCAGCATTTATCTCCCTATATCCAGATCAATCCCTACAGAGATCTGCTGGCAAGAGTAAACGAGTTTGCCTCTCTTGTGGGAGACCAGGGAAATGTTGAGATCCAGAATATTTCCCTTGAAGAGATCCAGCCTCTGCTGGACTCTCTGGGAGAAAAAATTTCAGAACTGCGCCAGGAATGTGACAGACTTATGGCTGAACAGGCCTCTGTTACCGAAGACATTAGCCGTCTCTTTCCTTTTTCTTCCCTGCCGGAAGATGTAGATAAGCTGATCCGTTACCGTTTTGTCCAGGTACGGTTTGGCAGAATCCAGAAAGAGTACTATGAAAAATTCAATACCTATGTATATGATGACCTGGATACTATGTTCTACCCCTGCCGGGAAGACCCGGATTACGTATGGGGTCTGTATTTTGTTCTTTGGACCAAGATGGAACAGGTAGATGCTGTTTTTTCTTCCATGCATTTTGAACGGATCTATCTGAAAAAAGATTTCTATCACGGCACCCCCCAGGCACTCTGCGCACAGTACAACCGAAAACTGGAGGAGCTGCAGAGAGAATATGACAAACGGCAGGAAGAGATCCAAAAACTTTTAAGTGAGGACGCTTCTATAATCCTTTCCGCACAGGCAGCTTTAAACGCTCTTTCTACCAACTTTGATGTGCGGAAGGTGGCCGCCTGTGTAAAAGAGCATCAGGAGACCTTCTATATACTCTGCGGATGGATGACTGAAGACGACGCTTCCGCTTTTATGAAAGATATTGAGGATGATCCCAAGCTTTTCTGCGTAATAGAGGATGATAAAAACAAAATAAACTGCAAGCCTCCCACAAAGCTGAAGAATCCTAAGATCTTCAGGCCCTTTGAAATGTATGTAAAAATGTACGGGCTCCCTGATTATCATGAAATGGATCCTACAATCTTTGTGGCTGTGACCTATTCCTTTATCTTCGGAGTCATGTTCGGAGATGTGGGCCAGGGACTTCTTCTGGCTCTGGGCGGTTTTATCTTATTTAAAAAGAAACACCTGGATCTGGCCGCCATTATCGGCACCGCCGGTATCTTCTCTACCTTTTTTGGTTTTATGTTCGGCAGTATCTTTGGATTTGAAGATATTATAGATGCAGTATGGCTGAGGCCGGCTGAGGCCATGACATTAGTACCGGGACTTGGAAATATGAATACCATTTTTGTGGTAGCTATTGTCTTTGGCATGTTTCTCATCCTGCTCACTATGGTCTTTCATATCATAAATGCGGTAAAAGTCCGGAATATAGAAGGAACCTGGTTTGATCAGAATGCTGTATGCGGACTGGTATTCTACGGAACTCTGACTGTATCGGCGATCTTGCTCCTTACAGGGAATCCCCTTCCCGCCGCAGCGGTTTTGATCGTACTTTTTGCGGTCCCGCTGATCCTGATCATGCTGAAGGAACCGATTACCCGGCTGGCAGAAAAGAAAACCCCTGCCATCCAGGGCAGCAAGCCTATGTTTTTCGTACAAAGCTTTTTTGAGCTGTTCGAAATCATGCTGAGCTTTCTTTCCAATACTCTTTCCTTTGTGCGTATCGGCGCTTTTGCTGTAAGCCATGCCGCCATGATGGGCGTTGTGCTTATGCTGGCGGGAGCCGAAGACGGCGGAAGCATCAACTGGCTCATCATCGTGCTGGGAAATCTTTTTGTATGCGCCATGGAGGGACTGATCGTAGGTATCCAGGTTCTCCGTCTGGAGTATTATGAAATGTTCAGCCGTTTCTACAAAGGAAGCGGAAAAGAATTCCGTCCTTTCCTGAAACGTATCAACCGAAAAAGTTCATCAGACCGGGCATAGGTCTCAATATAAAACAGAAATTATTAGGAGGATTTTACTATGACAACCATTATCCAAATCACCATCGCAGCAGCTTTGATCTTAAGCATTATCATTCCTTTTGGAGCTTTCTTCCTGGGAGAGAAAAACAAAAAGCGGTATAAAAAGAGCCTGGCGGCCAACTGTTTCTTCTTTTTCGGCGCTCTCCTGGTAGGAACCATCGTTATGTTCGGCGGAACAGTAAGCGCTCAGGCCGCTACAGATGCCGCCGGTTCCGGTCTGGCAGAAGGACTGGGCTATCTGGGAGCCGCTTTGGTTACCGGTCTTTCCGGCATCGGTTCCGGTATTGCCGTAGCCAGCTCTGCAAGTGCAGCTCTTGGAGCCATCAGCGAGGATGGTTCCCTGTTTGGTAAGTCTATGATCTTTGTAGCTATGGCAGAAGGTATTGCCCTTTACGGCCTGATCATTTCCTTTATGATCCTTGGAAGATTGGGCTGATCTCTGTGGAAGGATGATTTCCTATGAAAATGTTTTTGATCAGTGACAATATTGATACTTACACCGGCATGCGTCTGGCAGGGGTGGAAGGTGTAGTCGTTCACGAAAGAGAAGAACTGAAAAAGGCGCTGGAAGAGGCTATCGCCAACAAAGAAAACGGCGTGATCCTCCTTACGGAGAAATTCGGAAAAGAATTTCCTGATATCATTGATGATATCCGCCTGAATCACCGTCTTCCCCTTCTCGTGGAGATTCCCGACCGCCACGGAACAGGACGGGCCCCCGACTTCATTACTTCTTATGTGAATGAAGCTATCGGACTAAAATTATGACAGGAAGGTGATAGGTATGACAACGGAAGAAAAACTGCAGCATTTCTATGAAGTCTCCATAGAAAGCGCGAAAGAAGAGGCTGACAACGCAATTTCCGAATACAGGACATCTCTGGAAAAAGAACTGGAAAAACACAAAAAGGAAAAGCTGGCCGCCTCAGAAAACCAGTTTAAAATAGAGTCAGAAAACGCTGCAAGAGAAATCAATAAAGCGCTTTCCGCCGAGCATCTCCATATTAAGAGGCGTCTCTCCAAGAAATATCAGGAGCTTCAGGAAAAGCTTTTTGAAGAAGTAAAGGAAATGCTCCAGACATTCCTTGCCGGTCCTCAGTATGGAGACTGGCTGGAAGAAAAGATTAACAAAGCTCTGGAAGCTGCCGGGGAGGACCAGGTGGAGATCTATCTTTCCTCCGGGGACCAGTCTCTGGCGGAGGAAATGGAAAAACGCACCGGTATCCGGCCCCTGATCTCCCAGACTTCTTTTATAGGGGGAATCCGGGCTGTGATCCCTGACAAAAATATTTTGATTGACTATACCCTTCTCACCATGCTGGAAAATGAGAAGGAAAATTTTAATTTTGACGGAGGGCTGAAGCATGAGTAGAACTGGTATTATTTACGGCGTCAACGGCCCTGTCATCTATCTGAAAGGAAATACAGGGTTCAAGATGTCCGAAATGGTTCATGTAGGAAA
>DWYL01000102.1 GCA_019118685.1 Candidatus Blautia merdipullorum
GAAGAGCGGGTTCCCCTTTATGGAAAATATGCGGAATATATCATTGATGAGAAAAAAACAGATGCAGAAGGGACTTTGCAGAAAATTTTAGAGGCTTTAAAGTGATTACAGAAAACAAGAAGGGATTTAAAAGAACGGAGAGGTTAAAATTTTAATTCTTGTTTACAAAAACAAATATCTGTTATAATATATTTGTTAAGCCATAAAATAATAACAGGGGAAAATGGAGTATAAGAGCCGGACCATTTTGGGACAGGCAGTTGAGTATAAGCGGCTTCGGCCAAATAAGAGGTGTGTATATGGAACAGTATATTATCAAAGGTGGAAATCCTTTAGTGGGAGAAGTAGAAATCGGCGGTGCAAAGAATGCAGCTCTTGCTATTTTAGCAGCGGCGATCATGACAGATGAAGCAGTACACATTGAGAATCTGCCAGATGTAAGGGATATAAATGTTTTGCTGGAGGCTATCCGGGAAATCGGCGCGACAGTCGATCGTATCGGGCCTACAGAAGTGAGGATCGTGGGTGCTACGATCGGAAACATTACTGTCGAATATGAGTATATAAAAAAGATCAGAGCGTCCTATTATCTGCTGGGAGCTCTGCTGGGAAAATATAAAAATGCAGAAGTTCCTCTTCCGGGAGGCTGCAATATCGGAAGCCGTCCTATTGACCAGCATCTGAAAGGATTCCGGGCACTGGGGGCGTCTGTAGATATCATCCACGGAGCTGTTGTAGCAAAAGCAGAGGAACTGGTAGGAAAACATATTTTCCTGGACATGGTTTCTGTAGGCGCTACCATCAATATTATGATGGCGGCTGCTATGGCAAACGGCAATACGACTATTGAGAATGCGGCGAAAGAGCCTCATGTAGTTGACGTTGCAAACTTTTTGAACAGTATGGGCGCAAATATCAAAGGAGCCGGTACAGATGTGATCCGTATCAAAGGAGTAGAGAAGCTTCACGGGACCAGCTATTCCATCATTCCTGACCAGATCGAGGCGGGCACTTTTATGTGCGCTGCAGCGGCCACTATGGGAGATGTGATGGTGAAAAATGTTATTCCCAAGCATTTAGAGGCAACTACAGCCAAACTGGAAGAGATCGGATGTCAGGTGGAAGAATTTGACGATGCAGTCCGGGTGGTGGCCAACAAGCGTTTAAGACGCACAAATGTAAAGACCATGCCTTATCCGGGATATCCTACAGACATGCAGCCTCAGTTTGCTGTGGCCCTGACCCTGGCAGAGGGGACAAGCATTGTCACAGAGAGTATTTTCGAAAATCGTTTTAAATATGTGGACGAGTTGGTCAGAATGGGCGCAGATATTAAGGTAGAAGGAAATACAGCGATCATTAACGGGGTTCCCAAATTGGCAGGAGCCCAGGTAAGCGCGCCGGACCTTCGGGCAGGGGCTGCTCTGGTTATAGCCGGACTGGCTGCCGAAGGGATCACGATCGTAGATGATATTGTTTATATCCAGAGAGGATATGAAAGGTTTGAAGAAAAGCTGAGAAGCCTTGGAGCAGAAATTGAAAAGGTTTCCAGTGAAAAGGAGATTAAAAAGTTCCAGCTTCGGGTTGGATAAAAATAGTACTTGACTCAGATATAAAAAAGAGTTAATGTATTATTCGGAAATTAAAGATAGAATGTTTTTTCTCTTATTCAGAGTGATGGAGTTACATAGGAACTGTGAAGTCACGGCAACCCCGCTATGCGGAAGGTGCCAACCTGAGCGAATAATCGAACAATAAGAGGATTCCTATAGAAGATGTGGGTCCGCTTATGCGGGCCCTTTCCTATGTCTGAAAACCTCAGATTTCCTGAATGGGCGAAAGAAAAAGAAAGGGAGAATATTATGGAAAAAAGACTGTTTACTTCAGAATCTGTTACCGAAGGCCATCCAGACAAAATGTGTGATGCCATTTCCGACGCGATCTTGGATGCACTTATGGAAAAAGACCCTATGAGCCGCGTGGCCTGTGAGACAGCTACGACTACAGGATTGGTCATGGTAATGGGAGAGATCACTACAAAGGCATATGTGGATATTCCCAAGATTGTCAGGGACACAGTAAGGGAGATTGGCTATACAAGAGCCAAATATGGTTTTGACGCAGATACCTGCGGTGTGATCACGACCATTGACGAACAGTCTGCAGATATCGCATTGGGTGTGGATAAAGCTTTAGAAGCCAAAGAACATAAAATGTCAGAAGAGGAACTGGATGCCATCGGAGCCGGAGACCAGGGTATGATGTTTGGATTTGCCACAGATGAGACAGAAGAATACATGCCTTATCCCATCGCACTGGCCCATAAGCTGGCAAGACAGCTTACAA
Source organism: Candidatus Blautia merdipullorum (assembly GCA_019118685.1). GTDB lineage: Bacteria > Bacillota > Clostridia > Lachnospirales > Lachnospiraceae > Blautia > Blautia merdipullorum. Next base: position 2,347 of record DWYL01000102.1, read on the forward strand.
AAGTCCGGAAAGACGGAACACTGACTTATTTAAGACCTGACGGAAAGACCCAGGTAACTGTGGAATATGATGAAAATGACAGACCTTTCCGCCTGGATGCTGTTGTTCTTTCTACACAGCATGATCCGGAAGTAACCCAGGAACAGATTCATGAGGACATTAAGAAATATGTCTTTGATCCCATCCTGCCTGCAGAAATGGTAGATGAAAATACAAAATTTTTTATTAATCCTACAGGCCGTTTTGTGATCGGCGGACCTCACGGGGACAGCGGTCTGACAGGACGTAAGATCATTGTGGATACTTATGGCGGATATGCCCGTCACGGCGGCGGCGCTTTCTCAGGAAAAGATTGTACAAAGGTAGACCGTTCTGCCGCCTATGCTGCCCGTTATGTGGCAAAAAATCTGGTTGCGGCAGGTCTGGCAAAGAAATGTGAGATCCAGCTCTCCTATGCCATCGGCGTTGCCCATCCTACTTCTATTATGGTGGATACCTTTGGAACCGGTAAACTTCCCGACAGCCGTCTGGTAGAGATCATCCGGGAGAATTTTGACCTGAGGCCGGCAGGAATCATTAAGATGCTGGATCTTCGCCGTCCTATCTATAAGCAGACAGCAGCCTACGGACATTTTGGAAGAAATGATCTGGATCTGCCCTGGGAAAAACTGGACAGGACAGACATTCTGAAGAAATATCTGGAAGAGAAATAAAATGGAAAGATCATGAAACCGAAAGGAGCAGTCCTGTCAGACGAAATATGCCTGACAGGGCTGCTTCCCTTTTAACCGGAAACTTTTAAACACTGCGGAAATCAAACAGATCTTTAACGGGTATTCCCAGAACATCAGCAATATCCAGAAGACTGTCCAGAGATATGGAAGTTTTTATATTCGGCGCCTCTATATTGCTGATATGTGTCCTGCTTAATCCGACCAAAGAAGCAAGCTGTCCCTGTGTCAGTCCTTTTAGTTTCCGGTAATAGGATATCGTCAGCCCAAGTTCCCGCAGCTGCTTCAGTCTTTTATCTTCAGTCATTGCCAATCTCCTTTTTGCTAAACTATAGCATTGGAAATAAATGGCAAAAACAAACTATGTATTTGCAAATGCAAAGAAAAACAGAACATAAATCAATATATAGTTGTAAAATGCAAATCACACATTGTCCATGATACGGCACATTTTGTCTAAACTGAACACACGGACATGACTGCCGGACATAGCTTCGAATCCGTAGACAAAATCAGAGGTGGAAAAAAGGTAGTACCATTTTTCCTTTTCCGGGAAAAGGCCTGCATGCTTCTGAAGGCGGGAAAGACCATCGGCATCGATCCAGTCGTCAGTCCAGAAGCAGTCTCCCAAAAGGATCTGATCCTCCCAAGATGCTGCGATAGAAATATACTCTGTGCGCTTTTTGGTTGGATGCTGGCCCCACCACATTCCTACACGTTCCATGGGAAATGGAGAGGTTCCGGTTTTGACAGACTCTCTTAAAAATTCCCGGCAAATATCCTGAAAAGTATCTTTCAGATAAGAAGACAGGTGAGATAAAATTTGTTTGTGAAAAATTTCAGGACCTCTTCCTGCCTCTATTTCTGACTGAAAAGGATATACAAAAGCATACCAGAAACGGAAAGCATTGTGAGAAATTCTGTACAGCGCCCGTCTGCTGGAAGGCTCTTCAGTTACGGGCACGATTTTTTCAATAATGCCGTGATTCTCCAGGGAGGCAAGCAGACTTCCTGCGGCGCTGGGGGAAAGACCTGTCCGGTCACAGATTTCCTGGAGATGCTTGGGAGATTTCCCTACAGCTCCCAGAATTCCTCCTATAAAGGCAGAACTGCCATAGTATTTGCCGGTTTCAAAAGGTATGGCCCGGTATAAAACCCCTTTTTCTGTAAAAAACAGTTTTTCCAGATTTTCCTGTAAGGAACTGCCCGGAGGAAAATATTCCATCAATCCCGGGACGCCTCCGGTTATACTGTATAATAGAATCTGATCAATGTAAGAAAGATCCGGACAGAGCCGGCGCATTTCAAAAAAGTGAAAAGGACGCAGCAAAAAAGCCTCCTCTTCTTTTGGGGATTCCTTTTCCCATAAATGGGAAGGTTTGCACAATATGATCAACATTCTGGAGGAAGAGCTGCTTTCTCTGGAAAGGGCCGTCAGCTGTGAAAAGAGTCTGCGGTTTTGGAATGCCAGATACTGAAAATGATCCAGTATCAGTACGAACGGTTCCCTTGCAGATTCTTTTTTTAACATTTTAAGAAGCTGAGAAAATTTTTCAGGGGAAGAAAAGGCGGAACCAAACTTTCGGAGACATAAATCCTTTAAAAGCTGAAAATTTTCTTCCCATGGCACGCAGGAAGCGGCATAATAAAGGACTTTCTTTCCTTTGGAAAATTCCCTGAGAAGCCGGCTCTTTCCTTCTCCATGCCGGGAATACAGAGAGACACAAAGAGGTCTGCCCTCTTTGTATATCTGATCCAGGCGCGTAAGTATCTGATCTCTATCTATAAACATGATTTCTCCTTTTGGATAAGAATGTTATAAAAATCATCTTTTTCCTAATTTTAGAGTGGATTTGGAGGAAAGTCAAAGTATTTCGATAGAATTTTTATAGAAAGTTTAGATTTGGTCACTTTTTATTTAGAGGAAAAAGAAAAAAACTATGCTATAATTAAAACATATGTAAAAAAATTTAATCTACAAAAGCAATTAAAGAGGCAGAATATATGAAGCTGAAAACAAGAATCATCATTTCATTTTTTATAATTGTGCTGGAACCATTGCTTTTTACAGTGATTGCCTTTTGGTGCTTCAGCCAATATCAGCTGGGAGTTATTGAACGGCAGTATGGTATAGAAGACCCAACCTATGAGACTCTGGCAAATTCAGCCGAGGTAGTGGCGCATCTGACCAATAAAGCTGCTGAAGAAATGGAAGAAATAGCGCAGACAGACCCGGAACTTTTTACAGACCTTCAGTATCTGGAGTCTCTGAATAAGGAACTGGAGGACAGCAAGTCTTATCTGTTGGTACGAGAAGATGGAAGAGTGACTTACTATGGCTGTGAAAGCTATCCCAGTGATTTGATAGAAAAGCTGGATGACAGTTATCAGGGTGACAACGCAGGGATCAGCGACAGAATGTACCTTGGAGGAAAGGTACAGTCTCTGGTAAAGCAGATAAATTTTTCCACGGATGAAGTGACACAGGGAAATGTATATATCGTTTCTAATGCTTTAGAAACTCTTCCCCAGATCCAGAATCTGGGAGAGACCATGATCATCACAGTGATCCTGATCCTTGCCATTACGGCTCTGTGGCTGACCTGGTGGATTTACAGAGGGGTGATCTCGCCTCTGGACAAACTGCGTATGGCAACCCAGAAGATCAAAGAAGGAGATCTGAACTTTTCCGTAACTACAGAAGGAGTCAGCGAGATCGCTGATCTTTGCCAGGATTTTGAAGACATGCGTCAGCGGCTGAAAGAAAACGCAGAGGAGAAGGTAGCCTTTGACAGGGAAAGCAAGGAACTGATCAGCAATATTTCCCATGATTTGAAGACTCCGATCACAGCTATTAAAGGATACGTGGAAGGAATCATGGACGGAGTAGCCAATACACCGGAAAAACGGGAAAAATATATCAAGACTATCTATACAAAAGCGAATGAGATGGACAGACTGATCAACGAGCTGACTTTTTATTCTAAAATGGATACCAACAGGATCCCCTATACCTTTAATAAGATTTCCGTGGTTGAATTTTTTGATGACTGCGCCGAAGAATTAAGTGTGGAACTGGAAGCCAAAGGGGTAGAATTTTCCTATTCTAACTTTGTGGAGCAGGAGATCATGGTCATCGCAGATGCGGAGCAGATAAAGAGAGTGGTAAATAATATTGTCAGCAACTCTCTGAAGTATATGGCTCCCGGAAGGCAGAAGAGGATTAATCTGCGGGTAAAGGATGTAGGAGATTTTATACAGGTGGAACTGGAGGATAACGGCAAGGGCATTGCAGCAAGAGATCTTCCGAATATTTTTGACAGATTCTACCGCACAGACGCATCCAGAAATTCTTCCCAGGGAGGAAGCGGCATAGGCCTTTCTATTGTGAAAAAGATCATGGAAGATCATGGCGGGAAGGTTTGGGCTGCAAGCAAAGAAAATATCGGGACAGTTATGTATTTTGTCCTTAGAAAATATCAGGAGGTACCAGTAAATGAGTAAAATTTTAATTATTGAAGATGAGGAAGCTATTGCGGATCTGGAGAAAGACTATCTGGAACTCAGCGGATTTGAGGTGGAGATCGAGCACCGGGGGGATGTAGGGCTGAAAAGAGCCCTGGAGGAAGACTTTGATCTGTTCATTCTGGATCTGATGCTCCCGGAGGTGGATGGATTTGAAATCTGCCGGGAAATCCGCAATCAAAAGAATACCCCTATCATTATGGTATCTGCAAAGAAAGATGATATTGATAAGATCCGGGGCCTGGGCCTGGGAGCGGATGATTATATGACAAAGCCTTTCAGCCCCAGCGAGTTGGTGGCCAGAGTGAAAGCTCATCTGGCAAGATATGAAAGGCTGATCGGCACAGGAGTCCAGGAAAATGATATCATTGAGATCCGCGGCCTGAAGATCGATAAAACTGCAAGAAGGGTATGGGTAAACGGAGAGGAAAAAAATTTTACCACTAAGGAATTTGACCTCCTTACATTCCTGGCTCAGAACCCAAACAGGGTATTTACAAAAGATGAACTATTTAAGGAAATCTGGGATATGGAGTCGATCGGAGACATTGCCACGGTAACGGTCCATATTAAAAAGATCCGGGAAAAAATAGAGTTCAATACTGCCAAACCTCAGTATATAGAAACAATCTGGGGCGTGGGATACCGGTTTAAGGTATAAGGACAAAGAGGTGAAGCCAAATGAATCTGGGGCTTTACCTCCTTTTTTCTTTTGAAACAGCCGATTTTATAGTATAATGGCTTTAGATTTTAAAGGAGCTTTAGAAATGGACAGAGGAAAATATCTGGACAGAGAATTATACGGATATGGACGCAGTGAAGTCTATCCTTTTCACATGCCGGGACATAAGAGGCAGGCGGTGACAGAGTATTTAAGCAATCCCTATCTTGAGGATATTACAGAGATCACAGATTTTGATAACCTTCACCATGCAGAAGGTATACTGAAGGAAGCACAGGGGTATGCAGGAAAAATTTTCCGGACTTATAAAAGTTATTTTCTGATAAACGGAAGCACAGCGGGGATCCTGGCGGCAGTATCGGCCTGTACACAGCAAGGCGGCAGGATCCTGATGGCCAGAAATTGTCATAAAGCTGCTTATCATGCAGTTTATCTGAGAGACCTGAAGCCGGTATATCTTTACCCTTCCTGGAACGAGACGCTGGGCCTGAACGGAGGGATCGATCCGAAAGATGTGGAGGATGAACTGAGGATCCACAAAGACATTCAGGCTGTTCTGGTTACTTCGCCTACATACGACGGAGTCGTTTCTGATATAAAAAAAATTTCCAATGCTGCTCATAAATATGGGATCCCCCTTATTGTGGATGAAGCTCATGGAGCCCATTTTCCTTTTCATGATTTTTTTCCTGAATCTGCCCTGTATTCCGGAGGCGATATTGTGATCCAAAGCCTGCATAAAACCCTCCCTTCCCTTACCCAGACAGCCCTTCTTCATCTTCAGTCTGAGCTGGTTTCCAGAGAAAGACTGGAAACCTTTCTGGGCATTTACCAGACAAGCAGTCCTTCCTATATTCTAATGGGATCCATTTCGGCCTGTCTGCGCTACCTGGAAGAGCAGGGGGAAAAATCTTTTGATGTTTATGCAGACAAGGTGGCAAAGCTTAGAAAGGGGCTGAGAAAGTTAAAAAATCTTTCTTTGGCAGGATCGGAGCTTATAGGCAGGGGGGAGATTTTTGACCTGGATTTATCCAAACTTATTATTTCTGAACCAGGAAATCCATGGGGAGGCCCGTTTCTGCATAAGGAACTGAGAGAGAAGTACGGACTGGAGCTGGAAATGGAGGCGCCGGGATATGTGCTGGCCTTGACCAGTGTTATGGACACAGAAGAAGGATTTCAGCGGCTTGGAGAAGCTTTAGAAGATATAGATTTCAGCCTTGACGGGAAAGACGCCGGCGCTTCCCTGGAAACAGAAAAAGACCTTCTTTTTACAAAGGAAAAAAAAGAAGAGCATCCCCGTCAGATTATGACGATCGCCCAGGCTATGGAGAATACTATGGAAGTAGGAGACCTGGAAAACAGTAAGGGAAAGATTTCCGGGGAGTTTGCCTATCTGTACCCTCCGGGAATCCCTCTTTTGGTTCCGGGGGAGGAAATTACAGAAGACTTTCTGAAAAAAGCGGACTCCTGGAAGTCCCTGGGAATCTATCTCCAGGGATTGACAGATCACTCCCAGAAAAAGATAAAAACGGTAAAGGAAAACAAATGATGGGAAAAATATTTTATATAATGGGGAAGAGTTCCTCTGGAAAGGATACGATTTATAAGAGACTTTTGGGAGAACAGGAACTGAAACTAAGGAATATTATTCTTTACACCACCAGACCTATGCGTCAGGGGGAGATGCCGGGACGGGAGTATTACTTTGTAGGAGAAGGGACTTTTCAGGAATTCCAAAAGCAGGGGAAGATCATTGAGGCCCGGACTTATCAGACTGTCTATGGTCCATGGATTTATTTTACTGCGGATGACGGACAGATTGAATTGGAAAAAAGAAATTATCTGGGGATCGGAACACTGGAATCTTATATGAACATGAAGGAGTACTATGGAGAGAAAAATCTTTGCCCTCTTTATATAGAGGTAGAGGATGGGGAACGGCTGAAAAGAGCTATCTGCAGGGAAGAGCTTCAGCAGGAACCTAAGTATGCGGAAATGTGCAGGAGATTTTTGGCGGATACGGAGGACTTTTCAGAAGAAAATCTGAAAAGAGCAGGAATCACAAAAAGGTTTTCTAATATTGATTTGGAAAGCTGTATAAAGGAATTGAAAAACTGTATACAAAAGTTGCAGTAAATAAAAAACATATGATATAATGACTTAATGATATTGGGTCAGAAAAAGACTGCCCTAAAAGGGCACAGGAATTGAGGTGGATTGCAATGCAGGAAGTTGAAAAGGTATTAGGACATGAAGAAGTGATCAAACATTTGCAGAACGCTGCGGCTACAGATAAGGTTTCCCATTCCTATATTTTTGCAGGGGAAAAAGGAAGCGGCAAGAAGCTTCTGGCAAAGATATTTGCTATGACATTGCAGTGTGAAAAACATGGGAAAGAGCCCTGTCTGCAGTGCAGTTCCTGTAAAAAGGCTATGAACCGGAATCATCCGGATATTATATATGTCACACATGAAAAACCCAATTCTATAGGAATTGAGGACATCAGGGAGCAGCTTATCGGAGATGTGGCCATTAAGCCATATATTGGTCCTTATAAAGTATACATTGTAGATGAAGCGGAGAAGATGACAGTACAGGCTCAGAATGCTCTTCTGAAAACTATTGAAGAGCCTCCGGCCTACGCAGTGATCCTTCTTCTGGTAAATAACGGCGGCTCTCTCCTTACCACCATTTCTTCCAGGTGTGTTACTCTGAATTTTAAACCGGTAAGGGATGAAGTGATTAAGAAGTATCTTATGGAGGAACTCCATGTTCCAGATTATCAGGCGGAGGTTAGTGTGGCTTTTGCCCAGGGGAATGTGGGAAAGGCAAAACAGATCGCAACGGCAGAAGATTTTACCGAGATGATGGAATCTGCCCTTAGGATTTTAAAGAAAGGGAATGATATGGAAGTGTACGAGATGGTGGACGCCATCCGGGTGCTTTCTGAAGATAAACATACGATATATGAATATCTGGATCTTTTCCTGGTGTGGTTCCGGGATGTCCTGATGTTCAAGGCAACTCACGAAATTGATGGTCTGGTATTCAGACAGGAATATAGAGATATAAAAAATCGTGCGGATAAAAGTTCTTATGAAGGTCTGGAGACGATTATCAAGGCTATTGAGACAGCAAAGAAACGTCTCCAGGCAAATGTCAATTTTGAACTGACCATGGAGCTTTTGTTCCTGACAATCAGGGAGAACTAAAATGATAAGAGTAATTGGTGTAAGATTTCGCAATGTAGGGAAAATATATTACTTTTCACCGAGGGATCTAGAGATTAAAGCGGGAGATCATGTGATCGTAGAAACTGCCAGAGGAGTGGAATACGGCAATGTGGTGCTGGCCCCCAGGGACATAAAAGAAGAAAAGGTGGTACAGCCCCTGAAAGATGTTATCCGGATAGCAAATTCCCAGGATGACAAAAAGGAAGAAAGCAACAGAAAAAAAGAGAAGGAAGCTTACAAGATCTGCCAGAAAAAAATTAGGGAACATGGACTGGAAATGAAGCTTATCGATGTAGAGTATACATTTGATAATAATAAAATCCTGTTTTATTTTACAGCAGACGGACGGATTGACTTCAGAGAACTGGTAAAGGATCTGGCGGCTGTGTTTAAAACCAGGATCGAACTTAGGCAGATCGGTGTGAGAGATGAAACCAAAATCCTTGGAGGGATTGGAATCTGCGGCAGAGAGTTGTGCTGCCATACTTTTCTTTCTGAGTTTGCTCCTGTTTCCATTAAAATGGCCAAGGAGCAGAATCTGTCATTAAATCCTTCCAAGATATCAGGAGTCTGCGGACGGCTGATGTGCTGTCTGAAAAATGAGGAAGAAAACTATGAAGAACTGAACAGAAAACTTCCGAATACCGGAGATAGGGTAACAACCCCGGAAGGTCTGAAAGGCGAAGTGCAGAGTGTCAATGTTATCCGTCAGCTTGTAAAGGTAATAGTGGATATAGAAGACGAAAAGGAAGTGAGAGAATATCAGGCTTCAGAACTGAAGTTTAAATCACGGCAGAAAAAAGATAAGATAAAGATCAGCGATGAAGAAATGAGAGCCTTAAAAGAACTGGAAAAAGATAAATAGAAAGGAAATCCGATCATGGAAAAGAGGAAGTTTATCCGAGAGAATGAAAGGCTGGATGACCTTCAGAACGGATACATGCTGATACAGGATCCATCACAATTTTGTTTCGGCATAGACGCGGTGCTTCTTTCCTGGTTTGCAAAAGTAAAGCCGGGAGAACAGGTACTGGATATGGGGACGGGCACAGGGATCGTCCCCATTTTATTAAAGGCCAGATATCCTCTGGGAAAATACACCGGACTGGAGATTCAGGAGGAAAGCGCGGATATGGCCAGAAGAAGCGTGGTTTACAATCATTTGGAAGAGGATATTTTCATTACGCTGGGAGACATTAAAGAAGCGTCCGGGATATTTGGAGGCTCTGCATTTGACGTAGTGGTCTCCAATCCTCCCTACATGATCGGAAGCCATGGGCTTACAGGAGACAATCAGGCGAAGACCATTGCACGTCATGAGACTCTGTGTACACTGGAGAATCTTCTGGAACAGAGCGCAAAGGTTCTCAGACCTAGGGGAAGATTTTATATGATCCACAGACCTTTCCGGCTGGCAGAGATTTTTTCCTCCATGATCCGGCATAAAATCGAACCTAAGAGAATGAGAATGGTACATCCTTATGTGGACAAGGAACCGAATCTGGTGCTGATCGAGGGAATGCGGGGAGGACGGTCCAGGATGACAGTGGAAAAGCCTTTGATCGTATATAAGAAACCCGGAGTTTATACCCGGGAGATTCTGGATATTTACGGACAGGAGTGGAAGAAATGAAGGGAAAGTTATATCTGTGTGCAACGCCTATCGGAAACCTGGAAGATATTACTTTCCGGGTACTGCGTACACTGAAGGAAGCGGATCTGATCGCAGCAGAGGATACCAGGAACAGTAGGAAACTTCTGAACCATTTTGAGATCAAAACTCCTATGACCAGCTATCATGAGTATAATAAATATGAGAAAGGCCGGTGGCTGGTCAGACAGATGGAAGAGGGAAAACAGGTAGCCCTTATTACGGATGCCGGCACACCGGGGATTTCTGACCCGGGGGAGGAGCTTGTGGCAATGTGCTGGGAAGCAGGGATCGAGATCACTTCCCTTCCGGGGCCTGCAGCCTGCATTACGGCTCTTACTGTATCCGGCCTTTCCACCCGCCGCTTTTCTTTTGAGGCGTTTCTGCCTCAGGACAAAAAGCAGCGCCAGGAAGTCCTGGAAGAGTTGAAAAAGGATACCAGAACCCTGATCTTTTATGAAGCGCCTCATCGTCTGGTAAAGACGCTGGAGGAACTTTTGAAAGAATTGGGAAACCGGAATATCACCGTATGCAGGGAACTGACAAAGAAACATGAAACTCTTTTCAAAACGGATCTGGAAAAGGCTCTGGACTGGTACCGGGAGAATTCTCCTAAAGGAGAGTGTGTTCTGGTACTGGAGGGGAAATCCAGAGAAGAGATCAAAGAGGAAGAAAGAAGTAAATGGGAAGATATGTCTGTACCTGAGCATGTGGAATTTTATCTGAAACAGGGAATGGAAAAGAAAGAAGCTATGAAGCAGGTAGCCAAGGACAGGGGAGTTTCCAAAAGAGAAATCTACGGGGTCCTGCTTCAGGAATCCTGAACAATACATAGGAGAAGAGTATGGAGGAGCACAGAAGAAGTCAGAAAAGACAGAAGGAACTGGCAAGGAGAAGAGCGCTGCGGCGCAGACAGGTGCGGCGGCAGAAGATGATATTGGGAGGTTCAGCCGCAGGAGTGCTTCTTTTGCTGCTTGTGGCTGCAGCAGTTTCAGGCATGGACCGAAGCAGCAGCTCTGAACCTGAGGAGGAAAAGCAGGAAGAAAAGCAGGAAGTAAATCAGGAGGCGGCAGAGAAAGAGCCGGAAATCGTGACCCTTACTATCAGTGCTGCCGGAGACTGCACCTTGGGGACAGATGAATTTTTTTACTATCCTACAAGTCTCCCGGCAAAATATGAAGAAAAGGAAGATCTGGGATATTTTCTGCAGAAAGTAGAACCGGTATTTTCGAAGGATGACTTGACCATTGTAAATATGGAAGGCACCCTGACCCAGGAAACAGCCAGACAAGATAAAACCTATGCTTTTAAAGGCGATGAGGAGTATGTACAAATCCTCACAGAGGGTTCCGTAGAGGCCGCAAATCTGGCCAATAATCACAGCCATGATTATGGAGATAAAAGCTATACAGATACCATAGAGACTCTGGAAGATGCAGGAATTTCCACTTTTGGTTATGACAGGACGGCGGTTATGGAGATAAAAGGCGTCAAGATCGGGCTTCTGGGAACCAACGAGCTGGGCGAATATATGGATTGTGAAGAGGCGATGATCGAGAATATCGAGAGCCTGAAAGAGGAGGGAGCCCAGATCATAATCGCCAGTTTTCACTGGGGCGTGGAACGGTCCAATGTTCCTGACGAGACCCAGGTGGAGCTTGCCCATTCAGCCATAGATCATGGGGCAGATTTGGTCTTGGGCCATCATCCCCATGTGCTTCAGGGAATAGAGACTTATAAAGGGAAAAATATTATCTACAGCCTGGCAAATTTCTGCTTTGGAGGCAATTCTTCTCCCAGTGATATGGATTCTATGATCTTTCAGCAGACCTTTACTCTGGAAGACGGAGAACTGACAGAAGATAATGTAACAAACGTTATTCCTGTAAAAGTATCTTCTTCCTGGGAACAGGGGATCAATGATTATCAGCCCGTCCCGGCAGAGGGAGCCACTGGAGATGCCATCGTCAGCCGCATTGAGGAATACACCCAAAGCATGGCTGACCAGTATGATACAGAACCAGCCCGGATTTCTTCTTCTTTGGAGGAAGAAGAGGAATAGAGAGAAGACCCTATACATATATTAAAAAAATAAGAACTATTCAGGAGCCAGGCATGCTGAATTATCTTTGGGGAGGTATGCTCCTTATCGGTATCATGTATGGGGGAATTACAGGACATATGAATGAAGTGACGGAGGCTGCCCTTTCCTCTGCGGAAGAGGCAGTATCTCTTTGCATTACCATGGCGGGGATCGTAGCCATGTGGGTGGGATTGATGGAAATCGCCAGAGCCTCAGGCCTGGTGGACCGTCTTACCAATGCAATGAGACCGCTGCTTCATTTTTTATTTCCCCAGATATCTCAGGAGCACCGGTCTCTGGAATATATATCTGCCAATATGATCGCCAATTTTCTGGGACTTGGCTGGGCGGCAACTCCCTTTGGGCTGAAGGCCATGGAGGAGCTGGAGAATCTGGAGGAAGACCGGAGAGCCGGAAAAGCGCCGGGAAAGGCCAGAAGAAGGGGAACCGCCGGAAATGAGATGTGTACCTTTCTGATTATTAATATCTCTTCTATCCAGCTGATCCCTGTGAATATCATTGCCTACAGGAGCCAGTACGGCAGCGTCAATCCCACAGCCATTGTAGGACCGGCCATTGCGGCTACGGCAGTAAGCACAGGGGTGGCGATTGTATTCTGCAAAATCATGGATAAGAAAAAAGAACTGCCCCATTAATCAAAATCGAGAATATTCCTCACGTATGATTAATAGGGCAGCTTTCTGTTTTATACCGTGTCGATCAGACCGCATCCGCTGATGATCTTGTCCCAGAGATTTTCCCGAAGCTCTGCTTTGGGATCCTGAGGCTTTGCCCCTTTCAGATCCCAGTAAGGGAGGCGTTCCTGCTCCAGCTCTTCCAGACGGGAGATTTTTCCGCTGAGGTAAGCCCAGAGTCTTCTCTGGCAGCTTTTCAGACGGGTTTTTACTCCTTCTAAGCGGATATCCAGAAGTTCGTAGCCAAAGGGTTTTGCATCTGCGAACCAGAGTTTTTCACGGGCGGCGTGCATTTCCGCCAGATCCTGGAGAATTCTGGGGATAACTTTCTCAGAAACTTCTTTCAGTGTGGATAAGTCTCGGGCATCATAGGCGCCTTTTATACGGAGGCCCAGGTCTGCTTTTTGAGAAAGAATCAGGGACAGATCATAATAAAACCTGAAAAGATCCTGATACTTCCCGGAAGTTTCCCCTGCTTTTTTTAATTTATCTGCCAGTGTTTTATAATAGAAACCGGTCTCAATCTCCCTGATATGCCAGTCGAAAATTCCCAGCATAGGATCCTGATATAAGAGATATTTAGAAGGGTTATCCGCTGTCAGATTTTTCCCCGGCCCTTTGAATAGAGCGTCCAGAGAATCCAGGAGAAGAAAGTCTTCCAGATCCCCATCCACACAGTCTCTGAAATAAGCAGCCAGTTCTTTTTCCTGCAGATCCTCGTGAAAGCAGAGAAATGAGAAGACCGCCAGGCCGGGATAAATGGCGTCAATGGGAGTTTCAGCTCCATTATCCATCCAGCCGGTGGCAAAGACTTCCTGTATTCCTGCTTGGCGGCAGGCCTGAAGAGCCAGACGGCTGCAGCAGAAAGCTTTTCCGTAATTGGGAGAAATTCCGTTCCAGTTCCAGAGCCCTCCTGCAAAAATCACCCGGTCAGAAAGACTGCTGTGGACATGGAGCATGTTTTGGTAAACAGCCTTTCTGGTATTGTAATAATCCCAATATACCAGTCCCAGGCCTTTTGGGGGCTTTTTCCAGTTTGAAGTATCTGCGGAGGCCGGGACATCATAGTAGCCGCCGCCGGTATTGGAGGTGATATACATGTCGCTCCACATCATAGGAGTCCATCCTGTTTCCCTGCAGAGTTCCAGGACTTTTTCCGTATGCTTTTCAATGATTCCGGAACTTGGCTCATACCCGTTTTCTTTCAGATAATTTCCCAGTCCCAGCATATGCGCCTCATCCATGCCGATATGGATGTTTTCAGCAGAAAAGCAGGATCGCAAAGATTCCAGAAGACTGCGGATAAAGATATAGACTTCATCTGAACCGGCCTTTAGGATATCATCTGTATCTTTCAGGTTTCCAGAAGACTGCCATCGGAGAAAATTATGAAGGTGAGCCAGAGTCTGGATGCAGGGGATCAGTTCTATGCCAAAAAGAGTGCACCATTTGTCCAGATCCTTCAGTTCTTTCTGAGAATAACGTCCTCTGTAGGCGCCGAAATAAGGATATCCCGGTACTTCGTAAGTGTCTTCCATATAGAGAAAAAGCTGATTCATTCCCATTTTTGCCAGTCTGCAGACGATAGAGCGGAGTTTTTCCGGGCTGGCTGCCGCATTTCTGGAGCAGTCCAGCATAAATCCCCGCTTTTCAAAGAAAGGACGTTCTTCCAGAGAAAAGTCCTCTTCACTATGATGGAGGACGTAATTAAAAATACGAAAATACTGGACCGGCTCCCGGAAACAGATATGACAGGAATTTCCTTCTTTTGTTATAGAGGTACTTTTAGATTCAGGGGCCTCTTCCAGCAGAACGGTAAGAACCTTTTCTTCAGATGACTTATGTTCAGATAAGAGAAGGCGGCTTCCTTCTTCCACAGACCGGATCAGATCCGGATTTCCTTTTAATTCTATGTTCATAAGACAAATCTCTCCTATTGATGGGTTTTGTAAAATTTCTTTTGATCAAAGTAGTAGTAAATAATAAACAGCACTGCTGTCAATCCCCAGGAAATGGGGTAGCTCATCAAAATAGTCCGGACTCCCGGCCAGTGAGGCACTGCCAGGAAAATCCAGAGGATACGCAGGACACAAACTCCTGTGCAGGTCATGATCATAGGGATCAGCACGTTGCCCATGCCCCGGAGAGCGCTGGACAGGATCTCGATAAAGATAAAGAGCACATAGGAAGGCGCGATAATGTTTATGATTTCCATGCCGATTTCAATAACTTCCGGGTCGGTAGTAAATAATTGAAGAAGGTAGCGTCCCAGAAATAAAAGAAGGGCGCTGACCAGAATAGAAGCGATAAAGTCCAGGAAAAGACAGACTTTTACGCTTTTTTTCATACGGTCGTACTTTCCCGCGCCGTAGTTTTGGCCTATAAAAGTAATGATGGATACGCTGAAAGCTCCGGAGATCATCCAGTAGATGGCATCGATCTTTCCGAACGCGGTGTAAGCTGCCATCGTGTCGGTGCCCAGGTTATTCAGAGAAGTCTGTATGATGATATTAGAGATATTATACATAACAGACTGTATTCCCGCGGGAAGACCTATTGTAATGATAGAAACCAGTAAAAACTTATGAAAACGAATTTGCCTGGGCTGAAGCTGATACATGTCCGAGGACTTTATAAGAGCGTGGATAATCAAAATAGCGCTGACGATCTGTGAAATCACTGTGGCGGCAGCGGCGCCGGCAACGCCCATATTAAAACCTACTACCAGCAGTATGTCCAAAAATATATTAATAAAACAGCATATAATAAGAAAATACAATGGTCTGGTAGAGTCACCTACAGCTCTTAAAATAGCAGAGCCTACATTATAAATAAATACAAAAATAATACCTGCAAAATAAATTCGCAGATAAGTTACAGAATCCGACAAAACGTCCCTGGGGGTTTTCATCATTTCCAGAAGGACCGGAGCAAGGGCAATGCCGATGACCGTCGTTATAATGCCGCCTACTATAGAAAGGGCGGCGGCAGTGTGGAGGGTATCGTTAAGATCTTTTTTATTTTTGGCGCCGTAGTAGCGGGCAATGATAACAGTGGCGCCGGATGCTAAAGCTACGAAAAAGTTTACAATAAGATTGGTGATCTGCCCGGTAGATCCTCCTACAGCCGCCAGAGCCTGAGTGCCTACGAACCGGCCGACCACAACCGCATCTGCCGTATTATAAAGCTGCTGAAAAAGGGTTCCCAGCATAATGGGAAAGAAAAAGATCAGCAGCTGCTTCCATATCACACCTTCCGTAATCTGGTTTACGGAGTTTTCTTTTTTAGACATATAAAATCCCCCTCTGAAAGTAATAAACGGGAGCTTCCTCCCTCCTAAATATATATCATAGGTCATAGTAATTGTCGATATGGAAAATAAAAATCTTTTCATGCAGAAATTGAGCCTTTCTGTAGCCGAAAAACAAGCTTCATGATATGATGATATCAAAGACAAAAGAATTTTATGACCGTTGGATATTGAGAGAGGAGGAGGACGGTTGAAAGTAAAAATACGGGTAGCGGATCCTGCGGGAAATATCACGATTTTTGTGATGACTCCTTTAGAAAAAGAAAGATATGCCGGGATAGCCAGACAGATTTTGGAAAGAAAGGAACTGGGTGGAGAACAGGTAGCTTTTGTGGAAAGAACAGAGCAAGGTACTCTCAGGATGGAAATGATGGGCGGAGAATTCTGCGGGAATGCCTCCAGAAGCTTTGCTTATCTGCTGTGCCGGCTTTCCGGAAAGGAAAGGCAGGAATGTCTGGTGGAGGTAAGCGGTTCTCCAAAACCTTTGAAGGCCATAGCGGATACCGCAAAAAAAACAAGCCAGGTAGACATGCCTCTTCCAAAAGAGATCAGATTATTGACAATAGAGCCTGGGGAAGCCTACGATATGATCGTTTTTGACGGAATCTGCCATATCATAGTCCCGGGGAAGCCTAAAAAGGGAGAGTTTGTAGAAAAACTGCTGGACAGAGCAAAAACAGAGTGCCCCTGCGGGGCCTGGGGAATCATGTTCCTGGAGGGAGAACGGATGATCCCTGCAGTTTATGTGGAAAGTACAGACTCTCTTGTCTGGGAGAGCAGCTGCGGCAGCGGCAGCATGGCGGCGGCAGTATATTTATCCAAAGCAGAAGAAAAGGGAGAGTTTGTTTATGTTCTGAAGCAGCCGGGCGGGGAGATCCAGGCTGCTGTGTATAAGGAGCAGGGAAGGGTATGCCGCTGCACTATGGGCGGACCGGTTTCCATATCTCCGGAAATAGAGCTGGAATTAGAGAATAATGAGGTTGATAAAATATGAAAACAATTCGTCTGAAATATCCTTATGTAGCGGTAATGAAAGATGGGAAGCTTTCTTATGGGGGGAATCAGAGCTGGTTTCAGGGAAAAATCCTGAAAAAATATGGCTGCGGGGTGATTGCAGGGACGGATGTTTTGCTATACTTGAATCTGCATAAAGAATACTGCAGAGGGCAGGAACTTAAAGAAGAAAAAAACACCAGTGGAATCTGGGAGGAGGAGCAATACCAGGAAGCAGTGAAGACCATGGAACACAGGTATTTCCCCGTGATTCCGGGATTTGGTATGCCCGGCTGGCTTCTTGCCGCAGGGATGAACGGTTATTTTCGCAGAAACAGGATTCCGCTGAAAGTTTCATTTGGAGTTTTAGGAAGAAATATTTGGAATCGCACAGCGGCTATGCTGGCCCATGATATTCCGGTTATTTTAGCCGTGGGTCCTAATTTCTCTTTGTTCCGCAAAAAGCATAAATTGAATTTTTATGTAAAAAACGGAGAAGAATATACTTTTGCCTGCCAGACCGCAGCTCATTATGTGACGGTCACTGCTATGGAAGAACAGTATTTGAAGATTTCTTCCTGGGGGAAAGAGTACTTTATCAATGTGCAGGAGTATGCAGATTATGTAAAAAGGTACAGCAGCTATTTTGTGAGCAATGTTTTTTACATCAGAAAACGATGAAAAATCCATGACGGCAAAAGACAAAGAAAAACAAGTAAAAATAGTTGTTGAAATTTCCCGGAATATGTTTTATCCTAAGGGCTGATAAATTGCACCCAGGTTTAAGAAGGAAGGACTTAGGAGGAAAAAATATGAATGAAAAGAAAGTACGTTTTCGTCATATTGAAGACATGAAAGAGTTTGTAAGCGCTGCATGCCGCTGCGACTTTGACATTGATATTGTCAGTGACCGTCTTGTGGTTGATGGGAAATCTATTTTAGGCGTTTTAAGCCTTAGCTGTGATCAGGATCTTCATGTAAGGTATGACGGCATGGAACCTCATTTTGAGGAAGTTCTGGGAAAATACGCAGTTGCTTAATGCCTTGGAAAATGAGTGTTTACAAAATTTCGGGGATATGCTAACATAACATTTAGAAAAACACAGTGACGAAGAGAGTACCTGTATTTTGCGCCTACAGAGAAGTTTCCCATGGCTGAGAGGAGACAGGCAGAGATAGAGGGAAGATGGCTTCTGAGAGGCGCACCGAAGCACAGGATTTGTGCCTAGGCTGCGACAGGATCCGCCTGTTACAGCGGTAAGGTATATATGAGAATGTACCTGATAAGGTCTGTGCCGTGAGGCACAGATGAACAGAAGTGGTAACACGGGTTAAGAGCTCGTCTTCTTTGGAAACAGAGAAGACGGGCTTTTTCAATTTAAGGAGGAAGATAGAAATGGACAGGAAAAAATATTATATCACCACCGCTATTGCCTACACATCAGGAAAACCCCATATCGGGAATACCTATGAAGCGGTTCTGGCCGACAGTATCGCCAGATTTAAAAGGCAGCAGGGCTATGACGTGTTCTTTCAGACAGGAACAGATGAACATGGACAGAAGATCGAGCTGAAGGCGGAAGAGGCCGGAGTCAGCTGCAAGGAATTTGTGGACAAAGTTTCAGGAGAAATTAAGAATATATGGGATCTGATGGGTACTTCCTATGATAAGTTTATCAGAACTACAGACGATTATCATGAGAAGCAGGTACAGAAAATCTTTAAAAAGCTTTATGACCAGGGAGATATTTACAAGGGATATTATGAAGGACTGTACTGTACGCCCTGCGAATCTTTCTTTACAGAATCCCAGCTGGTGGACGGAAAATGTCCGGACTGCGGACGTCCGGTGACCCCAGCCAAGGAAGAGGCGTATTTCTTCAGAATGAGTAAGTATGCGCCGAAACTTATCGAGTATATCAACGAACATCCGGAGTTTATCCAGCCGGTATCCAGAAAGAATGAGATGATGAATAATTTCCTTCTCCCGGGACTTCAGGATCTGTGTGTATCCAGAACCTCCTTTAAATGGGGAATCCCGGTGGATTTTGATCCAAAGCATGTGATCTATGTATGGCTGGATGCGCTGACCAATTACATCACCGGCATCGGTTATGACTGCGATGGTAACAGCACAGAGCAGTTTGAAAAATACTGGCCGGCGGACCTGCATCTGATCGGAAAGGACATCATCCGTTTTCATACCATTTACTGGCCTATTTTCCTGATGGCTCTGGGACTTCCTTTGCCCAAAAAGGTATTCGGCCATCCATGGCTGCTCCAGGGAGATGGAAAGATGAGCAAGTCCAAAGGAAATGTTCTCTATGCGGATCAGCTGGTAGATTTCTTTGGCGTAGACGCCGTTCGTTATTTCGTTCTTCATGAGATGCCTTTTGAAAACGATGGTGTGATCACCTGGGAGCTGATGGTAGAAAGGTTAAATTCTGAGCTGGCCAATACTCTGGGAAATCTGGTAAACAGAACGATTTCCATGTCTAATAAATATTTTGGCGGAATGGTAAAGAGAACCGGAGTGACAGAACCGGTAGATGAGGAACTAAAAGCAGTTGTCCAGGGAACAAAAGAAAAAGTGGCAGCCAAGATGGAAGATCTTCGGGTGGCCGACGCCATTACAGAGATATTCACCTTGTTTAAACGCTGCAATAAATATATTGACGAGACTATGCCCTGGGTGCTGGCAAAGGATGAGGAGAAGAAGGACCGTCTGGCAGAGGTACTCTACAACCTGGTTGAGGGAATCTGTGTAGGCGCTACCCTTCTGGAAGCCTTTATGCCGGGGACTACGGAAAAAATACTGGCACAGCTTAATGCGCCTAAGAGGAGCTATGAGGAACTGGATTCCTTCGGTCTCTATCCTTCCGGAAATAAGGTGACAGAGAAGCCGGAAATCCTTTTTGCCCGTCTGGATGTGAAAGAAGTAATGGAAAAGGTAGAGGCAATGAGGGACCAGGAGGCAAAGGAAGAGGAGCCGGAAGAAGCTCCTGTTGTAGATATTGAAGCGAAACCGGAAGTAACCTTTGACGATTTCATGAAAATGCAGTTCCAGGTAGGAGAGATCATTGCCTGCGAAGAAGTGAAGAAATCTAAAAAGCTCCTCTGCTCCCAGGTAAAGATCGGAAGCCAGGTAAAGCAGATCGTTTCCGGAATCAAATCCAATTATAAACCGGAAGATATGGTGGGAAAGAAAGTCATGGTACTGGTAAATCTGAAACCGGCCAAACTTGCCGGCGTTCTCTCAGAGGGAATGATCCTGTGCGCGGAAGGCCTTGACGGAGAGCTGGCTCTGATGACTCCTGACAAGGATATGCCTGCGGGAGCGGAAATCTGCTAAAAGTCAGGCTGAGATATCCTGGAAAAGGAAAATTTAGGGGTTGACAAGGCTTTTTTAATCGTTTATCATCATTTTTAATGAAAGGGAGTAGCTGGCACCTTTTGGTGTTTGCGGCATCGTCAATCTCGATGAGAAATCTCTCATCCGTGTCGTGATGAAACAGCGAGACTTTTATTGCATATATCAATTGTGCAGTAAAGGTCTCGCTTTTTGCATATTGAGACTTTTACTAAGCACACTACCAGTAAAGAGCCAAGAAAAGACCATGGCTCGGAAAACGAATGGAGGAAGAAGCATGAAAGAGTATTACCAAATGTCCAGGACAGAGGCTCAAAAGGCTGTAAACGGCAGCACCCAGCCTCTGACAGAAGAACAGGTAAAACAAAACCAGGAAAAGTATGGTCCCAATGCTCTTGCAGAAGGCAAGAAAAAAACGGTCCCCCAGATTTTCCTGGAACAGTACAAAGACTTTCTGGTGATCATCCTGATCATAGCGGCTATTGTATCAGGCATTCTGGGAGAGACGGAAAGCGCGATCGTTATTTTGATCGTTATCACTATTAACGCAATCTTAGGAACTGTCCAGACTGTAAAGGCAGAACAGTCTCTCAACAGCCTGAAAGCCATGTCGGCTCCGGAGGCTAAGGTTGTCAGAGGGGGAGATGTGATAAAAATCCCTTCTTCTCAGGTAACGATGGGAGACATTGTCATGCTGGAAGCTGGGGATTATGTCCCGGCAGATGGACGTATCCTGGAAAATGCCAGCTTGAAAGTGGATGAAAGCGCGCTGACAGGAGAAAGCCTTGCAGTAGAGAAGATGGAAGATGCCATTGAAGGCGAGGTACCCCTTGGAGACAGAACAAACATGGTATTTTCCGGAAGTTTTGTATCTTACGGAAGGGGTTCCTTCCTGGTAACCGGGATCGGTATGAACACAGAGGTGGGCAAGATCGCCAGCCTGTTAAAGAGTACATCTGAAAAGAAGACCCCTCTTCAGATGAACCTGGATAATTTCGGACAGAAACTGTCAATCCTGATCCTGGTGTTCTGTGCTATTCTTTTTGCTATCAGCGTATTCCGGGGAGAGGGGGTAGCAGACGCTTTCCTTTTTGCCGTAGCTCTGGCTGTAGCCGCTATTCCTGAGGCGCTGAGCTCTATCGTTACGATCGTGCTGTCCTTTGGAACCCAGAAGATGGCAAAGGAACATGCCATTATCCGTAAGCTCCAGGCTGTAGAAGGTCTGGGAAGCGTATCCATCATCTGTTCTGATAAGACGGGAACTCTTACTCAGAACAAGATGACAGTAGAAGATTATTATGTAGAAGGAAAAGAAATTCCGGCGGCATCTATTGATCTGGAGGATGAGGCCCAGAAACAGCTTCTCCGTCACAGCATTTTGTGCAATGACTCTACCAACAAAAATGGAGAAGAAATCGGAGATCCTACAGAAACAGCCCTGATTAATCTGGGAGATAAGCTGGGATGTCCTGCAGAAACCATAAGAGAAAAATATCCAAGATGCAGCGAGGTTCCCTTTGACAGCGACAGAAAATTAATGTCTACCTTGCATAATCTGAAAAACGGCTGTACTATGGTAACAAAGGGTGCTGTGGATGTGCTTCTGGGAAGAGTTTCCCATATTCAGAAAAATGGAGAGATATGTCCTATTACAGAAGCAGATAAGAAGGTCATTGAAGAGCAAAATCAGAAATTTTCCAGGAATGGTCTTCGTGTGCTGGCCTTTGCATATAAGAAATTTGAAGCAGTTAAAGGCCTTTCTGTAGAAGACGAATACGATCTGACCTTCCTTGGCCTGATCGCTATGATGGATCCGCCGAGAGAAGAATCCAAGGCGGCAGTTGCAGAGTGTATCCGGGCGGGTATCAAACCTATTATGATCACAGGAGACCATAAGGTAACAGCTGCGGCTATTGCCAAGAGGATCGGAATCCTGAAGGATGAATCAGAAGCCTGCGAAGGTGCAGTTATCGAGAATATGACAGATGAAGAACTTCAGAATTTTGTAGAGGGTATTTCCGTCTATGCCCGCGTTTCACCGGAGCATAAGATACGGATTGTCCGGGCATGGCAGGATAAAGGAAATATCGTAGCCATGACAGGTGACGGCGTCAATGATGCCCCGGCTCTGAAGCAGGCCAATATCGGTGTGGCTATGGGAATTACTGGAACAGAGGTTGCTAAGGATGCCGCTTCCATGGTGCTTACTGATGATAACTTTGCTACGATTGTAAAAGCTGTAGAAAACGGAAGAAACGTATATAAGAATATTAAAAGTTCTATCCAGTTCCTTCTGTCCGGAAACTTTGCAGGGATCCTGTCCGTGCTCTATGCGTCACTGGCTGGCCTGCCGGTACCTTTCGCACCGGTACATCTGCTGTTTATCAACCTTCTGACAGACAGCCTTCCTGCCATTGCCCTGGGACTGGAGCCCCATAACCCAGAGGTTATGAACGATAAGCCAAGACCTATGAACGAGTCTATCCTTACCAAAGATTTCCTTTCCAAGATTGGAATCGAAGGTTTTGTTATCGGTATTATGACTATGATCGGCTTCTACATTGGTTACCAGGAGAATACGACTCTGGCAATGACTCTGGCCTTCGGAACTCTGTGTACATCGCGTCTGGTACACGGATTTAACTGTAAATCAGACAAACCAGTATTATTTACTAAGAGATTTTTCAACAATATTTACCTGGCAGGAGCCTTTCTTTTGGGCCTGGTGCTGATTACCGGCGTAGTGATGATACCGGCCCTGGATTCTGTCTTTAAGGTACAGACCCTGACATTTACCCAGCTGCTGATCATGTACGGACTGGCAATCGCAAACCTTCCGATCATCCAGCTTATCAAATGGATCCGTATGAAAATTAAAAAGTAGTTACTATGCAAATGCGCCTCGCAGTGATCATGCGGGGCGCAGTTTGAAAGGGAGGATGTGTGTGGATTTGAATAAAAAGGATATGAAAAACATTATGCTGCTGATTGTCTTTGCAGTACTTTTCTATATATGCGTACAAAAGATCAATAGTGTAGCGGCAGGAGTGGTGTTTGCCTGGCATTTGGTGTTTCCCTTTATCCTGGGAGGTGCCATCGCTTTTATCCTTAATGTACCTATGCATGCCTTGGAAAAACGCATCTTCGGTAAATTAAAAGAGCAGGGAAGAGCTCAGAAATCAGCAAGACCCATAAGCCTGATCCTTTCTATTTTGCTGGTGATCGTGATCTTCTGGATCGTTCTTGTTGTACTGATCCCGGAGATCGGAAGTACATTTGTCAGCCTAAGCCGGCAGATCGAACTGGCTATTCCCAGAATGCAGGCATGGTTTACTGAGAATTTTCAGACCAACCAGATAATCGAGGATCAGATTAATAACTGGTTTAATTCATTAGAACTTAACTGGGATCAGATTATACAGACAGGAATCGACTTTTTGAGAAACGGAGCAGGCAATGTGCTGGGAACTACATTCAGTGTGGCGATGACCCTGATCAATTCGGTGATGAATTTTGTGATCGGCTTTGTATTTGCCTGTTATATCCTGCTTCAAAAAGAAAAACTGTCAGTTCAGATCCGGAAAGTGCTCTATGCATTTCTGCCTGGAAAAGCAGTGCGCCAGATTTTAAAGATCGCTTCTTTAAGCTACAGGACATTTTCTAATTTTGTTACAGGCCAGTGCCTGGAGGCAGTGATCCTGGGAACCATGTTTTTTATAGTGATGAGCATTTTAAGATTTCCATATGCTATGCTGGTAGGAGTGGTGATCGCCTGTACTGC
>DWYL01000013.1 GCA_019118685.1 Candidatus Blautia merdipullorum
TTTCGACTCAGAGACTCCAACCGCAGGAATTTCAGCGATTTACAAGGCAGACGATGGAAGCGTACAGGGCGTACGCTGACTGAGGATAACGCTGAAAATCGCTGAAATCACGCGGCTTGGAGCGTGTTGCCCCTTGTACATTAACGCTAAGGAATTACACTTCCGCAAGTTCTTTCAGCCTTTCCAGAAGATGAAGCGCCGCGTAAAAAGTCGTCTCAAAACGCATATAACTGAGGATGTTTTCATCCCACAGGATCCTCACGGACGCTTCGAACTCCTCGTCCGCGTCCCAGAACTGAAAAATCACCTCCATGAAATCAAACAGCGGAAGCTTATAAGCGACGTCTCCCACTTTCTCCGGAACGCCGCCCAGTTTTTCACAGGCCTTTTTCAGATCTTCACACCTGCCCGCAAATACGGCCGCGTTTTTGCCGAAGAGCTCCGACCCCGGAGCCGCCGCCACCGTCAGGCCTTTCACCGCGTTCAGAGACACAAAATTCCCTGACAAAAAGGCGTCCGGCTTCGATCCGCACAATACGTCAAAAATTGTAAGAACAACATTGAAATCCGCATGGCAGTATCCGCCTTCCAGGTCGGAAAAATACTCCACCTTCCCCGTCTGCCGGCTGATCCGGTACTCCCGTCCCACGAAGTCAACATAGATATATTCGCCGTCGTTTTTCAGATGAAACCGGGAAATGATCTGCTCCTGATCATATTCCGGAAATTTTGCCTCCGTGGCGTTTCTGGTGATCTCGTAATTGGATAATGGTGAACGTTCCATCTTATAATGCACTCCTTTATACAATATCAAAAATACCTGATCCAATAATCAGTTCAGTATTTCCCTGTTTCAAGTTCTCTCTTCAGTCTAAAAAGCTTAATCCCGCAATACAGTACCAGATACAGATAAGCGACCGACAGGACACTGAAAAACACAACATACCCGATCGCATCTCCTTCCTCCACCGCATAGCACAGATACGGCAGAACACAGCAAAGAAGAATAACAAGGCATGGCAGCATCCGCGTTTTCATAATGTGCCCGATCATATCAAGTTTGGTGGCTGTATCTGAAAAAATTTCTCCCTCATTTTCTTCTGTCACATCTGCCGCCGGTTTGCGAAAATACAGCCAGCCCAGACAGGAAGACACATATTCCCAGCCATAATCGGCAAACATCTGGAAATAATCGCTGTTTCCGGAGAAATTCTTAAAATCCAGCCTGTATATCACATCCTCCGGTTCACATCTTTCGAATCTGAAAAAACAGGGCGGTCTCATTTTTGTGAGTTTCCAGCCGTTCCGGTGCTCCTCCCGGAGCCAGATTTCTTCTTCTCTGAAATCTGCAATTGTGTAAAAGCGGAGCATTGTCTTCGTATCCTTCATACAGATCCCTCCCTACTGTTCCTGTACAATCTCGCGATCCGACGGATTTCTGTGTCCAGAACTTCTCTTCCCAGTTCTGTTATCCTGTAAAGTTTCCTTTTATTCTCCTCGTGACAGAAAACAATCAGTCCGTCCTTCTCCATCTTCGCCAGCGTACCGTACATGGTTCCGGGACTGATGCTGACTTCTCCGTCCGTCATCTCCTTCACCATCTGGCCTATCCCATAACCGTGCTGGGGCTTCTGAAGGCAGAACAGGATATAAAAACCGGTTTCCGTCATAGGAACATAAATACGTTTGATTTTACTGTCCATATACACCTCTTATATCCCGATTCGATATATCGTATCTCGATATAATAAATATATCGCAGTTCGATATATTTGTCAATATTTATTTCTGCGAAATCAGCGTCAGCGTACAAGGTATCGGAAGCTCATGACTAATAGCGCTTGCTGTCCGTTACCCGGCAAATATCCACTCATGCAAGCATGACGGCTACTTATCGGGCGTATCGCGCAAAAAGAGACGCCTTCAGGAAAACGTTCCCGTAAGACATCTCTTCTGCATCCGGTCATTCTTCACATACAGTAGAATACACTGATTCTGACTTTTCTGACAGAAAAATTATTTATTATAAACAGCATCATTTTTTGACAGTAAATACAAGCAATACTGATTCATGCTGATTCCTTCTCGTTTAGAGTGTTCTGCCAGAGAACGATGAAGGCTTTTGGGTATTCTTAATTTAAACTGTCCGGAATAATCATCCAGTTCATCCGGCTCTGGTATTGGCAGTCCATCTTCAATAGCCGCTGTCAACCATACCCGTCTGGCGTCTTCAGCATTGGCAACTGCCGTCTCTATAGTTTCACCACAGGTAATACATCCCGGAAGATCTGGAAACGAAACAACATATCCGCCCTCTTCCTGATCTTTCACCAGTTCCATCCGATAAGGAAGTTTTAAATATTCATTCAGAGTTTTCATCATTTTTCGATCCTCTTTCCACAACCTGTCTTACCATTTCCACATATACTTTTTTGATTGGCTCATGTTTCGGTATCGTGATCGGACAACAGCCTGCTTTCCGGAATACGTAGTGACTGCTTCCTCCTCTGGGATTACTCATCTGAGATCCATAACTTTCAAGCACTTTTCTCAGTTCATCAAATCGGAGATCTTTTGATAAAGAGTATATTCTTACCAAAAGTTTATCCCATTTTGACATTCGCGATACCTCCTATCTATATTATATGTGGTGTCATATATGGTGTCAACATCATAATTCTTTCCATACAATCTATTAATCTTTTGTAGAAAAAGGCGTGTGCATAAATGACTTGCAGTCATCAAAATATAGAGTAACATATCCCTGTTACAGGGGAACCGGGTTCCAGATTTTCATACTGCAGACATACAAAACTCATATATGTATTATTGTTGTTGCATTTGAAACTTTTATCCTGGTGTTCAGTTCCCGAAGCAGGTCATCTCTGCGTTCTTTAAATTCACCGATCTTCTTTTGTATACTAAACGGATCCGCAAGAACAGTAGTGTTCTCACGGATATATGCTTCCACTACTTCCAGCGATTTATCTTCTCGCCCTTTACTGTCTTTTCCAAGAATACTGAGTCTCATCTCTTCTGCTGTGCTCTGAAGCTGACGCTTTTTCTGCTCCTGAAACTGTATCCTCTGCCATTCTGCTCTCCTCCTGTTTTTATTTCGTTATTACGTTCCGTATATACGAATATTAGCACAAAATCCTCCAGTCGTCAATAACTATTATAAAAGTAGTTATTACTTTTCCTGATTACTTATCATATCTCGCAAAGCCCGCATATAACCCATTAGACGTTCTTTCTGGTTTTGCTCTAAGTTCCGATAGCTTTCCACAAGAAATCTTTCATCCTTACTGAATAAAACATAATCACCTGAGCGCTTTTTATTGGCTTCTATTTCATCTTCTTCCAACAGTTCAGATGGCGACACCTGCAGAACCTCGCAGATTTTCAAAATCTTATCTGCTGCTGGATTTGTTTTTTTTCTCTTCCAGTCACTGATTGTACTCTGAGAAATTCCTGTCCGTTCTGAAAACTCTTTCTGACTCATATCTTTCTGTTTCAGCAATTCAAAAATTTTTTCACTGACTGTCTTTTTTCCATCAGCCATTCCTTATTATCCGCCTCCAATATGTCCAAAAATCTTTTCACCTATTTTATCACGATTTTAGTTAGTTTGCCACAAAGATTCTTTCGATAGTTGCTTCGCTTATCTCTGTCAAAATAAAAACGCCCCTGGCCATGAACTGCTGTTCACAGCCAGAAGCGTTTTATATAAATTCGTTTTATTCCCACTCGACAAAGCCTAATCAATTTTGCTTAAGAATTATTCTCTGTCGTATTCGTGGCGCTTTTGATTATTTGATGTATCCATATTATCCTGCCTATATAGGCTAATGTTATCAATTTGTTATCGGGGCTGATAACACTTGCCTTCCTTAGCATGGAGCAATACCATCTCGTCCAAAGATATTGTAGCAGATTTCAAATTATATTTCAATAAAATTTCAAATTTTAATTTCACAATTTCTTATATCTGTGTATTAAAAATTGTTGATATCGGAACACTTCTATGATATGATATTTTTTAAACACAGTATCAATAAGCTGTGGATTGAAAGTTGGTGAACAAGTGGACAAAAAGGAAACCATTAAAAATATAATAAATAACAACGGCGGCATTGCAAAAACCGCTGATTTTGTCTCCGAAGGGCTTTCCAACTATGATGTAGCCAACCTATGCAAAGAGGGATATATCGGGCGTGTCAGACATGGCTATTACCAGCTCGCCGAGCAGGAAGATATAAAGGAAGAACAGATGCTTGCCTCTCTCCTTCCCGAAAGCGTCGTATGTGTGGAATCAGCGCTGTTTTATTATGGTTACAGCGACTTTTCGCCCCGTAAATGGTCAATTGCCGTCCCCCGTACCTTCTCACGGACAAGGCTGCATATCGATTCTTTGGCGACAAAGGTATATTTTGTACAGTCCACCTTATTTGAAATCGGCAAAACAAGCGGGGATTTTAATGGAGTGCAGCTTGCTGTTTATGATCGGGAACGCACCATTTGCGACTGTTTCAAATACCGCACAAAGCTGGACAACGAAATGTTCAATAAGGCGCTCAATGCCTATGCTGCCGATAAAAAGAAGAACCTAAGCAATCTTTCCAGTTACGCAAAGAAAATGCGGGTTTATAAAAAATTGATGGATGTGATGGAGGTGCTTCTCAATGGCTGATATTGCTGCTTCCGTGCTTGCACGGCTGAAAAATAAAGCGGCTGAACGCGGCAGGAGTTATCAACTCTGCTTGCAGCTTTTTTGTCAGGAAGAATTTCTCCGCCGTTTGGAGAAATCCAAATATGCTGAAAATCTTGTGTTGAAAGGCGGGCTGTTTCTTTATTCCTTGACTGACTTTGATAGTCGGGTAACGGTGGATGTGGACTTTTTACTCCGGCAAGTACCAAACACGCCGGAACAATTAAAGTCTCTTCTGGAAGAAATCATAACAGTTCCTACCGGCAATGATTTTGTAACCTTTGAGATAAAGGATGTTGCTCCTATTTCCGTCGCTAAAAAGTATGCGGGAATCGGTGCCTCTATTGTTGCCCGTATCACAAATACAAGAACGCCGTTCAGTATTGACTTTGGCGTAGGAGATGTCATTGTTCCGAAGCAGGAGAAACGCCAGATACCAACGCAGCTTCCAGAGTTTGAATCTCCGACGGTAAATACCTACTCTGTTGAAACTACCGTTGCGGAAAAACTCGACGCTATCCTGAGTCTGATGGAGTTTTCCAGCCGAATGAAGGATTACTACGATATTTATTATATCGCCACCAAGTTTGATTTTGACGGTGGAGTGCTTACTGAAGCTCTCAGAAAGACCTTTTCAAACCGTGAACACAGCTTCACGCTAGAACAATTTGAGCATGTTATGAGCTTTGACGATGATGTTGCTATGCAGAAGAAGTGGAAGGCGTTTGTCCGCAAGATCAATACCAAGACGGATGATTACGGTACTATCCTGAAAACAATAAGGATTTTTCTTGAAAAGCCGTTTACGGCGGCAGTAGAAGAAAAAGCATTCATTGAAAAATGGTCTGCCGCTGATGGCGAGTGGATGTAATTTAGGAGGAAAAACAATGGCAAAGATACAATCAGTTGAGCCTAATATTGCTGATTTAGTAAACAGTTGGCTCAAATCATATAAAGTAGATTATAAATTGGAGCAGGAGTCCTTGAATACGGAAATCGACCAAGCCTTGAATGATTATTTTTCCAAGAACGGCGGCAAGGGCGGCAATCGACCCGATGCAAAGCTACTGTTGCAAGCCAATGATGGGAAATACTATCCAATTTTAATTGAATACAAAGGATACAAAGATAAACTTGTAAAGCTGGATGCTGAAGGAAATGTTGCGAACAGAAACTCGAAGAACCAGCCTGATTATGCAAATATCAACTCTTATGCAGTAAACGGTGCGGTTCACTATTCTAATGCGGTTCTGCACTACACGAGTTATACAGATGTTATTGCCATCCTCTTTTTGGGGCTCCGGTGTGTTAAAATCGGTCATGTCCAGATACTTGCTTATCGTTTTCCGGTCATGCCCTGTCTCTGCAGCAATGGCTGAGACACTTTTCCCTTGCTCATAAAAGAGCTGTCTGATAGAATGAACCTTGTCCATTGCAATCATACTCCTTTCCTCCTTGAATGTTGTCTGCAACGACATTCCAAGGATACAAAAAGTGCTGTATGCTTG
>DWYL01000003.1 GCA_019118685.1 Candidatus Blautia merdipullorum
CCAAAAATCTTCCCGCGTGTGCCCCGTCCATCTGCGTGTGATGGAACTGGAAAGAGACGGACAGATAATACCGAAACCATTTCTTTTTGTATCTGCCCCAGATGATGAACGGATTATTGAAAATACCACTGTTCATGCCAACAGCTCCGTCGATTTCTGTATCTATAATAGCAGATGTACCGATGACCATACTGTTTTCGGATAAGTCCCTGTCCTGACAGCTTGCGGCAACCTGTACCGTATATTTCAGATACTCCTCGTTGAATTGATTTAACTCGGCGTTATAGGAAAGGTCGCAGGAGCTGACCTCACCCTCTTTGTTTTTCACAATGGTATTGACCGCTATGGTATCATACTGTATGAGTTTATCGCCCACCGGCAGGATATAAAACTCCTTTATTCCCACAGCGGCTCTGCCGATACAGTAATCGAGCAGCATATTAAATTTCAGGCTTCTTTTCCTACTGACCTTTATCAGATTGGTCACATCAAAGGTCTTGAAAAAAGTTACCATTGGATTGGGTGCTTTCATCCAAAGCGCATACGCCGCAGCCCTTGTAGTATCTTTGGGATCAACTTCTTTTGGCATACTAACCTCCGATTACTCCGCTTTCCTGATTGGGTGGCGCACGACCGTTTTCAATCGGCTCACATCGCATTTTCTCGGATCGCTCAGATAGATTTCGTGATGGTATCTTGTATCCGTAATATCCAGCTCATACCCGTTTGCTTTCATATAGTCGTGCAATAAATCAACAGTAGCAGGCTCATCATCGTAAGAGCCGATGTGCATACACTGAACGCACAGTCCCTCATCATAGGGAAAGAACTCGACCTTAGAAAAATCCTGCTTTTTCTTTTTCGTTGCCTCCTGAACTGCCCACTCAAAATCTTCCTTCGTTACGAAATCCGGCAGCCGGATCATAGAGATAAAGTGCATATCTTCTTTTCTTGCATAATCAAGTCCCTGCGTATTTTCCTGCCACCAAAGACCTTCAAGGGGAGGCACTACATACTCGAAAAATCCCTCGATTTTATGCGTCCCCTTGTAGCTCATTTTTATAGTAAAAGCAATACCGTACAGCAAACTGATTGACTTTTTGTATTCTCCGCTTTCCTCATTGGGATTGCCTTTTCCACGGATTGCTATGTAATTCATTTTCGGAATCTCTATAATACCGGGCTTGTTCTTCGGCATATAAAATTCCTTGTATTCTTTCTTGTAGTCAAAAGCCATTTTATTCGCCTCCTTATCAACCAAATATGTTATCACATACATCTTCCATCTCGATAACTTAGGATTTGTACTCTTACAATAAGCTTCCTTTTAATCCTTTTTTGAAAACTAATACAGCTCTTTCAGTTCCTAAAAATGACATAGTTATAAGACGATAACTCTGTTTTTCCATTTCTACTATCTGTTTATCTATTTTATCAGTTACATTTTCCGTCGTAATACCTTCGATTAATACGGTTTTGTACATGTATTTATACCTCCACAACTTCCGATTTGCCACTCTACAACTTAAGATTTGCTAATTTATGTATTCAATCCTTTCAGGTTCTCCAAAGCCACCAAATTATGTTCGAGAATTGCCCCAACAGTCGGGCAGGTTTCTAACTCAGAACAGTCCCCGCAGATGGAAACGCCTTTATTTAACGCACACTTCCGAATCCCGCACAGGCTGTCGCAAAATACCGTTTTTACTCGGTTCATACGGCAGCCCTCACAGTTAATATGTTCCGGCAGAATAGGGGCGTTATTCAGCTCCGCCCACAGCTTCGCCGTTTTCTCCCGCAAAGGCTGATCGTCATTGATGGTCGCTATGTATGCGTCGCATTTTTCGCAGTTCAGTCCGCAGTATCCGATCACATCTTTCATAGGTCATTTTCCTCCTAAAGCTTTTCTTATATCCGCAACAAACTGTGCCTGTTGCTTTTTCAAGTATAATTTCACAAAAGGCTTCAGCAACCATTTTTTTGCTTCCACCCGCTCCGTAAAATCTATCTCTGTTTCATCGCCTTTGGCATTGAAAATGCCAGTCCAATGACCTGTCATATTGCTGTTTTCCATATCGAATTCCCATCGTCTGTACGGTTCAACAAGCGTTACGGTAAAGGTCGTCGGGTAGCCGTCTTTGGTGTATTCAATGAATTGCCTATCGCTGATAACTTCCGTCTTACTCAGGTCGCTTCTCCAGGCAGCATAATTTGCAATATCCAAAA
Organism: Candidatus Blautia merdipullorum; assembly: GCA_019118685.1. Classification (GTDB taxonomy): domain Bacteria; phylum Bacillota; class Clostridia; order Lachnospirales; family Lachnospiraceae; genus Blautia; species Blautia merdipullorum. Next base: position 2,227 of record DWYL01000003.1, read on the forward strand.
CCAGTTCCCACACTTTCTGAAGTTCGCCGGGGATCAGCGCTTTTATATTTGAACTCGCCATTTTGCTTTCTCCTTAAATCAGTCGTATTTCTCAATATGCACGGTGGCAATCGCTGACTGATTCGGCTCTCCGGTAATAAGGTCTTGTGGCGCAGGCACAAGCAACATAAATCCGTCCTTGCCATATCTTAATTCATACCCTTGTGCATACGCTTCTTCTACGGAGATGTGCTGAACCTGTCCGATTACCATAGCCGTGATACCCGCACCACATAAATCCTGTATTTCTTTCAAGGTACATTCTATCGTGAGAAACGCTTCGTTAATCGCAGGTGCGTAAATGGTTTTGGCGTTGGAAACAGTAAAGTCTCCTACCGCAAATTCGTCATCGTCCCACTCATTCTGATGGATGGTATTTACCGGCTTGTCGTAGCAGCTTACTGGAAGAAAGTTAATGCAAAAACATTTTTCTCTCTGAATATTGGCATAGGTATGGGTATGCTGATATAAATTTCCCATCACGGCAAAAAAGGCAGTCTTATCTCCGTGAAAACAGCTCCACGAATGAAAGCACACATTTGGTTTTCCGTTTTCTTTCCAAGTAGTAATTGCAAACAAAACAGTCGGTATTCCTGCCGTTACTTCAAAATGGGAAAACAAATCACAATCTAACTTTATTATATATTATTTTTCAGTCCTGCCAACATTTTTCTTTTTATTCCATAAATGCTGTTTGTCTAAAAAGAGCCGGTCTCTCGACCGGCCCCTAAAAAAATATTCAGATTGTTGCTTCTTCACCCAGAAAATCCTTTACACGTTCAAGGCTTATTTTAAGTGTCTCTGCTATCTCGCTCTGTTTGTAGCCTTGTATATACAGACGAAATATATTTCTGTCTGTTTCTATTCCTCGTTCCTCGCCTAATTTTATTCCCTTTTCCCGGCTTTCTGCCACCATCATATCTATCGCTTTGCACATATTGTAATCCTCCTGCCCTACGTCTTTTTTCAGTTCCTTCAATTCTCCGGTCTTTGACATGGACGCGATCATGTCGTATGCGTCCTCTGTCAGGCTGGAGAACTCTTTTGTATTTTCTTCGATAAATTCTGTAAGTTCTTCAGGTTCTGACGCGCGCTGCAAAAATCCGAA
>DWYL01000103.1 GCA_019118685.1 Candidatus Blautia merdipullorum
ATAAGAGAGGGACAGGAGAGAAGAAGATCTTTCTCCTTCACGGAAGCGGGCTGGATGGCGCAATGATCTCCTGGTGGGGCGTTATGAAAAATTTTCCTGAAAACTGCACAGTGTACGCTCCCGATCTTTTAGGATATGGGAAAAGCGATAAGCCGGATATATGCGGAGAGAACTTTTATACAGCGCACATAGAAGCACTGCGGGAAACAGCAGAGCTTCTGGCAATAAAAAAATTTTATCTGGCGGGAATATCCATGGGGGCTGCAGTGGCTTTAGGATATGCTTTAAAATATCCGGAACAGATACAGGGGCTGTTTCCTATTGCCGCCTGGGGGCTTGCTTCGGTACTTCCCTTTCATCTCTTTTCTTATTTTCTTCTCCAAAAAACAAGCCTGATGATTTTATTATTTAGGATCATAGGAAAAAGCAAATGGCTGGTCCGCCAGACCATACAAAGTTATCTGATCGGAAATAAAAGTAAAGTGACAGATAAAATGGTGGAAGAGATACAAAGAGTATGCGGGGAAGAAGATGTTTTGATGGCTATGCAAGATTTTCAAAGAAGTTCCTGTGACAAGAAAGGTGCAATTCCCTACTATGTCCAGACACTTCATAAATTGAAGATGCCGGTGATCTTTATCCATGGAGATAAGGATCCTCTGGTTCCTGTAAGTGATATCTATAATATAGTAAATCTGTGTCCAAAGGGAAAGATATATGTCCTGAAGGGCTGTAAACACTGGCCGGTAATGGAACAGCCAGAGAAAATCAGCACAATTATTCAGGAAAATATGAAAAAACAGTAAGTCTGCTGCAGGATCTTTTTGACTGCCGCCTAAAAAGCCGGAAGATACGGGAAAAAATACTTTTATGGTAAAGATATAATGGTAAATATGAAATGACTTTCTTTTCTGACTATGATAAGATAAAATCAATATTTTTGTGGAACAGACAAAAACAGAGGAGAACGGGCAAAAGGCAGCGTCAGCTTTACAAAAGAATAAAATTTAACAGAAGAGAGAAACTCAGTTTGTAATGCTCTCTGTTTCCAATACCACCGCGGCATAAACTGTAATAAAAATATCAGAAAACACCTGATCTTTTCCGGCAGAGTCCAGGGGATGGGATTCGTGCTATGAATATCGCCCAGCATGCCACGGCAACCTGCTGTAGAGGATGCCTGGAAAAATGGCATAAGATCCGAAAAGGGAGAGAATTGACTCCCAGACAGAGAGAATATTGCTATGCCAAAAGGATGGCGGTATGACCGATACCGGGAAGAATCTCAGATACATTTTATAGAAGAAGGATTATAAGGAGAAGCTGATGAAAACAAGAGAAGAGGCGGTACGGTATGGTCTGACCTTTCCAGAGGTTTACAGAGACGAGCCTTTTCACGATCCCAACTGGACTGTGATCCGGAAAAAGAAAAGCAGAAAGGTGTTTCTCTGGATATTTGAAAGAGAGGGACACATCTGGCTGAATGTAAAGGCAGACCCGGAGTGGAGAGATTTCTGGAGAGAAGTGTATCCTTCTGTACTCCCTGCCTATCATATGAATAAAAAACATTGGAATTCTATTATTCTGGACGGCAGCGTGCCGGAGGAGAAGATACAGCAGATGATCGGGGAAAGTTATGATCTGGTAGAGGGATAATGTGGAAAGAAAAAATACTGGTTGCATTGCCATATTTTTTCCGTTATAATAGCTTTCAGTTATATTTTTAAGTAACCTGAATTTTGAACAGGAGGGCGCACAAATGGGCTGGAAAACACCATTTTTAATGATTAAAAAAGGCAACTTTTTTGATGTTCAGGCTATAAGTGCGCCCATTTTTAGAGATTGATCTTATCTGTGGCAGAGTCTCAGGAAGGCAGAAAACTGCCTTTTCACAGGACAGAAATCTGCTGTCTGTAATTCTGAAAATGGGCATTATCTATAAACATGAGAATGAGAGGATAGTGCTATGAACATCAAGAAACAAATTTCCAGATTATATCTTTATGAAGTGGTAAGTGGTCTTCAGATCGTAGATACGGTATGGGTCTTTTTCCTTTTGCAGAGAGGTTTTTCTCTTGCCCAGGTAGGGATCGCAGAGGGGGTCTTCCATGCAGTGAGTATGTGCTTTGAGATTCCCAGCGGTATGGTATCAGATACCATAGGCAGAAGGCGGACCCTTATGCTGGCAGGTATGGTATCGGCTTTCGGGGCGCTTTTTATGATCATTTCAGACCATTTTTTCATGATCCTTCTGGCTATGGGGATCAATGCTGTGAGCTACAACCTGGTTTCCGGTACCAGAGAGGCTCTGACCTATGACAGCCTTCTGTGTGCAGGGCGGGAAGAACTTTATCTGAAGGTGGCTTCCCGGCAGGATTTTCTTTATGAAGGACTTTTTGCCTTTACCAGTCTGATGAGTGTGGTTACTGTAAGTCTGGGATATCGAAAGGCTTATCTTTTGGCAGTACTCCAGGGGATTCTGTGTACCCTGTGCGCTTCCTTTTTGAAAGAAGCTGTTGCAGAAGGAAGAGAAGATAAGAAAAAGTTATCGGTTAAAGCTATGGCAGGAGAGGTGGGAAAACACTTTCTGGATATGGCTGTTTTTCTGAAAAAGACTCCGGAAGTTGCCTGGCGGATGGCCTATTCCGGTCTGGTATCTGCGGCAGTCTATGTGATTTATATGCTTCTCCAGGATCATCTGGTGGCAGTGGGACTGGAACCGGGATTTCTGGGGATCCCTTTGCTGCTTATTTCTCTGTGTACCATGGCTGGAGCGGTTATGACAGAAAAAAGCAAAAAGGTTTCCATGAGAATCCTTTATCTGGCAGGAGGTATTGCCGTAGGGATCTTCCTGACTTTAAGCGGCGCAGATTTTCTGGCGGTTTCTGTTATAGGAGCGGGAGCTGCCCACTGTATCAGCGAGATGATCATGCTGCGGACAGAAACGGAAAATCAGAAGTTCTTTTCCAGTGAATCCCGTGCTACAATGGTATCAGCAGGCAGTATGGCCTACAGTATTTTTATGACAGTGCTGAGTCCGGGAGGCGGAGCGCTGGCGGAGATGCTCTCTGTGTCAGGGGCTTTTGCTCTGCTGGGCCTGCTGACAGCCGCTGCCGGGGGGATCATGTTTTGTAGAATGAGGTATAAAAATGAGAAGTGAAAAGGAAATGTTTGATCTGCTGATCTCTACAGCCAGAGAAGACGAAAATGTATTGGCTGCATATCTGGAGGGCTCCCGGACAGTTCCGGGAGTGCCCAAAGATATTTTCCAGGACTATGACCTGGTTTATGTGGTGAAGGAAACCGGGCCTTTTATCGAAGACCGGAAATGGATCGACCGATTCGGGGAACGGCTCTATATGCAGTATCCGGAGGAAGGGTTCTGGGATAATGGAAACCATGAAAACTGCTATGGCTGGCTGATGCAGTTCGCAGACGGAAACCGTCTGGACCTTCATGTATGTACCCTTTCCTATGTGAAAGAACAACTGAAAAAGGGGGAGCCTTACCAGATACTTTTCGACAAGACCGGGTACCTTCCCATGCCGAAACAGGTATCGGATCAGGTTTATTGGGTGAAAAAACCTTCCCAGGAAGAGTTTCTGGCAGCTTGTAATGAATTCTGGTGGTGCCTGAACAACGTGGCAAAAGGCCTGTGGCGGGAGGAGCTTCCTTATGTGATGGAACAGTTAAATATGATCATACGGCCCATGATGTTTAAAGTCCTTTCCTGGAAAGCCGGGAAGGATCATGACTTCTCTGTCAGTGTGGGAAAAAGTGGAAAATATCTGGAAAGATACCTGCCCAAAGAGCTTTATGAAAGCTATTTAAGAACCTATCCGGCAGGAGAAAAAGAGGCCATCTGGAAGAGTGTTTTGGAAATGTGCGATCTTTTTGAAACCGTGGCCCGGGAAGTGAGCAAGGCTCTGAACTTTCCCTATAATGAAAAAGAAGGGAGAAACTCCAGAGCCTGGCTGGAACATGTCTATAAACTTCCCAAGGACGCAAAAGAAATCTGCTGATCATATAGCTTTGCAGACGTCGATCCATTCTTTGAAATTGGTATATTCCTCCAGCTGGGAACAGGTCAGCTCAATGGCGGAGTTGCTGCTGCCGGCAGCAGGGAAAATTGTCTCAAACCGTTGTAAAGACTGATCCAGATAGACTTCTGTATGAGAAGGATTGGCAAAGGGGCAGACGCCTCCTACGGCATGTCCGGTGAGGGGCTCTACATCCTCTTTTGCCAGCATCTTTGCTTTCATACCAAAGAAATGCTTGAATTTACTGTTGTCGATCTTCATATCTCCGGCAGTGACGATCAGGATGGCATGGTCCTTTTCCTTACTGTAAAAAGACAGGGTCTTGGCGATGCGGGCAGGAGCTGTGCCTACTGCCTGAGCGGCCAGCTCTACAGTGGCGCTGGACTGAGAAAATTCTTTAATGTCCTCCTCCTTCCCAAAGGATTTAAAATATTGTTTTACAGATTCTAATGACATGGTGATGAAAGTTCCTTTCTGATTTTCTGATGTGTTCTTTAATGGAAAATGCTTAAAAACAGTGTCAGGATTTATTTTCTGTTGGATGTTGTGAGGTCTCTGACTGAGAAAAATTCTTATATTGAGAAAGCTGTGCTTCCAACTCTTTGATCCGTTGAGTTAAAGAAAGACAGGTTTCTTTATATTCCATATTTTCTTTTTTATAAGCCTCTACCTGTTCTTCAAGCTCATCAATCATATATTGGACGGTATTTTTGTCTAATTCATAAAGCTCTTTAGAAAACATACGCATTACCTCTTCGATATTTTGACAGATATCATAAATTTCTTGATATATTTCTTTGAAAAATGGAAATTGCTCTAAAAGCTGGATGATTCTTTCCGGCTGGTCGCAGCTTAGGAAAGTCAGCCAGGCTTCCAGCTCTGTTTCTATAGGTTTATTTTGTATAGTTTTTTGGAAGATGTCAAGAGCGATTAAGATATTTTCCTGGAGCTCTTTACACAGCCTTTTTTCATGGTAAAATGTAGCCATATAGAAACTGTTGCAGATAGAGGACGGGGGTGTTTTATGCTGTATGTGATTTGGGGTATTTTGGTGATCCCTGTGATCGTCGCAGGGATAACTCTCCATTTTAAGATTAAGGAATGGGGAAAACAGAAGTGGAATATACTTCCAAAATGTCTTTCTACCTGGATGATCGTATGTACCGGCTTCCTCGGGATCTGGGCAAGAGGGGACAGCCAGGGACTGGATAAAAAGTGGATCCTGGCGGCATTGCTTCTGTTCCTGCTGGCAGACGGACTTCTGGAGGTACAGTTTTTTCTAGGGATGGGAGTTTTTGGAGCGGGACATCTGATATTAATCGGCTGGTTTCTTACAAGAGGAGCCTATACTCCTGTAAGTTTTTTCTGGTGGCTGCTTTTTATGGGAATTTCCCTGTATATCTTTCGCAGGGAGTTAGAAGGGGGAAAAGAAAATCCTTGGCTGTATGCCATGATTCTGTACCCGGCTGTACTTATGGGAATGACGGCAGTGGCGGTTATGCTTCCTTCAAAGCTGGGACCGGATTATCTGAGAGCAGCAGTGGGAGCAGTGCTGTTTGCTGTTTCGGATTTAATGGTGGGAAAGGGCTTTTTTAATAAGCTGTCAAGGCCTATGAGCGTGCTGGCGCTGAGCCTCTATTATGCAGGAATATTTTGTATATCGCTGATCACATGGATATAGGGAGGAAGATTATGGAAGAACAAAAGATTTACGGAGAAATATATGAAAGCCCTGTGGGAGCTCTGACAATTCTGGCTGAAAAAAAAGGAATCCGAGCAATAAAATTCGGTGAAGACGAGGAAGTAAAATCCACAGGAAAGGCTAATGAGATGATCAGATGGGCGGTGAAAGAACTGGAAGAATATTTTAAAGGAAAGAGAAAGGAATTTACCGTACCCTGCAGGCCGGAGGGAACAGATTTCCAGAAAAGAGTATGGGAGGCGCTTACCCGGATTCCTTATGGAGAAACCCGGACCTACAAGGAGATTGCTGCAGAAGCAGGAAATCCCAAAGCCAGCCGTGCAGTGGGGATGGCGAATAATAAAAATCCTGTTCCCATCATCATTCCCTGCCACAGAGTGATCGGTTCTGATGGAAAACTGACAGGGTATGCAGGAGGACTGGGAGTGAAGGAGTTCCTCCTGAATCTGGAAAGGGAAAACCGTGATGAAAATTGAGAGAATAGAGCAGAAAGAGGAATTTTGGAGAAAGGTAATAGATTATGCAGAGCACTGCTCCTGGCAGGGCGGGAAATATCTGGCAGAAGACATGGAGAAAAATTTCTCTGACTGGGAGTGTGTGTTCGCAGCAGTAGAAAAGGGGAAAATCGCAGGGTACTGTGCGGTTTTAAAAAGAGACTGTATCAATGATGTACCTTATACGCCATATATCGGCTATGTATTTGTAGAAGAAGACTTCCGGGGAAAAAGGCTGAGCCAGGAACTGCTTCAAAATGCGGAAAGTTATCTGAAAGAACAAGGCTTTCCGGCGGTCTATATTGTCAGCCATTTTGATGGTTTCTATGAAAAGTATGGGTATGAACATATTGATACAAAGCGGCTTACTGGGGAGAGATGCAGAAGATCTACAGACATGGCCTTACATAGAGAATATTTTCAGTCTATAAGAAAATTGAATACCTCTGAATTAGCACATATGGGGAAAGAGAGCGGAAAAAAGAGACTGCCTGTTTAACGATAACAGACAGAAAGATTTCCGTTCTTTTTTATTTTTTTGAAATAAACAGTATATAACACTTGACAACAGTTAATCGCTGTTATATACTGTTCACAACAAAGGAGGAACAGTACATGAAGATAATCATAAACAATTCTCTGATGATCCCGATCTACGAGCAGATCGTGGATCAGATCAAGACCCTTATCCGGAAAGGGGAGTTAAAGGAGAATGATAATCTGCCTTCTGTTCGCGCTCTGGCCAGAGAGCTGAAGATCAGCGCCCTGACCGTGAAAAAAGCCTATGACGATCTGGAGGCCGAAGGTTTTACCGTTACGGTTCACGGCAAAGGGACCTATGTGGCGGCCACCAATACAGAACGGCTTTTGGAGGAGCAGAAAAAGGAGGTAGAGGCAGATCTGGAAAAAGCCATCCAGAAGGCCAGACGCTGCGGGATCAGCGATAAGGATTTAAAAGACATATTTGAGTTATTGTTGGAGGGGTGATTATGTTAAAAATTGATCATTTAAGAAAGAACTATGGAAGTTTTGCTCTGGATTGTTCCCTGGAGGTACAGCCAGGCTGTATCACAGGTCTCATCGGACAGAACGGGGCAGGAAAAAGCACCACTTTTAAGGCAGTCCTGGGGCTGATCTCCACAGATGGCGGCAATATCCGGATTTTTGGAAAAGATCTGAAGGATTTTTCAGCAGAAGACAAACAGAAATTGGGAGTTGTCCTTTCTGACTCCGGGTTCAGCGGGTATCTGACTATTGAAGATATCATTCCTGTTATGGAAAGCCTCTATCCCGGGTTTGACAAAGCCTTTTTCAAAGAACAGGTAAAGCGGTTTCAGCTTCCCAAAAAGAAACGTCTGAAAGATTTTTCTACAGGAATGAAGGCAAAGCTGAAAGTACTGGTGGCGATTTCCCATAATGCAAAACTGCTGATCCTGGACGAGCCTACTGCCGGTCTGGACGTGGTAGCCAGGGATGAACTCCTGGAAATGCTCCGGGAATTTATGGAGAGAGACGAGGAGCGGTCTATCCTTATAAGCTCCCACATATCCAGTGATCTGGAAACCTTGTGCGATGACCTTTATATGATCCATGAGGGAAAGATTATCCTTCATGAAGATACAGATGTACTTCTCAGCGATTATGGACTTTTGAAAGTAGACAGAGACCAGTATGCAGGGCTGGATAAGGGATATATCCTCAGGAGAAAAGAAGAGAGCTATGGATATAGCTGCCTGACAGACCAGAAACAATATTACCTGGAGAATTACCCGGGTATCGCCATTGAAAAAGGAAATATCGATGAAGTGATAACTATGATGATAAGAGGTGAAAGATTATGAAAGGATTATTGATAAAAGATTTTCGGTTAATGAAGGTACAGAAAAACTTTTTCGCTTTGATCATGGTCATTGGGATTGGAATGGCGCTGTTTTCAAATAATACATCCTATACTATCGGATTTGTATCCTTTATATTTTCTTTGTTTTCGGTAAGTACGATCAGCTATGATGAACTGGACAATGGAAACGCCTTTTTGTTTTCTCTTCCCATCGCCAGAAAGACCTATGCTGTTGAAAAATATTGCTTTGGACTGATCATGGGCCTGGGAGCCTGGCTGGCAGTATCCGTTCTGGCAACAGCTGCCGGAGCCGCAAGAGGCCAGGGGCCTGTTTGGGAATTAGCCATAACTGCTTTTATTGTTCTGCCCCTTGTATTATTTATGCTGGCAGTAATGGTACCTGTAATGTTGAAATTTGGCGCTGAAAAAGGAAGGATTGCCGTGGTCATTTGTTTTGCTGTGGTCTATTTAACCATAGCCCTGCTTGCACAAAGCGCAGAGCAGTGGGGGAAAGACTTTTTGCCTCTTCTGGATTCCCTTCCTGAGATAGGGATCGGAACTTTTCTGGTGATCCTGGCTGCCGTCACTGTTTTAATCTTACTTTTGTCTGTAAGGATCAGTATCGGAATTATAAAGAAGAAAGAATTTTAAGGGGGAAATCAGATATGAAAAATTCAGGAAGATGCCCCAAGTGCGGTTCCATTGATATTGTCCGTGTTCCGGATAATCCCTGCCGTTATACCAGCGGAAACAATATTTATACCACTTCCATAACTTTAATCGGGAAGATCCCGGTTATCCGCTATGTCTGCTGCCGCTGCGGCTATGTAGAGAACTGGGTGGAGAAGGCAGGGGAACTGGATACTATTAAAAAGAGTTTTGGATAAAACTGAAAATCAGCGTTTTAAAGCAAGAACTATTTAGAAATTTTTCTAAATAGTTCTTGCTTTTTGAAGAAAACTATGATAGATTCTATTTAGAAATATTTCTAAATAGAATCTGAAAGGGGAGGATTTATTGGGATTTGCAGAAACTTTTAAGGCTCTGTCCGATCCAGTGAGGAGGCAGATCCTGGTACTGCTGAAAGACGGCAAAAAATCGGCAGGAGAGATTGCCAAGGAATTTGATATGACACAGGCCACAGTATCGTATCATCTGTCCCAGCTGAAAAAGGCAAATTTGATTCTGGAATCAAAATATAAGAACTTTATTTTTTATGAAATCAATGTATCTGTTTTTGAAGAAGTGATGTTGTGGCTGTCACAGTTTGGAGGGAAAAAAAATGAATAGTTCAAAAAAGTTTTTTCTGCTGACAACAGTAATTTGTTTGCTGCCAATGCTCTTTGGAATCGCGGTTTGTGGAAAGGTGCCTGCTGAGATTCCTATGAAATGGTATTCTGACGGCAGTGTCGGACAGTATATGCCTAAGGAAGTGACGATATTTGGATTGCCGCTGTTCCTGGCAGTGATCAATGGGGTAGTGCATTTCGCTATTAATACAGATCCGAAAAAAGCTAATATTGGTTCCAGCCTGAAAATGATCGGAAAATGGATCTGTCCTCTGGCATCTTTGATCGCAGTTCCCTGTGCCTTGCTGTACGGAATGGGATACCGGGTACCTATGGAGCGGGTGATCCCGATTGTGATAGGAATTGCTTTTGTGGCAGCAGGAAATTATTTTCCAAAAAGCAGACGGAACTATACAGTAGGGATCAAAATTCCCTGGACTTTAAACAGCGATGAAAACTGGAAGAAAACTCATCATCTGGCGGCCTATATGTGGATGATCAGCGGAGTTTTGATCATACTGATGGCCATTCTCCCCGGAGGCTTTTTATATGTGGGACTGCCGGCGGCGATTCTTCTGATGGCTTTTGTGCCAATAGTATATTCTTATTTACTTTATAGAAAAGGGATATAGGCAGGGAAAAGAAGACTTAGTGAGCGTTGAGAAGACAAAAAGTTTGTTTCTCAACGCTCTTTTTTTGAAGTAAAGTCGAAATTATCGGATATTAGTTTTTGTAGTAAAGAACTTTGAAAAAGATATGTTTTTCTGTTTTTATATGAACTATGCTTATACAAATGAACAATATTTTTCTATATCAGCAAGTTTATTCTCCGACTGATAACACATAGCTCTATGTGAGAAAGCAGGTGAAAGAATTATGAAGGCTATAGAAGTCCATGATCTGAAAAAGAATTACAAAATTGCCCAAAAAGAAGCAGGGATCGCGGGAAGCCTGAAGCATTTAGTAAACCCTAGGTATGAAGAACTGCCGGCGGTAAAAGGGATTAACTTTCAGATTTCCCAGGGAGAGAGTGTGGCCTTTCTGGGAGCTAATGGGGCAGGAAAATCTACAACTATCAAAATGCTTACAGGAATTATGCATCCCAGTGGAGGAACCATAAAAATTATGGGGAAGGATCCTTTTTCTGATCGAATCGAAAATGCAAAGAAAATAGGTGTGGTTTTTGGACAAAAGACTCAGCTTTGGTGGGATATTCCGGTTGAAGAGACCTTTCGACTGCTGAAAAAGATATATGAAATACCAGAAGAACAGTATATAAAGAATATGGAAAATTTCAGTAATATTTTGGGACTGCAGGAATTTATGAATCAGCCTGCCCGGAAACTTTCCCTTGGACAAAGGGTGAGAGCAGATCTGGCTGCCGCCCTTCTGCATGATCCTCCTATTCTGTTTTTAGATGAACCTACTATTGGAATTGATGTGGCTGTAAAGCAGAAAATCTATGTTTTCCTGAAGAAAATCAACAGAGAAAGGAAAACAACGATTTTGCTTACCAGTCATGATATGAAGGATTTGGAGTCCTTATGCGATAGATTGATCATTTTAGAGAAAGGCGAAATTTTATTTGATAATAAAATGAACCGGCTTTTTGAAATCTATGGAGAAGGTCTGTCGCTGGAAGAAATTATAATTGAACTGTTTGAACATAGGAGGATGTCGTGAAAAAATATCTGGCTTATTTGAGATGTGGATTTTTAGATGGCTGTGCCTATCGGCAGTATTTTATAACTGGCATGTTGGCAAATTTTATACAGGCGGTGGTTTTGTTTTTTGTATGGAAAAGTATTTTTAATTATCAGGAAGTGATTAATGGTTATACATGGGAAATCATGAAACAATATGTTTTTGTGTCTTTTCTCTGCAACAGTATTTTTTCAATGGGATTTGAAATGGATGCGGCTGAGAGAATCATCAAAGGGGATATTATCCTGGATTTGCTGAAGCCGGTATCTTACAGGGCTATGCTTTTTTGCAGAATGCTGGGAACAGCGGGGATGGAATTTGCGGCTACTTTTGTGCTGGTAGGAGGAATTTACTTATTTGTTAATGGCATACAATATCTGGACTTTTTCCGGACAGTGTTGTTTTTTATTGCATTGCTGATGGGAATGGGAGTGAAGTTCTGCATCCAGTATTTATTTTCTCTGATGTGTTTTTACACGGATAATGCCTATGGAGTATCTAAGGCCAGAGAGACTCTTACGAACTTTTTTTCAGGGGCACTGGTTCCTCTGGCAATGTTTCCGGGAATACTGAGAGAAGCAGTAAATTTTCTTCCGTTCCGCGGAATTGTGTACACACCATGTTGTATTTTTATCGGCTTCTTTTCAATTAGGGAAAGCATTTTCAATATTCTTTTGCAGCTTGTCTGGATTCTAGTACTGGGAGGATTGGGCACTTTACTAGGGAAAAAAGCCTTCTCTGTTATATCTATGTATGGAGGATGACCC
>DWYL01000104.1 GCA_019118685.1 Candidatus Blautia merdipullorum
ATTGGCTTTCTTTGTTGCCTCAATATCATACCAGGCATATTCCAATGCATGGACAATAATAGGCAGGGGCTTTCCAAAATGTTCTTCAATCACGCCGTTCTCCTGCAATTTTTTCCCAACGTCAGAGGCAATTCCCAGCAGTTCATAATGTCCGGCGGGGCCTTTCCCTATATAAGCCCCATCTTCGTCATAATCTTCATCAGGATTTTCTTCACCGATATTGGTAATCCCATTTTCTTCATACCATTCAAAAAGCATTTTTGTATATTCGTCCGATTCTTCAAGACCGATGATCGGAATTTCATTTTGCCTCCAAAAGGCATAGTTCCAGCGTTCTTCATCGTACACTCCGGCTCCTTCACAGTCGGATTCTGTATTATAGCTGATTGCCCACATGGAAACGTTATCAAAATTTTTATACTCATTCGATTCATTAGGGTATACAAAGAACGAAATGGCATAAATCCCCTCTTCATCCCATTTCTGGATTTCTGATTCTACTTTGTCATATAATGCCGCTTCAATATTTACCATATCTGCCGCCTCCTAAAAATATCCGGGTATTTTCCTGTTCCTGCAGTTTTATTTTACCATCAGTCAACTTCCCCCCACAAGGAAAAATTCGGACAAAACAGACTTCTGAAGGATTGAAATATGATAAGTGCTTTGTTATATTTAAATATATCTAGTTAATTGTTGTTAAAGGAGGAACGCATCATGAAAAAGAAACTTATTTATTCCACATCCGCAATCGCCGCCCTGTGTCTTCTGACTTCATTTTCTATTCCTGTTCAAGCGGCTGATAATACCGGCAGCACACAGCCTGTCCCCGAAAACAGCGCCGATGCTGTACAGCTTGACCCGCAATATTGCAGTATCATAGAACAGTACATAACCGGTATCAGCTCGAAATGGGATTTCTCCGGTTTTTCTGAGAATAATCTGTGTTATCTCGCCGGCTATAATACAGATCTTTCCCAAATCGGTTATTATCTTTCTGACCTTGACGGCAATGGCACCGCAGAACTTCTTATTGGAGAAGTATCGAATTCCGATTATACCGGAATGTTTTATGACTTATATACCATGGCCAGCGAGGAACCTGCGCTGATCATCAGAAGCGCGGAAAGAGACCGTTACTATCTGTGCAGTGATCTTTCTGTTGCAAATGAGGGCTCCAGCAGCGCTTTTGAATCTTTTTGGGCTTACTATAATGTAAACGGCAGCCAGCTGCAGCTGAAAGAAGTCGTCAATTTGGATAGCTATTACGATCAGAATTCTCCCTGGTTTTACAGCACTGCTGAAAGGTGGGGCGACCGCTCCACTTCAATAAGTGAATCTGACGCTGACGGCATCAGATCCAGATATGAATATATGAAAATCCCCTTTACACCTCTGTCTCAGTATGAAAGCGCAGATACAGCAGCCGGAAATCCGTCCGCAGATTCGGGCAGCGGCGCCGAATCCGGCGGCCATTCCGATTATCTTCAGGATACGGAGCAAAAGGCGGCTGAAATTGAACAGCAGCTTCATACAGACGCCTCTTTGACCCAGGCTGAGCTGACCAGCCTTGCAGGTTCCCTCTATCGTCTCTGGGATGACGAGCTGAACCGCCTGTGGGCCGATCTCAAAGCGTCTCTGGACAGCCAGACCATGGATGCTCTGACACAGGAAGAACTCCAGTGGATAGAGGACAAAGAAACCGCAATGAACGATGCGGCAGCCCAGTATGAGGGCGGCAGTCTTGCCCCTATGGAGTATAATCTGGTGGGCGCGGAGTGGACAAAAGACCGGGTATATGAACTGATAGAATACCTTCCGTGATCCACCGGTGGACTGCCGGCAGGCTTTCCACTACTTCACTATGAACAATGTAAGCGCTTTATAATCAACCGGATAGTCAAACTTCAACTTTTGTGAGATACTTCAGATACTTGGCGTAATTCACTTCCTATCCGGTTCTCGGAGTTGCAAAAGTTATGCTTTATCTCACATCTCGTGTTACTTTTGTTGTACCCGATTACTCCAAAATCTCACGTTAGAGAAGCTGAATCAAATGAGTACAACTTTAAATGATGAACATTGATTAAACCTAATTACCCAGTGCAGATCCAGTGGGTTTACCGACCGCCAATGGTGCTTAGAAAACAGGGTTCCTGTCAGCACATTTTACTATCACGTCCGGACTTTACGTAAAAAAGCCTGCGAGGTTCCGGAAGCAGTGGATACTGCCGCATAGAAACAGGAAGTTGTCCAGATCCCACTTCTGGAAAGGGAACAGCATTCAGATACCGTAGCTTTACATACTCCCTCGATCTGTTTGGAAATGCAGGGCATGAATTCTACGTCTTTAGTCATCATCTTCCAGATGACTTTGGCACTCTGTTCATCCAGAGATTCAATCTGAGTAATTATGGAAGTGACTTGAATAAATACTGCCTGACCGGATATTCAGCCGAGTTCACTGCTTGAATTTTTTCAGGCGGAAACGGAATACCGGAAGCCATTCATCGTCGTTTAAGAATTGGAACGCCCCAACAGGGATTTCGCCGTCAGAAGAGATGAGAAATGGTTGTGTTTAGCTACATTAATATAAACGTAAATTATGAGGAAAATT
>DWYL01000014.1 GCA_019118685.1 Candidatus Blautia merdipullorum
GGTAATTTCCGCATATCGGCTTATAAGGATGAAGCAGCTGACTATGGTCCGCAGTGCATCGCATACGAATTGAAAGAAAATACCTCTTCCGCCCTGGTGAAAGTGGGCAAGTGGGATTGTGCTTACAGCGCGGAAACTTTTCAGGAAGAAGGCGCCTGGTACACCACTCATATCTGGATGACAGGAGAGGAGAATCTCTCTTTCGAATGTTCTTTTACCGTGTCCAAAGGAGGAGACAAGCATCCGGCAGAAGAAATCATCCGGTCTTTACAGATCCGCAAAGAAGGTGTAAGTCACCCGCGTGAGATCATTCCGATCCGTGTTTTGGAAATCGGGGAGGTGAACACCGCCTTTGAGTGGGCTTCTACCGCGATTAAAAAGCAACTCACCAAGGATTTTACTGCGTCGGAGAGCGATATTGACAGTATACAGCAAGTAATGGACAGCGGACGTTTCCAGACCCAGCAGCGTATGGCGTGGGAGAATTTCGGTATTGCCTTCGGAGCCATTCTGGTGAATGAGATGGAAGGTATGGAATGGGTGACTGTCATTGAGGGACAGAAAGAATATCCCGCCTTGCAGTTTATGTGTTCGGATATGGTGCTGGACCCTGCCGCACTGGTGTGGGGAAAAGCTAAAAAGGGACTCCCCTGCGACTTGAAATCTGAATTCAGGAAAATTAAGCGAGAGGCGGAGGCAGTGTTGGATGATTTAAATAAATAGACAAATAATGACCCCATATATGCAAGTAGACGGGCTTACCAAATCATTCGGTGACTTGGTATTGTTCCGGAAGATTTCATTTGGAGTGGCCGAAGGACAACGCATCGGTCTGATAGCAAAGAACGGTACAGGCAAGACTACCTTACTTAATATAATAGCCGGTAAGGAGGGATATGATGAAGGAAGCATCGTCTTTCGTCGTGATCTGCGGGTGGGCTATTTGGAGCAAGACCCACATTATCCCGAAGACCTGACCGTGCTCGAAGCCTGTTTCTATCACGGAAACAGCACGGTGGAACTCATCAAAGAATATGAAAGCTGCATGGAAACCGAAGGCAATCCGGGACTGGAAGAGCTGTTGGCACGGATGGAGCACGAAAAGGCATGGGATTATGAACGGAAGGCGAAACAAATCCTTTCTCAATTAAAAATCCGGGATTTCAGCCAGCAGATCAAACATCTTTCCGGAGGTCAGTTGAAACGGGTGGCTTTGGCTAATGTGCTGATAACCGAGCCCGATTTCCTGATTTTGGACGAGCCTACCAACCATCTTGATCTGGATATGACGGAGTGGCTGGAGGGGTATCTCGGCCGGGGAAACATCAGTCTGCTCATGGTGACGCACGACCGTTATTTCCTGGACCGCGTCTGCTCTGAAATTATCGAGATAGACAATCAGCAGGTTTATTCATATAAAGGGAACTACAGCTATTACTTGGAAAAGAGGCAGGAGCGTATCGAGGCGACCAATGTCGAAATAGCCCGTGCCAATAACCTGTACCGCACAGAGCTGGAGTGGATGCGCCGTATGCCTCAGGCACGCGGACATAAAGCGCGTTATCGGGAAGAAGCTTTCTACGAACTGGAGAAAGTGGCGAAGCAGCGTTTCAACGATGGCAATGTGAAACTGGATATGAAAGCCTCTTACATCGGCTCCAAGATTTTTGAGGCGGATCATCTGTACAAGCGTTTCGGTGATTTGAAGATTCTGGAAGATTTCTCGTATATCTTTGCCCGTTATGAGAAGATGGGCATCGTGGGAAACAATGGTACGGGAAAGTCCACATTCATTAAAATACTGATGGGCGAACAGAAGCCGGACAGTGGAACACTGGATATCGGTGAGACAGTCCGTTTCGGATACTATTCTCAGGACGGCCTGAAGTTTGACGAGCAAATGAAGGTCATCGACGTGGTGCAGGATATTGCCGAAGTCATCGAATTGGGAAATGGCAAGAAGCTGACCGCATCCCAGTTCCTGCAACATTTTCTGTTTACCCCCGAAACACAGCATAGTTATGTATATAAACTGAGTGGGGGAGAACGCCGCCGCCTGTACCTGTGTACGGTGCTGATGCGTAATCCCAACTTCCTGGTGCTGGATGAGCCTACCAACGATCTCGATATCATCACCCTTCAGGTATTGGAAGAATATTTGCAGAACTTCAAGGGCTGTGTAATCGTAGTAAGCCACGACCGTTATTTCATGGACAAGGTGGTAGATCACTTGCTGGTATTCAAGGGACAGGGAGACATTCGTGATTTTCCGGGTAACTACTCCGATTATCGTGACTGGCGCGAGGCGAAAGAGCAGCGCGAGAAAGAGGCGGAAAAGCCAAAAGAGGAAAAGACCGCCCGCGTGCGCCTGAATGACAAGCGGAAAATGTCTTTCAAGGAAAAGAAAGAGTTCGAGCAGCTGGAACAAGAAATAGCCGGGCTGGAGCAGGAGAAGGCCGATATAGAAGCCGCCCTTTGCAGCGGTACGCTGGGAGTGGAGGAACTGACGGAGAAATCCAAACGGTTGCCGGAACTGAATGATTTGATTGATGAAAAGACCATGCGCTGGTTGGAACTGAGCGAGATAGAAGGATAGAATAACCGGAGGTGCAACAGTGTACCTGATGCCATATTGCTATATTCGTTTTGAATAACAAAACCATAATATAGAAAAGAAATATGGCATCCATTAAATTGAAATTCCGCCCATCGAGCGTAAAAGGAAAAAAGGGCGTATTAAGTTATCAAATTATTCATTACAGACTGACACGGCTCATCAAGACTTCTTATCGGATCATGCCTTCCGAGTGGGACGACTCCACCGGCAGTCTGCTTATTTCAACACAGTCTGAATGTAAAGCGCGTCTTCTGCTGATACGTGACCAGACGAATTGGGAGATGACGCGGTTACAAGGTATTATCAATGATCTGGAGCGGACCGGTGTGGAATACACCATTGATGATATCGTGGCTTCTTTCCGG